>NZ_CP047023.1:1338336-1643755 GCF_009796765.1 Paraglaciecola sp. L3A3
GGCTTTCGATCTTAGCTACCATTTAGGATTAATTATTACCCTTGGGGTTGTTGTGTCCTATACATTGTTAGGCGGATTTTTAGCCGTCAGTATGACTGACTTTGTGCAGGGGTGTATTATGTTCCTAGCACTTGTATTAGTTCCTGTGGTGGCATTGCAGGAGTTTTCTAATACTGAAGAAATGTTAGGCCACGCCTACCAATCAATTCCTACTTTTTCTGAATCTATGGGGAATGTGACTATCTTGGCTTTAATTTCGAGCTTAGCTTGGGGATTAGGGTATTTTGGTCAGCCCCATATCATCGTGCGTTTTATGGCTATTCGTTCTATCAAAGATGTCAGTACAGCTCGTAATATTGGTATGACTTGGATGACAGTGACTATTCTTGGTGCTCTAGCGACAGGTTTAGTTGGTGTGGCTTACGTAAATAAGTTCAATTTGACATTAGATGATCCCGAAACCATATTTATTGTGTTTTCAGAATTGTTGTTTAATCCACTGATTAGCGGTTTTTTAATGGCTGCCATTCTTGCTGCTATTATGAGTACAATTTCATCTCAGTTATTGGTATCTGCTAGTTCTCTAACTGAAGATATTTACCGCTTATATGCCACTAAATCAATCAGTGAAAAGAAAACAGTAATGATGGGGCGTTTTGGTGTTGCAGGTGTTGCGCTGGTTGCTTTGTTATTGTCCTTAGACAGTGATAATAGTATTTTATCTTTAGTCAGCAATGCATGGGCTGGTTTTGGTGCTGCATTTGGCCCATTAGTTTTGTTTAGTTTGTATAAAGCAAATTTAACTTATAAAGCGGCTATCGCAGGAATGATAGTTGGTGCCGTGACAGTCTTGCTGTGGATATATCTACCAGTCATGATTAATGGCAAAACACTTAGTAGTCTGATGTATGAAATTGTCCCTGGATTTTTGGCAAGTAGTGTCACCATTTGGCTTGTGTCTTACTTTGACAAATCTCCATCTCAGGCTGTGATATCTATGTTTAAAGAAACAGATAGTGTGATAGCGCAAAGTAAATTACCTTAAAGGAGCTAATTATGAATAAATTTAATTGGAAACGTATTGTTATTAAAGTGGGTAGTGCACTTATTGCTCCAGACAAAAAAGGCTGTAGTAGTCATTACTTGTTAAATATTGCGCAATTTATAGTGCGTTGCAGAACTTTAGGTGTAGAAGTTGTATTAGTATCTTCTGGTTCAATTGCTGCCGGTGCCCACCTGTTTTCTGGCGCAAAACCGACTATAGCGGTTAAAAAAGCCATGGCTGCTGCCGGACAAACAGAAATGATGGCAACTTGGGATCGATTGTTTGATTTTCCTACAGCACAAATTTTATTAACTCACGCCGACTTACGTAATCGCGATAGATATATTAGTGTGAAAGATACAATTGATACCTTATTGAGTCATGGCATTCTGCCTATTCTTAATGAGAACGATACAGTCACCACTGATAAATTAAAAGTGGGTGATAATGACAACTTATCAGCCATGTTGGCAGCTGCAGCTGATGCAGACTCTTTGATTATTTGTTCTGATGTTGATGGCCTTTTTGATAAAAATCCAAATATTCATGACGATGCGAAAATATTGTCTGAGGTAAATGAAATTACTGAAGAAATTTATGCCATGGCTGGTGGCGTCACGAGTGATGTCGGGACTGGTGGCATGAAAACCAAAATTGAAGCGGCAGAAAAAGCCACTTCACATGGTATAGATACATACATAGTAAATGGCTTTAGCCAGCATCCATTTAATATGTTACTGGATGGTAAAAACCCAGGTACTATTTTCCGTTCTTATGATGTGCCTATGCAAGAGCATGTACATTGGATGACACACACATCTAAGGCACAGGGCGAGGTTGTAGTCGAAAATGACTTTGATGCTGTTTTAGATGCTGATAGTGAACAACTGACTAGTGATGAAATTTTGTCTGTAGAAGGTGACTTTTTAGTAGGTGATACTATTTTAGTTCGAAAAGATGATGGCACTAAGTTAGCCAACGCTAAATCAAATTATAGTAGTTGTTTGTTGAGTTTCTTTGCTGATAGAAACAACGAACAGGCTGGCCCTGCAGAATACACTTCTGGACCCATTATCTCAGAAAAAAATGTCGCACTTTTAGACGAGTCAAAAGGTGATTAAGTTCGTGTAATTCTGTTTTACATGTTCTAACGCTCTTTATTATATCTTTAGTTTGTGTGCCGTTTACGGTGCACAAACTTTTTTGTTTATGATCAAAAAGTTTCTACAGTTCAGTGATTTTACCCCTTCACTTCACCGCTATTTTGTTTCGCTTTGTCGCTAGAATATTCATTTTTAATTTAACATCGCAAAGTCGTTTCCTCATAGCGCATTTTAATTGTTAAGTATTTGTAACCAATTCATTATCCTCGGCGATTAGCTTGCTAATCATCACCTTTGAGTACAGACACTCTGTGTACCTAATAAATATAACAATCTAGGTATGTAAGGTGAGGAGAAGTTCAATCCGCGAAAAGATACAAACACTAGGCAAGTGTTATAGCGGTTGAATTTGTTTCTTAGCCAAATTTTGAGAATCACACAAAATGAATAAAGCAGCTCGAAATATCGCCCAATTAGTGGTTTGCGCATCAGCAATGACATTACTTGGTTGTGGAGGAGGAGCCGAAACAAATACGGTTTCAAATGCAGTTGACCCAACAAAGCCTGTTTCAGATTGGCAAATGGTTTGGAGTGATGAATTTGACGGGGCGTCAATTGATAACAACAAGTGGACGCACGAAATAAACTGTGACGGCGGCGGTAATTTGGAGCAGCAATGTTACACAGATAGCGCTGAAAACTCGTTCATACAAGACGGTATGTTAAATATTGTTGCCTTACCGGCAGTTGAAGGTGCTGATAAGCCCTATACCTCAGCAAGATTAATTACCCAATATAAAGCCGATTTTAAGTATGGCCGTATAGAAATGCGCGCTAAAGCGCCTTCTGGGCAAGGTAGTTGGCCTGCATTTTGGATGATGCCAACAGATTCAGAATATGGAGGTTGGCCAAGATCGGGTGAAATAGATATTTTTGAATCTGTAAATTTAGGTGTTAGTGATGATGAAGGTAATGTTGAAACTGCAATCCACGGCACACTGCATTATGGAAAATCTTGGCCTAACAATTCATCATCAGGTAAATCATATAGCTTACCTGATGGATTAAACCCCGCAGATGACTTTCATACCTATGCCGTAGAGTGGCAAGAAGGTGAAATTCGCTGGTATATGGATGATTATTTATATGCCACTCAACGTCAATCTGAAGTGCGTTATAAAGCATCAGGTGAAGCGGTTGGATTAGCTCATACTGGTTGGTTCACAGAATACTTTGATCAAACTACTGGTGAGTTAGTCACACATTGGGATAGTGCTCCTTTTGATAAAGAATTCTTTTTGATCCTCAACTTTGCTGTTGGTGGTGATTGGCCTGAAAATGTGAATAATTTGGGTGTAGATGCCGATGCATTTGCTACTGGCGACAACGCATTCGAAGTCGACTATGTGCGTGTATACGAATGTGCGATTAACCCAGAAACCGGTAAAGGTTGTGAAACAGTTAGAGGCGGTTACGATAGCTTTGATGATGCACTTGTTGAAGGCAAAGCGCCAGGTATTGGCGGTGGTGTAGCAACTAACCTAACTATTTTTGCTGATAGAGCAAACCCAATTTGGCCTGTTTGGGATTGTTGTGGTGGTTCAACTCCAACAATCGAACAAGATTCAGAAAATGGTGCAGTCGCACAATTCACTATTGGTGAAGCCCCTACAGTAATGGGTTTTAACTCACGTCTATCAACGGCCTTTGGTACTGAACCGTTTGATGCATCACCTCTAGAAGAAACTGGCTTTGTATCATTTGATATGAAGATCATTGATTCTCCTATTGATACTGCAGCATCTTGGTATGTGAAACTAGAAAGTGCTGACGCTGCCTCTGCAGCTGACTTCCAATTAACAGAAAGTATTGAAGGCGTTGCACCTGTTTCTGGTCAATGGCAAACCTTTACTTTCCCACTCCAAGATTTTTCAAATAAAGGATTAGATTTATCTCAGTTAGATATTGTTATGGTCTTTCCTACATGGGGGCAAGGTGAAGGTGCTGTTTATCAAATAGACAACGTCAAAATTGCTCAACCTTTAGCTGAGCTAGTACTTTTTGACGATGCGGCAAATGCTGATTGGCCTGCATGGGATTGTTGTACTGGAACAACGCCTGCTGAGGTCATGGATGATGCCGAACATGGTTTAGCCATCGAGTTCTCGATAACTGGTGAGACAGTGATGGGATTCTCAGCTGGAGATGATGTGTTCTTTGATGCTAGCAGTATTGTTAGTGGCGGCATGGTTAGTTTTGACATGAAGCTGATGACAGCGCCTACGGACACCTCTTCAGTTTGGAAATTTAAAATTGAAGCTGGGGGAACTACAAGTGTTGTGGAATTAGACTTAATCGACGGTTCTGCTGGTGTTGAACCCGTTATTGGCGAATGGCAAACCTATATGTTTTCAATTGCAGCACTACAAGATGCTGGTCTAGATGTTAGTCAAATTGACGTAGTCATGGTTTTCCCTGCATGGGGCACAGGGGCTGGCGCAACTTATCGTATTGATAATGCGAAAATTTATAGCCCTGAAGCCGCTAAATTAACATTACTTGAAGATAGCTTAGCTGAACATTGGACTATCTGGGATTGTTGTGCAGGTTCGACTCCTAATACTGTGATTGATGATGAAGCTCATGGTGTTACGGCTGAATTTTCGGTGAATGGCGATACAGTCATGGGATTCCTTGCTAATGATGACGTTTATTTTGATGCAACAAGTGCAGTTGAAACTGGAGTTGTGAGTTTTGATATGAAAGTTATTGCGTCACCAGACGATGCGACATCTGTCTGGAAGTTTAAAGTTGAATCAGGAGACACTAGTTCTGAAGTAGAACTTGATCTTGTTGAAGGTTCAGCGGAAGTAGAACCTGTTGTTGGCGAATGGAAAACCTACTCATTTACTTTAAAGGCACTACAAAATGCCGGATTAGATGTCAGCCAGATTGATGTAATTATGATTTACCCAGCATGGGGATCAGGTACTGGGGCTGTGTACCGTGTAGATAATGCTTACATCGGTAATCCTTAATAAGTAAGTAAATTTAGAATATTAAATACAGGTACGTTGACTAGGCATTAATAAACAGCCAGCAACGTGCTTTATATAAAATTTAAAAGTAGGGTAGAAAATGAAACATTCAATTTTTACGAAAACACAAGTGGCTTTAAGTCTTTCTTCTATATTTGCGGTTGCCGCAAGTCAGACATTATATGCTCAAGAGTCTAGTTCTAATCAATTACAAACCGCCGATTCTGAAGTCATCGAAGTACGTGGTATTAGAGGCAGTTTATTACGCTCTATGAATTTGAAGCGAGATGCTTCTGGTGTGATGGACGTTATTTCTGCGGAAGACATGGGGAAATTTCCTGATACTAATTTGGCAGAGTCTTTACAGCGTATTACCGGCGTAACCGTTAGCCGAGCAAATGGTGAGGGTAGTCAAATTACAGTACGTGGTTTTGGCCCTGAATTTAATTTGATTACCTTAAACGGACGGCAAATGCCTGGTACAGGTAACTCACGTTCTTATAGCTTAGAAAATCTATCTTCTGAAGGTGTCACTGCTCTTGAAGTACAAAAAACAGCTCGTGCTGAATTGCCAAGTGGTGGTTTAGGTGCAACAGTAAATATTGTTACTACTAAACCATTGGCCAGCCCTGGTGAAAAGTATTCTATTTCGGGTAAAACTATAATGGATACATCAAATGAAGAAGGAAATGATGTTACACCTGAATTATCAGCTGTTTATAGCAACACCTTTGCTGATGAAACATTTGGTGTAGCCTTTTCGTTTAATCACCATAGGCGTGATTTTCAACAGCAATCAGCTGGTATTCAAGGTTGGCAGGCTAATGTAGATTTGCCTGAATTAGCCGCTGAAAACGTGATTGATGCAAGGCCTCTAGATGCCGACGGTAATCCTAGTGGCGATTATTTCTTTCCAAGGAATATGGGTTATACCATTGAAAACACACAGCGTGAACGTACTAATGGCCAAGTGACTTTACAGTACGCACCTATCGATGACCTAGTGATTTCATTAGATTACACCATGACCGATGCCATAACAGGTAGAAACTCGATTGGATGGGGCATGTGGAATGACTATGGCGGAAACATTAACGCTTACGAGCTGGACGAAAATGGTACGGCTATTTTCACTGATATCAGTGGTAACGATGGCTCTTACACTGCCACACGTGCGACCACAGAAGTAAAAGAAAAATCAATTGGTTTAAATTTAGCATGGCAAGCCACTAATAACCTGAGCTTAACTTTAGATTATCATGATTCAACTAGTGAAACCGATAATGGCGCTGATGACGGCTTAGGCAGTGAGGGCTCATTAAATCTAGGGTCTGATCAACTCATCACTAAAACCTATGATTATCGTACTGGTGATGTCCCTAGTGCGCAGATCTTCTGGAAAAACGGCACCACAGAATTATCGCCGGGTGAAATAGATTCTCACTTTAGTCAATTTATTCATTCGCCTGGAAAGTCGGAGGTTGAACAGTTACAAATTGATGGTTCTTGGGACAATACCTTTGATATCCCGCTAGTATCTGTAGATTTTGGGATTGCTCGTACCGAACAAACTATGAGTGGCTCGAATGCATGGAGTGGGTTAATTGGCGGATTCTTGTTTAATCCAGCATGGCCTGAAATATTCCCTGACGGCATGTTTACGCGCAATAGTACCGATGATTTTTTAAGTGCAATCGATGGTGGTGGTGCTGATCTTACGCCTAATTATTATTACACCTTTGATTTTGATGAAGTCGTGGCTCGTTCTGAAGCCTTTTTGACCAATGATGTTTTAGGCGGTGATGATTATTTTGCTACTGATGCCTATCATCCAATGGGGACTTATTCTGAAAGTTCTGTGACTGAAGAGACCAGCAGTATTTATGTACAATCTTTATGGGAATTTGATTTAGCTGACTTTTTCGTGCAAATGAATGTAGGTGTACGCTACGAAGAAACCGACGTTACCAGCAGTGTACTACAGCAAGTACCCACATCAGTTTGGTGGAAAGGCGGCAGCGAATGGCATACTCAATATTTAGATGGTGATAGCAACTTCCTTGAGTTAGAAGGGGAACATGATGTGTTGTTACCTATGTTCGATTTCAAAATAGATTTAACTGACGATTTAGTCGGTAGATTTTCTTGGGGCAAAACCATTGCCCGTGCACCGCTTGGAAACTTAGCAGGTGGCAGGCAATTGTCAGGTAGCCCTAAAATTGGTTCTCGAAATGGCAGTGAAGGTAATACTAATTTACAGCCTTTTGAATCGACTAATTTAGACTTAAGTTTGGAATATTATTATGGCGAAGGTAGTTACGCCGCCATCGGTTATTTCAAAAAAGATGTGAAGAACTTTATTGGTAGTCAAATTGTTTCAACCACTATTGAAGGCTTTAATGATATATACAAAGGCCCAAGATGGTTGCAAGCCGAAGCTGATTTAGTAGCTGACGGTGTGCAAGCAACCAACGATGCTATCTTTGCACAGATGCAAGCCAATGGTGCTACTTTAAATGCGCAAGGGTACATTGAACCTGAAGCAGGTGACCCATTAATCGAATGGGACATTAGCCGTCCGTATAACAGCCCAGATACAAAAACAGTCGATGGGTTTGAGTTAGCGGTACAGCATTTGATTGGTGACACTGGGTTTGGTTTAGGTGCAAATGCTACTTTTGTTGATGGTGATGTTGAATTTGACGTGACTAGCCTAACGCAGCAAACTCCTCTGACTGGTTTAAGCGATTCTGCCAACTTCCAAGGATTTTACGAGAAACATGGTTTATCAGTGAAGGTAACTTACGCTTGGCGTGATGAGTACTTAATTGGTGTTGGACAAAACCAAGGTTCATCTGATAACCCTCCTCAATTCGCCAAAGCATTTGGCCAATGGGATGTGAGTGTTAACTACGACTTGAACGAAAACCTAACCGTGTTCTTTGATGGCATTAATCTTAACAATGAAACTGAAGAAGGGTATGGTCGTTATGAAGAGCAGTTCTTGTTTGCTCGTGAATATGGCCCTAGATACATAGTTGGTGCTAGATATAGTTTTAAATAGCAGAGTACGAAACGCTCATTTAACTTAATAGTTAGTGGGCGTTTACTTTTTATATACTTTTTTATGGGTGTCGATTATTGTTATCTAAGAATACGACAGCCATTTATCTTAATTAATCATAACTATAAGGCGACTAATTGTGATTAAATTAGCGAAAAATGGGCTGCTAATCAGTAGTCTTAGTTTTTTCTTTTTGGCATGTTCAAATAGCCAAACGGCAGTAGAATTAGTTCATCCTGAAGCTAAAAATAAAACCAACATATGGCCTAAGATAAACTCAGAAGTCATACAAGATCAAAGTATTGAAACTCGATTAGATAACATTTTGTCGGCTATGAGTTTAGAGCAAAAAGTGGCCCAAACTATTCAGCCAGAAATTAGAGATATTTCGGTAGAAGATATGCGCCAATATGGTTTTGGTTCTTATCTCAATGGTGGCGGCTCATTTCCAAATGGTAATAAACATGCCACTCCACAAGATTGGATTAACCTAGCAGAGCAGATGTATCAAGCATCAATAGATGACTCTATAGATGGTTCAACTATTCCTACTATGTGGGGAACCGATGCGGTGCATGGCCACAATAATGTAGTTGGGGCCACATTGTTTCCGCATAACATTGGTTTAGGTGCAGCAAATAATCCTGATTTGATAGAAAAAATTGCCACAGTTACGGCCACAGAAGTTATGGTCACAGGGATCGATTGGGTGTTTGCCCCTACAGTCGCTGTGGTCAGAAATGACAAATGGGGCCGCACGTATGAAGGTTATTCAGAAGATCCAGAAATAGTACGTGCTTACTCGGCTGCTATTGTTAAGGGTTTGCAAGGCCATGCTGATAAAGATTTTTTAGGCGATAGCCGAGTAATAAGTACAGTAAAACATTTTGTGGGTGATGGTGGAACCGAAAATGGCGACGACCAAGGCGACAATGTCTCTAGCGAACTAGAGTTGTATAATATTCATGCTCAAGGTTACATGGGCGGTTTGACGACTGGCGCGCAGTCGGTCATGGCTTCGTTTAATAGCTGGCATGGCGAAAAATTGCATGGCAATAAATATTTATTGACCGATGTGTTAAAAGACAATATGGGCTTTGACGGCTTTGTAGTAGGTGACTGGAATGGTCACGGACAAGTCAAAGGTTGCAGTAATGAAAACTGTCCGCAAGCTATGAACGCGGGTTTAGATATTTACATGGTGCCCACTCAAGCTTGGAAACCTTTGTTCGAAAATATAGTGGCCCAAGTTAAGTCTGGTGTCATTAAGCAATCTAGGTTAGATGATGCTGTACGTCGTATTTTACGGGTTAAATTGCGTGCTGGATTGTTCGAAAAAGCCAGCCCAGCTCAACGCCAGTTTTCTGGTAAAACAGAATTGATTGGACAAAAAAGTCACAGAGATGTAGCTAAACAAGCAGTTAGAGAATCGTTAGTTTTACTAAAAAATAATGGCAATATTTTACCTTTATCGCCTAAGCAAACTATTTTAGTGGCCGGCGATGCAGCCGATAATATTGGCAAACAAGCAGGTGGCTGGACAATTACTTGGCAAGGTACGGGTAACACTAATGCTGATTTTCCAGGTGGTAGCTCAATTTATGCTGGCATAGCCGCACAGGTGACTGCCGCTGGTGGCACAAGTACCTTAAGTGTTGATGGAACATTTCAAACTAAACCTGACGTAGCCATAGTGGTGTTTGGTGAAGAGCCATACGCAGAAGGCCAAGGTGATGTGTTAGATTTAAATTATCAAGCAGAAAACAAAAGGGATCTAGCGTTACTCGAGTCTTTCAAAAAACAAGGTATTCCCACAGTTGCAGTGTTTATTTCTGGTCGACCTATGTGGGTTAATGCAGAGCTTAATGCCAGTGATGCTTTTGTGGCAGCATGGTTACCAGGCTCAGAAGGATCAGCCGTGGCTGATGTATTGTTGGCAGACAACAACAATCAAATTCAACATGATTTTAAAGGCAAGCTGTCTTATTCTTGGCCCATTTCAGCCACTCAAACAGCCAATCGTTTTGACGCCGACTACTCGCCATTATTTGCTTATGGCTACGGCTTAACTTACACAGATAAAACGCTTGTAGCCAATGACTTATCAACGGTAGCGGCAGTTACTGCTCAATCGTCGGGATTGCCTGTTTTTGATGGTAAATTGAGTAGCAAATGGAAAATGACATTGTTGTCTGATGGGCAAGAAAATGAGGTGGCTTCGAATACATTAGCCTTACCTTATATTGCTTATCGCACTATCGATAAAAATATTCAAGAAGATGCCTTTAAATTAGACTTTGCAGGCACTGGCGAAGCGGGGCTGAAATTTGTATTACAAAACTCTAGCCTATCCGAGATGCTAACTAATGCTTCATCATTGGTGTTAAATGTCAAAACAGCGCAACCTAAAACAAGCGCTTTATTTGTTAGAATGGCTTGTTCTGGGCAGCAACAAGATAAACCGAACTGTACTCATGGCGTAGATATAAGCCAACAAATAGGCGAGTTAGCTGCTGATACTTGGACTGATATTACAATTGATATGAAGTGTTTAGTGGAGGGCCTTTCTGCAAATGAAATGGTAGATACTTTAACTATTTATACTGCTCAGAAAAACATTTTGTCTATCAGTGATGTGAGGTTTATCACTTCAGCAGAAACTAATACTAAGGGTTGTGAGTAAACTCTTAGATAAAGAGAAAGAAGCAAGGTTAAGCACATGTGTGCTTAGCCTTAGAGAACGGTAAATTGGCGTATTAAGTTATGGTAAACATTATGCAGACGATCTAATTCACCACGGCTCGCGTTTTGATTTTTGACTAACTCTTGAATACTTTGATCTAACTGGTATAAGGTATTTCTAAGATTACTGTCGGCTACCATACTCTGCATCCAAGTAATCGCTGCTAAGCGAGTTCCTTTGGTCACCGCAGTGACTTTATGTAAACTACTTGATGGATACACCACAGCATAACCAGCAGGTAGTTTGATTACTTGTTCACCAAACTCAGTAGCAATAACTAATTCTCCTCCTTCGTATTCTTCTGGCTCACTTAAAAATACCGTCATAGAGACATCACTACGGATCACATCAGAGCTATCAGGCAGGCGCATAATGGCTGCGTCGACATGGTAGCCGTATTCTTCTGATTGTTGATAACGATTGAAGCAAGGCGGGAATATTTTATGGGGTAGGGCTGCAGAAACAATTTTAGGATTGTTACCCAAATGAGCTAGTAAGTTATTCGCTAACTGGCGCACTTGGGGATCCTTTGCATCTGCTTGATTGTTATTTTTTACTGAAGCAGCCATACCCATAGCCGTTTTATCGCCGTTTTCCCATGGCAGAGTGGTTAACTCTGCACGGTAATGAGCGACGTCTTCAGCAGATAAAATTTTATCGATAATAATCATTTTTTTCTCTATAACCTGAACTTGGGATAATGCGTGTCGTTTTTAATTTGAATTTTACAAACAATTCAAACACTTAAAAATATGCCCCAAGTTATATTTGGCTTAAGGCTTACTCGATGACGAAATTTTTCGTGTCTAGCAAGGCGGTTTTTCGTACGTAATAGCGGGCTATTGCTAGAAAATCCAACGCAGCTAGGCGCAAAAAGAGCGTTATCGAGAGGCTCGGCTTATCCCGAGCTCAGGTTCTATATTAAAATTGGTATGTTGCAGTTAATTTAGTACTGGCTGCATTACCTAGGTACATAAACGCACCCGAACGATATGCAGCTGTGTAGTAGGTTTCATCAAAAGCATTGCCAATATTCAATCTAAACGTAAGATCTTTTGTGGCATTGTAGTTAGCGAATAAGTTCACTACCTGATAGCTAGGTACCACTATACTGTATTGGTTATTTGTACTGTCGTAACCAGCTGCTGTATCAGGTTGACCTGCATACATTTCGCTTTGGTATGCATAATCGCCACCTACTACAAAGGAGTCGTTAATTTCATATCTTAACTGCAAATACATACTCTTTTCAGCAAAATTACTTAACACTAAACCGATATTAGTTTCGGTAATGGAATCAAGTACTTCTGAGCTCATTGCGGTTGCAGAGAATTGTACGCTTAATTCATCGGTAATATTACCTACTATACCTAATTCGATCCCTTTCACACGATTTTCACCAGTATTTAGAGTACCTAATGCTGCGTAGTCATCATCACCGACACTCTCCATTACATCACTTTTAGTTATTTGGAAAATAGAAGCTGACAACAAGAAACTATTATCAAGCATGACTTTGGTGCCAATCTCGATATTCTCTACACGCTCAGGATCTGAATCAGTGACTTGTGTAGGGTCACCACAAATACCACCATAACCACAACTTGCCCCTAAGTCAGATTCGCCACCATTAATGTTGGTTGCTGTGCTGTAGTTTGCATAGACATTAACATCTTTAGAAAAGTCGTAAATTAGACCAAGGTTACCGTTGTACATGGTGTCTGAATAAGCATAAGGAGTCGTCGTGCCGCTTCTAATCACGTCACTGTCAAAGTCAAAGTTATCCGCTCTAACACCATAATAAACATCAAGTTGGTCTGTTAAGTGAACGGTATCTAACATGTATAGTGAAACCGTTTCAATCTTGTTAATTGAATCAAATTCACCACGTGTATATGTTCTGCCCATCAACTGACTAATATTACTGATATAATCACCCGCACCATCAACAATACAATAGGCACCTGATGGTTCTGGATTTCGTCTGCCTGGCGGTAAAATACAGTTTGTTGGGTTAGTACTATCAATGTTATAAGTACCGTTTTTAACACTTTCGTCTGTATATTCAAGGCCAAAGACTAGGTTGTTTTCTAAACCAAATAATTCCGTATTGAATAATAAATTAAACTGAGTACTCACGTAATGGACATCCTGAAAACCATTATGGGTGCTTAGGGATATAGTACTGGCCTCAGGTCCATCTGGATCCGTTATGTCGCGAGTAGTGCCACTTGCACCTGTTGTGATGTAACCATTACTTGTTTCACCATAACGGGTGGCATTATAAATTGTTAGGTCATCGTTAACTTCATATTCAGTTCTCAAGGTAAAGGTTTTAACCTCAGATTTTAAGAAGTCTGCTTCTTGAGCGTAAACAGGAATATCATCCACAGGTTCGCGGCTATCACGATTAAAATAACTACCTAAATCAGGCACATCTTCTGCGTCTAAATAATAACCATCAGCCGTAAACGATAGTTTATCAGAGGGTAAATATACGCCTGACAGTTGCACACCGTTGCGTTTACTTGAGGCATCTTCACGACCTGGTTTGTCTTTATCTGACATTAATGCATTAATTCGAGCCGCGGTGTTTTCAGAAAGTGCTAAATTATAATCCAAAGTAACACGCTGATATTCATCAGTACCTAAACCTGCATCCACACGACCAAAGTTATAATCTACAGATGCTTTTTTAGTGACACTGTTAACCGCTCCACCGGAAGAGCCTCGACCTGCAAATGTAGAGCTTGGACCTTTAGTTATTTCGACACGTTCAGTGGCAAAACTTTCACGAGTACTCATACCCGGATCTCGTAAACCATCAACAAACACATCGCTACGAGCTTCGTGACCACGAATAATGTACCGATCACCAAAAGCATTACCATTTTCGCCTGTACCTAGGGTCACACCTGCTTGGGCAGATAAAATATCTTTAAGATCGGTCTTGCCAGCTTCTAATAGTTGATCTTGAGTTAAAACAGTAATGACCTGTGGTGTATCCACTAAATCTGCTACACGGCGAAGGTCACCAGATTTTTGAAATAAATACACAGAATCTTGTACACCATGAATTCGAATTTTTTCAATTGACTCTGCCGATTGTTTGGCCTGACACTCAGTTGAATTATCCCCTTCACATTGCTTAGTGTTTTCTTGTGCTGAAATTTGCCCACTGTTAAAAATTAATGCCGCTGCAACTGCCTGTGCCCCAAAAGCTAATGTGTTATTTGTGTTTTTCATAGTTTATTTACGTTTTTTGTCGTCCTAAGTGAATGTGGAGCCAATATTACATATCTTTATACTAATGTAAATGATAATGATTCTCATGCGCTTAATTGTTTGGTTGTTTTTGTGTGACGACATACTAAATTTGAGCTGCAACAATTCAACAACATCACAAAGCTTTTGGATTACAGCTCAAAAACCTGTAAAACTGCTTAATTATTGGGCTAATATAAATCAAGTTTTAAAATTACATTAATACTGTTTTTATATACAGTTTTTGTGTTATGGTTACTTTGTTGTTATTTATCAGAGAGAAAAATTATGGCGGTAATTACGCGATATGTGGTTGAGCACAAAGGGGTGGAAAAATTTGTGACGGCGGATAAAAAAGAAGCAGATCAATACGATAAGATGTTGGATGTAGCTGATAACTTAAGTGTCTATATAGAAGGTAAGGGAATTAGTTTAGAGCCAGAACTATTAGAAAATTTATCTATTATGTTATCTAAAAATAAAGACTCTTTAACGAAACTATTAAAAGGTACATCTGCTGACTCATTATTAAGTTCTGAAAAAGCAGATGTAGTTAAAATAGCTTCGAAAAAAGCCTAATTTATGAAAGAAAGTTATACTTTCTCTGAAAACTGACCTCGCAACCCAGCATTAATAATAGATGATAAGGCACGACTTTAAACAAATTAACTCGTTTAGTTATCTAAAGTCAGTGCTTTTTCTTTCTTTTCTTGAGGCATATACCTGGCACGCTTTTTAGCTTTTAAAGTATTTAGATCGGCAATAACCAAACCATCAACGCAATGATTGAAACTGGGATCAATATTAAAATCGACAAAATGTACCCCTCCATCTTCGTAGGTTTCGGTATATTGTTTGTATAAAGTGGGGACGGCCATTCCCATATTAGATAACAAATGTTTTAGTTTGGTAAAATCAGCTTTGTAGTCATCACCAGTAAAACAGTGTTCATAATCTTTGGGCAAGATATAAGGCATTCTGGCTTGAGCACATGGATTTTGTTGTTGAAAATATAAAGTATAAAATTGCACTAATAAATCTTTAGCTGCCTTTGGGTAGTGATCACTCAAACTCACTGCGCCAAATAAATATCTATAATTAGGATGACGTTGTAAAAAAGCACCAATACCAAACCAAAGATAATCTAAGCTGCGTTTGCCCCAATATTTAGGTTGGACAAAACTTCTACCTAACTCTAGGCCATGTTCAAAGTATTTTTCCATTTCAGGGCTATAGTCAAATAAGCTAGAAGAGTAGAGTCCTGTTACCGTTTTTTCTGTAATTATTTTTTTCGCGGCACCAAAACGATAGGCTCCTACAATTTCTAAATCATCACGATCCCATAAAATTAAGTGATAATAATCTTGATCATAACTATCTAAATCTCGACGTTTATTGGTGCCTTCGCCGACAGCTCTAAACGATACTTCTCTTAACCTGCCAATTTCTCTTAATATTGGAGAGCTGCCCGATGGACTATACAGGTACATCACTTTACCATCAGCTGTTTCACCTAAGTGTTCGCAAGTATCTTTTAATGCATGATACAAAGCTGCACGGTTTTCTGGTTGAGCTATTGCGGTTTGTGTTTTGAAAATGCCTGTTTTATCAAGGCCAATTCTATATAGGTGTTTTTTAAATAATTTCACATGTTGATTTCGAGTGATTTTATTGCTGCTGTAAGATTCAAAAGGAATGACTTCACCAATGCGTATAGGAAAGTGATTACGTTTTTGTTTGAACATCTCTTTAACTAACAGCATGGCAGCTAATGGTTTGTATAACATAGATAAACCATAAAATACCTTAGAGTTCTTACCATCGATAAATACCGGAAGAATAGGGGCTTTAGCTTGTTTAGCTATACGCAGAAAGCCACTTTGCCATCTAGTATCGCGTATCCCTTGGGGACGTAATCGCGAGACCTCACCAGCAGGAAAAACGATGACGACTCCTTCTGCTGATAAATGTTGTTGGATTTTTTGGATGTTTTGTTTAGGAGTTCCCCCATTAACATTATTAACGGGCAATAACATGGAATGTAAAGGAGGTAGTGTCATTAACATTTGGTTGGCAATAACTTTAATATCCCGTCTTACTTCACTGATCAGCTTGATCAGTGCTAAAGCATCTAACGAACCAATAGGATGGTTCGCAATAATGACGAGTTTTCCTTCGGTGGGGATACGCTCTTTTTCTACATCTCTAACTGAGTAACTAATGCTGAAGTATTCGAGTACTTGTTCAACAAAATCAATTCCTTGCTGATTGGGGAATTCTTCGGCGAAGTTCTGCATTTCTTTTTCATGCAATAAATGTCGTAATATAAATGATATTGGTTTTGATAGAATGGGTCGGTTAGCGACTGCGGGATAATGTTTTTCTAGTACTTCAGAAACAGTGAACATAATAAAGCCAGTTAAACGAAACTGGTGACAAGCATAATAAGTTTTTGTGACGATTTGGTTTAACTAAAATGTATGTTTTGTGAACATTGGGCGGTGAGCGGATTTGTTGTTGGGGGGCATAAATAACCGGCAGTGATTGCCGGTTATTATTGCTAGTATTTACACTCTAAATTGTTGCACAGAGGCCCGTAGTTCTTCTGCCAATTTAGCCACTTCATGACTTGATTCAGAAGTTTGGTGTGCACCAACTGAAGTATCTTCTGCAATGTTCACTATGTTTTCAAGTTTCTGGCTAATCTCTTGAGAAACAATATTCTGTTCACGAGCCGATTGTTCAATTTGAGTACTTACGTCAAAGGCTTTATGTACTGCTTCAGTGATAGATTGTAAAGCTGTAGAAGCATTTTCGGTTTGAGCTACACATATAGTGGCTTGCTCGGTACCTTGATTCATTACTGCTACCGCTTTTTCTGCCCCCGATTGCAATACTTCAATCATAGAGTTTATTTCTTGAGTAGACTTTTGTGTGCGGCTGGCTAAAGTTCTTACTTCATCGGCAACCACTGCAAAACCACGACCGTATTCTCCGGCCCGGGCAGCTTCAATAGCAGCATTTAGCGCAAGTAAGTTTGTTTGGTCGGCTACGCCGCGAATTACATCTAAAATACCGCCTATGCTAGCGCTATCTTGATGGAGTTTATTAATTACTTCTGCCGCTTCTTCAACATCTTTAGATAATACTAATATAGTGTTTCTATTTTCTTCTGAAATTAGTTTAACTTTTTCAGCTTCACTGTCAGCATGTTTTATTTGATTTAAAGTATCTTCTGCACTTTGGGTGACTAGCTGTGAAGTACTGTGCATTTCTGTGGTTGCTGCAGCCACTTGTGCCACTTGTGATTTTTGTTCTTGGATAGATTGAGTGGTTTGCGCGGTGACTGCAGAGGTTTCCTCGGCTGCTGAAGCTAATTGTATAGCTCGAGAGCTAATACCCGAAATTAAGTTTTTCAAACTATCAATCAAGGCATTACAATTTTTAGCTAAAATACCAAATTCATCATCTGATGAATCATCAAGTTTTTGGGTTAAATCCCCCGTGGCAACTACTTGCAGCATGGCATTTACTTTGTGTAGCGGGCGAACAATTGCAGTCACTGTCCAATAGGCAATACCGCCAGCAAATACTATCGAAATCAAGGCAATGATAATAGTGCTAGAAATTCCTTGGTTTACTGAGCTTGTAACTTCTTGTTTTGATGTCTGGGTTTTTATTTCAGCTAGAGCCATTAATTCATCTAACTCTAAGATGGCTTGCTTGATATTTTCATATGAAGCTTGATAGGCAATTTGTGCTTCTTTTTTGTTCTTTAGTTGATTGAGTTGCGATTGTAATAATCCATTTGATGAAGTCATTGTATCTGTAATGAGATCTATCAGTTCATATACTTCACTTAACGTACCTGAATCGTCTTCGCCATTTTCGGCCGTTTGGATATCCGTTACTTTGCCTTTTATTTGATTGATCACCAGTTCTACTTCATTACCAACAGTATCGGCCCGGACTAAGCTCTCTGTTTTTATATATTCAGAGCTAAAAGTGAGTAAAGACATGAGGTTAGACTCTAGGCTATTGGCAATATCTGAAGCTCGTTTAAGCTGGCTATTATTCTGAACTTCGTCTAAATCTGAAAAATCAACAATAAGCGTTGAGGCGTCATCTGAATTATCTTCAATATCACCTAACTGATTGTTTATTTCATCTTGGAATTCTAATTCGCTTTTTTTATTATCAAATATGGCACTGACGTTAGTCATGTATTGAGTATATATTTCTTCAGTCTTAACTAGAGAACTATGAAGCTCTTTTTCTTGGCTAACAATACCTCGTAACTTTTCAAGCTCTGATGAAAAAATAGCTCGACTTGTTTCAAAGGCTTCTTGTTGGGTGACGATAGCGTCTAGCGATGTTTCAAAATAAGCTTCAGTTGCAAGGCGGCCCATGTTTAAAAATGATACTTTCAATTGGCCGGTAAGAGTTACCGTCGGCAGAGCTAATGTGTTAACTTCCTCAGTGGCCTTTTCGATACTTTTTAAGTTGTACACGGCTACAACCCCAAGTATGAATAAAAGAATGGTTATAATGGCGAATCCGCCAACGACGCGTTTTGCTACTGTTATTTTCATTGTCAGCCTTATTTAAGTTATCAGTGTTACCACTGACTCTAGACGTAAATTATTATTATTATTATTGAAAATTTTGTTAATCAAATTGATCTCCAAACCTTACTATAACTGACTTGGATATAATTTGAACCTGTTCGGACAAAAAATCTGTAATTAAGATATCGACCCAGAGCTAGGAATCTTGATGTTTAACTACATATCTTTTTTCTGTTTCAAGCTCCAGCATTGTCATGCTTTGACCCCATAAATATCCGGTATCAAGACCTATAAACGTATTTGTTTGGGTGTTACCTTGTAATGCAGCCCAGTGTCCGAATATGACTCTTTGATTTTTCTTAAGATCGTCATTTTTTACTTTAAACCAAGGGGTTAGGTTCTTAGGTGCATTTTCGGGGGCAGTTTTGCAGCTGAAATCTAATGCTATTTTCTGTTTCATATAACGCATTCGAGTAAAAGCATTGACGATAAATCGTGTTCGTTCTTCTGTGTTTAAATTTTTGCTCCAGGAATCAGGCTGATTACCGTACATTTTGACTAAAAATTTTTGCCAATTTTCACTGCCTAATTGTTTGCTGATTTCGTCACTGTACTTTAACGCTTTCTTAAATGACCAAGTAGGGTACAAACCAGCATGGCAAATAAGTGTCTCGGGGTTTAATAACAGAGCTAAAGGTTTTTGCCTTAACCAATGAATGTAACTTTCTATTTCTGGGCTGGCTAACAGTTGATCGAACTGATCACTGGCTTTGGCATGGCGAATATTGGCATAAATGGCAATAAAGTGTAGATCGTGGTTACCCAGTACAGTATCGAAGCTGTTGCCTAAGGATTTTAGAAATTGCAATGTTTCTAATGCTTGAGGCCCTCTACCTATTAAATCGCCTACTGCGATTAGGCGATCATCATTAGCATCGAAGTTAACTTTTTTTAGTAAGGCCTGTAACCCGCCCAGACATGCTTGTATATCGCCAACTATATAGGTTGCCATCTTGTTAACTAATTTATGTTAATTAAGAACATTAGGTACAGCTAGGCTAAAAACATCTATAGGCGCTTGAAACCAATCGCCTTTTTCTCCTTGTATTTCGTAATAACCTTGCATAGTGCCTATCGGGGTTTCCAACACAGCACCGCTGGTGTAAACAAAAGATTCTCCGTGTTTTATATAAGGTTGTTTACCTACAACACCCGCGCCATGTACTTCGGTTTTTTTGCCATTACCATCGGTGATCAACCAATATCTATTCATTAGTTGTACCATTTCTTCACCCGTATTGGTAATAGTAATTTTATAGGCAAAAGGATATTGATTTTTGTCAGTCACGTGTCCACTCAAATATTGAGTTTCCACGCTGACATTAACATTATTGGAAATTTGCATAATTTTGTCACTTTCTCAATGTATTAAAATTGGCAATTACTGCTGCTCTTGCTCTTGTTTCAGTGATTCATATGCATTAGCAATTTGTGCGTATTGTTGTAATGATAAGTTTTCGGCACGTAATTCTGGGTTAATATCTAAATCAATAAGTTGTTGTTCGGTTAGGCTGTCTTTCAAACTATTCCTTATTGTTTTACGTCTTTGGTTGAAAGCTTGGGCACATACCTTATGTAAAGACTCTTCACTTATTAAGGTAACAGGTTTTGTTTGATGAGGAATTAATCTCACTACAGCTGAATCTACCTTAGGTGGTGGATTAAATGCACCTGGTGGGACTTGTAATACAGGCATAACTTGACAGTGGTACTGAGCCATAACCGATAATCTACCGTAGTTTTTATTGCCGGGTACCGCAGCTAAACGACTAACTACTTCTTTTTGTAACATGAAGTGCATGTCTTGTACTTTATTAGCGAATGAAAATAGATGGAACATTAAAGGAGTAGATATATTGTAAGGTAAATTACCAAATATCCTTAAAGGTTCGTCATCAGATAACAATTGGCTGAAGTCGAATTTTAATGCATCCGCTTCAATTATAGTTAATTTACTGGCAATAAAGGGGTGAGTACGTAATCTCTGAGCTAAGTCTCTATCTAGCTCAACTACAGTCATTTTATCAATTAACTCACAAACGGGTTCGGTTAACGCGCCAAGACCAGGACCAATTTCAACCATGTGTTGGCCTTTTTGTGGCGCAATAGCGCTGACAATTTGATCAATAATATAGTTGTCGTGAAGGAAGTTTTGGCCAAACCTTTTTCTGGCTGTGTGCCCTAAGTGCTGTTTGCTCATTGTTTTTCTGCCGCTATTGAGATAGCTCTTTCGATGGCTAAAATAAAACTGCCAGTATCAGCATCGCCCGTTCCTGCAAGATCTAAGGCGGTACCGTGGTCTACTGAAGTACGAATAAAGGGTAAGCCTAGTGTAATGTTAATAGATGCTCCAAAACCTTTATATTTTAATACGGGTAAACCCTGATCATGGTACATAGCTAACACAGCATCAGCCTGCTCAAGATATTTAGGATTAAAAATAGTGTCGGCAGGTAGCGGTCCAGTGATATTCAGTCCTTCTGCTCTAAGGGCTTCTAACGCTGGATTTATCACTAAGATTTCTTCTTTGCCCAAATGACCATTTTCGCCGGCGTGGGGGTTAAGCCCACAAACAAAAATATGCGGTTTTTTAATCCCAAACTTTAACATCAAGTCGGTATTCACTATATGTAGTACTTTGTGTAACCGTTCAAAGGTAATGGCTTTAGAAACGTATGCAAGAGGAATATGAGTGGTGGCTAATACCACTCTAAGGCCTTCAGTAGCCAACATCATCACCACATCGTTGGTGTTAGACTCATGAGCAAAAAATTCGGTATGGCCACTAAAAGAAATACCTGCGTCGTTAATGACCCCTTTGTGAACAGGGCCTGTCACCACAGCATCAAATTCACCATCAATATTTTTTCGACAGGCTTGACGAAGTGTTTCAACCACATAGTGACCATTTTCACTATTTAGTTTGCCAGGCTCCACAGCTACTTTGGTTTTAATATCAACAATATATAAATGCCCAGCGGGTAATAGTGTCTTAATGCTAGGATCGTAATCAACTAAAGTTATAGGCAACCCTAACAGCTCGGCTCTTTGTCTGAGCATTTCGCCATCAGCAAATACCACGAGTTGCGCTTGCCATTCTCGTTGAGCAACAGCCAATACTAAATCTGGACCAATCCCAGCTGGCTCTCCTGGGGTGACCGCTAACTTTAATAGTTTCACTTATTTATCTTGCTTTGAAATGAGTTCGACATAGGCATTGGCACGTATTTCTCGTAACCAAGTGTCTGATTCTTCTGCGAATTTACGTTGAAATAATAAATTATAAGCTTTATCTTCTTTACGTTTTTCTGTGGCATCACCTATACGCTTATCAAGTAACTGCATTAAATGCCAGCCATGTTGTGTGCGTACGGGTTGGCTAATTTCATCTACTGCTAAGGTTTTTAAGGTATCGCGGAATTCTGGAACATAGGCGCTTGGATCTGACCATCCTAATTCGCCTCCTTTTAAAGCCGAGCCTGGATCTGCTGAATGTTCTTTTGCTAAAGCGGCAAAGTCTGCTTCACCTGCTAAAATTTGTTCTCTAAATTCTTTAAGCATTTTTTCAGCTTTTTCATCACTTAAAATAATGGAAGGTGCGATTAATATATGACGGGCATTCACTTCTTCAACTTCTACTTTTTCTATACCACGTAGATCTTTTACTTTTAGAATGTGAAAACCTGCACCGCTTCGGATAGGACCAACTATGTCATCTTTAGATTTATTTTGAACTGCTTCAGCAAATAGGGTAGGCATAGAGTTGATGTTCATCCAACCTAAGTCCCCACCTTCTAAGGCTTTAGGGCCGCCAGAAGACGCTGTCGCTACTTTGGTGAAATCAGAGCCGTTATTTAATAATTCAATAACTTTAGCCGCTCTTTGTTTTGATTGAGCAATATCATCATCAGTTGGATCACTCGGAAATTCGATCAAAATATGGCCTAAATGAAACTCGGCTTGTTTGTTACCTTGTTCATCAATCAATTTAATTAAGTTGTTTACTTCTTGTTCGGTAATATAAACACGACGACGCACATTAGAGCGACGTACTTCACCTAAGATTAGCTCATGGCGAACTTCTTCTCTGTACTTATCAAAGGTTGCACCTTGAGCTGTTACTTGCTGTCGTAATTGAGCTACGGTTAAATTTTGTCCTTGTGCGATATTTTCGATAGTTTGATCTAATTGAGGATCACTAATTTGGATACCCATCCGATCAGCAAGTTGCATTTGCAAGTTATCAGTAATCAGTTTTTCAATAGCCTGTGTTCTTAAAGCTTTGTCTGACGGTAATGCTTGCTCTTTTAATAAAGCGTTACGTTTTACTGTGCTAACCAAGTCAACAATCTGACTTTCTAATACTACCCCTTGATCAACAATGACAGAGACGCTGTCAAGTAACTCTGGTGCGGCGTTAGCGCGAAGAGTGAATAAAGAACTAACAAAAAGAGCGACTACTATTACTTTCATGATTTTCTTTTCTTTTTAGTTAAGGCGTTGATTAATAGACGCCTGTTAAGGTGATTATGTTAATAACACCATATGTTTAAATCGGTGTTTGCACTGTTTTAGTTGTCTTAAACACAAATTAGTTCAACAAGTATGGCCTTCTGTATCCAAACAAACCATCTCGCAATAAATTGCGGCTGGTGAAGTATACATTAAAGCCAGAGTCAAATTCATCCGTGCTTTGTGTTCCGTCGGTATCAAATCTGTTACTTAAGCGACGCTGGGCAACTAAACTGATTGTCCAACAACAAGATTCATATTTTACGCCATTGTAGGTTTCTACAGTTCGATTTCTTTCTAGGTCGTGGTACCAACGGCTTACCCATTGCCAATTAGGAGCTATCGGCCAACTAGCAGTGATACCTACTTGATTGATTTCTTCTGAGGACAAGTCTCTAATATATCTATGGTTAACTTGGACAATCTTATCTTTCGTTAATTGGTATTCTAACGACAGACTGCTTCTTTCTATTTTGTCAGTACTAGTGGAGACCTGAGCTTCGGTGTGTGCATACCATTTACTGCCTATCTGCCAGTCTAATTCTGCGGCCAGAGCTGAACGGTCTTCATCTTTTGATATATCAGTGATTTTGCTATCTGCTAAATAGAAGATTTGCCCCAGACTTAACTTAAACTGTTCTTTGTTATCTGCGCCTATGATACGCGATGTTAAGCCCAGTGTAATTTGATTATTGTCACTAATTCTATCTAAGCCGGTATATTCTTGGCCGCGAAATAAGCCGGAAAAATTATTAAATAGACGAGTGGTGTCATAAAGTCCTATGTTCGATTGATCTTCAAAACTGGTATATAAATATTGCGCTTTAGGCTCTAAGGTTTGTGTCACTGAACTACCAAATAAATTAAGTGTTCGTTCAAAGGTTAAGGCTCCAAAAATTTTTGCTTGGCCAATGGTACGAGTAACTTCTTCATCAAAGGTAGTATTTTCTACATTTTCTTGTAAATAGTGACTATGCATTACTGTGGCTTCGGCAACAAATTCACTCCATTGATTTTGATAAGGAAAACGAACAGTCGGTGCGATATGAAAACGTGTTGCTGTGGGGGCGTTAGTATCAGTACTTTCAAAATAAGCCAATTCGGAATGTACTTCTATTTCTGCGTTAGCGCCTAATTCGGTTAAATAGTTTAAACGTAATTCAGGTAAGGCACGGTAACTATCAGAATGATCACCTAATACTTCGAAATCTCTAAACTGGGCTGTCATCATTAAGTCTTCAGAAAAATAACTCATGCCCACTGTTTTAAATAAATGGGTATCTGCTCGATTATAATAATCTGAGCCTAAATCAATAATATAGTTGTCATCACTTAACCCATTAATGTCAGCATTTATCTGCCAATTTTCATTAATTTGACCTTGGTGTATAAAGCGGTAAAAGTATCTATCAGAATTATCAGCTATTTCTTGGTCATTGGATAAATATTCTAGGTCTAGCTGCCCAGTATGTCCTTCTGTTAAATACCTAAACTCGGTTTTTAATTGCAGCCCACGTTTTGACATTAACCTAGGACTGAACGTTAAGTCGTAATTGGGCGCAATGTTCCAATATACAGGTTGCTCCAGACTTAACCCCGCAGAACTGTCACTTTTAATTATGGGGTATAAAAGCCCAGACTGTCTTTTATCGTTAACCGGAAAAGAAAAATATGGCAAATACAGCACGGGCACATCTTTGATATAAAACCGGGCATGTTTGACCACACCTCTAGATTGATCTGGGGTAAGTTCAATATTACTGGCTTGGATACGCCACACTTGATCGTCCACAGGACAACTACTAAAACTAGATTCGACTAAGTTAATCCCCGACTGCTCACCGATTGCAATTTTTTTCGCTTGGCCATTACCTTGCACTTGATTTAACTGATAAATAGAATCTTCAATCACAAGTTCGTTTGTACTGCGGTTAAGTTGAACTTGGTTACTGGAAACTGTGATGTAATTATCTATAAAGCCAACATTACCTGTTGCCTTTAATGTTTGGGTTTGGCGATTAAATACAGCTTCATCTGCGGTGATTTTGGCGATATTACTGTCAATTTCTACTTTGCCTTTAAATTTTGCATAAGTATCTTGGTTGATTTCGCTATCTTGAGATTTCACTTGAATTTGTCCATCAAGTAGCAAATTCTCAAGATTTGGTGCAGGGGCAGGCACAAAACACACTTCTTGCGCGTCTGCTAGGCCAATTGTCATCGACAACAGAAATAAAACTGGGAGTTGGGTGTTTTGTATACTAGACAAGTACAAAGTGACCTAAGGTTGGTTAAATTACGGCATTTAAAGAGTTAATTTTAAGGGTTTCGCAAGGATTTACCAGTAGACTTGCAAAAAAAGAGATATTTCGCCATTCTTTGCGCTAAATAAATCGTTATTTTCTATAAGAGAACCCTGTTGAACCCACTGTTTTTAAGACAACAACAATTACACACTTGGATTAACCAAGAAACAAATTTTCAGTGTACTGAGTTACAAATGATTTCGGGAGACGCAAGCTTTCGTCGTTATTTTAGGTTTTTATCAAATGGTAGCTGGATAATCGCAGTTGATGCCCCTCCAGAATTTGAAGATTGCTCTAAATTTATTGAGGTCGCCAAAAGTTATCGTCGAGCAGGGGTGTTAGTGCCAGAAGTCTATTGTTACGATTTACAACATGGTTTTTATTGCCAACAAGATTTTGGTGACAGACAATTTTCACAAGCTCTAAATGAACAAACTTGTACTCAGTTATATCAAAAAGCATTAGCCTGTATCCCTGCTATTCAAAGTTGTTTGGCTACCGCGTCAGGGAGTCTACCTCTGTATGATCATGCCTTTGTACAACGAGAATTAACTATTTTTACTGAATGGTTATTAGACGAATATTTAAAGTTGCCCTTATCGTCAGAACAATCTTTGTTAATAAATAATACATTTCAGTTTTTAACCGAAGAGTTTTTATCACAACCGGTTGCTGGGGTGCATCGGGACTTTCATTCGCGAAACTTAATGTTGATTGAACAAGATGAAATAGGGGTGATTGATTTTCAAGATGCTGTAGTAGGGCCAATCACCTACGATGCCGTATCTTTATTACGAGACTGTTATCAAATGTGGCCTGTCAACTTAGTCGATACTTGGTTACAACAATGGCATGCAGAATTTTATGCTGAATATGATTGGCGTCAGTTTAAACGCTGGTTTGATTTTACTGGGATGCAAAGACATATTAAAGCCAGTGGCATTTTTGCACGTTTACATCTTAGAGATCACAAATCTGTATATTTGTATGATATTCCCCGTACCTTGGGTTATTTGGTTACCGTTGGGCGCTCTTATGCTGAACTTACTGCATTTTCTGAGTTCATAGAAAACACGGTATTACCATCAGTTACCACCAAACAAAAGGATTCATAATGGCCATTAAAACAGCCATGATATTAGCAGCTGGTAGGGGAGAGCGTATGCGCCCTTTAACTGACTTAACCCCAAAACCTTTGCTCAAGGTTCAGGGGATAGCTTTAATTGAATATCATATTCGAGCACTTAAAAAAGCGGGTTTTCAAAGAATAGTGATTAACCATGCATGGCTTGGCCAACAAATTGAAGATGCTCTAGGTGATGGTGCACAATTTGGTTTGAAAATTTTATATTCGGCTGAATTTCAGGCACTAGAAACCGCTGGTGGAATCATTCAGGCTTTACCGCTACTTTGTCAAAACGAGAAAGAAGTGAGTTTTACTGTGGTAAATGGTGACATATTTACAAATTATGATTTTACTCAGTTGCCTATTGAAATTCCTGCACAAAGTGCACATTTAGTAATGGTAGATAATCCTACACATAACCCAGAAGGGGATTTTTATTGTGTCGCAGGACATATTCTAGATACAGGCCAACAAAAGTTAACTTTTAGTGGCATCGCTCAGTACCATAAAGATTTTTTTGCCGGACAAAATATTGCCGTCAAGCCTTTAGCTCCGATGTTGCGCGAAGCTATATCAGTCAGAAACGTCAGTGGTCAGCATTTTCATGGCGAATGGACTGACGTAGGAACACCAGAAAGGTTAGCTGTACTTAATAAACCGCAAGTTTAGATTAGGAAATGGATAAAGAATGATTGGAAAAATTTTAGGAACCACTTTCGGTTTTATGTTTGGTCGATTACCGGGTGCAGTGTTGGGATTTATCGTCGGACACTTTTTTGATAAAGGTTATAGCCAAGACTTTAACCAAATGGGAGGCTTTAGCCGTTTTTTTACTAGCCAAGATGCGTTTAAGACACAGGCTATATTCTTTCACAGTTTATTTTCAGTGATGGGGCATATGGCTAAAGCAGATGGTGTCGTCAGTGATTCTGAGATCCGTATGGCCAGTGCTTTAATGGATAAAATGGGCTTGGAAGGAGACGTTAGGGCAGAGGCTCAGCAAGCGTTTAGGGACGGCAAAGCCGCAGATTTCCCAATTAAAGAAACGATTAAAGAATTTAAAGAATCTTGTCATGGCCGTCGTGATATTTTGCAGGTTTATTTAGAAATATTGATCCAATCTGCTTATGTTGACGGGCGGTTAGATAAAGCTGAACAAGTGATTTTAGAAAATGTAGCCCAGCAGTTAGGTTTTCAACAAAATGAATTATTGTATCTGTTATCTGCCTTTGAAGCTGAAATGCGTTTTAGACAAAATGGTGGTCAACAACAAGGAACACATGGCAGAACGGCCAGTTATAGCAGTCAACAATCTGAAGATGATGCCTATAAAATTTTGGGGGTATCTAAAAGTGATGACGATAAGAGTATTAAAAAAGCTTACCGTAAACTGATGAGTGAACATCATCCAGATAAATTAGTTTCTAAAGGTTTACCCAAGCAAGCTTTAGAATTAGCAAAAAATAAAACCCAAGATATACAAGCTGCTTATGAACTATTGAAAGAAAAACGGGGATTTAAGTAATCTGAACTCGGGATGATGAGTGTTGCTTTGAATTGAATTTTACCAACAATTTAAACACTTAAAAATGTGCTCCCAGTTATATTTGGGTTAAGGTTTTTTCGATGACAAAATTTTTCGTGGATAGCAAGGCGGATTGTCGTACGTAATAACGTGTTATTGCTAGACTCTCCTCCAACGCGGCTAGGCAGCCCAACGCAGCTAGGCACAAAAAGAGCGTTATCGAGAGGTTCAGCTTATCCAGTATTCAGGTTAAGTGATCAATCCATTCAGCGGTTTACAGTATGCATATAAATATGGCACTCATAGAGTGCCTTATTTATTTACATCGATTGAAGATTAAAGGTTTTATTCTGCTGTTGTTGTCTTTGTTTTACTAAACATACTGACAATAACAATGAAGAATAACGGGACAAAAAATATTGCTAACACAGTAGCCGATATCATCCCACCCATTACCCCTGTTCCTACCGCATTCCGTGCCCCAGCACCAGCACCTGTACTGATAGCTAAAGGTAATACGCCAAGAATAAAGGCCATTGATGTCATAATAATGGGCCGTAAACGTTGTCTTGCAGCCTCGATAGTAGCCGATAATAGATCTTGCCCTTTGTGATGTAGCTCTAAGGCAAATTCAACAATGAGAATGGCATTTTTAGCCGAGAGTCCAATTGTGGTGAGAATTGCCACCTGAAAATAAACGTCATTAGGCATACTTTTCAGCATTACAGCAACGAGTGCACCCAATACTCCAAGTGGAACAACCATCATCACAGATATAGGAATTGACCAGCTTTCATATAATGCTGCTAAACATAAAAATACGACTAACATAGACAAGCCATACAATAATGGCCCTTGCGCACCTGCGGCTCTTTCTTCATATGAAAGATTAACCCATTCAATGCCTACACCTGGCGGTAATTTAGCGACCATTTCTTCCATCGCTAACATGGCATCTCCTGAAGAAATACCTGGTGCTGCTTGGCCTTGAATATTTAATGAAGAAAGACCGTTAAAACGTTCAAGTCTAGGTGAGCCAAATCCCCAGCTTGTAGAAATAAACGCACTAAGAGGTACCATTTCGCCTTTATTATTACTCACGTACCAGTGTTTTATGTCATCTGGCATCATTCGATATTGAGCATCTGCTTGCAAAAACACACGTTTTACTCGACCATTTTCCATGAAGTCATTGACATAACTCGCACTCCAAGTGGCGGCAAGCGTTTGATTGATTTCAGCAATATTAACGCCTAGCGCACTGGCTTTTTCTTGATCGATATTAAGCTGAAATTGGGACACATCTTCC
The DNA here is from genome assembly GCF_009796765.1 of Paraglaciecola sp. L3A3. Classification (NCBI taxonomy): domain Bacteria; kingdom Pseudomonadati; phylum Pseudomonadota; class Gammaproteobacteria; order Alteromonadales; family Alteromonadaceae; genus Paraglaciecola; species Paraglaciecola sp. L3A3. The sequence goes on from NZ_CP047023.1 coordinate 1,368,000, forward strand.
ATGCCATTCGGTCGCACACCCATCAGCCTAGGATCTTGCGCAGCCATACCTAATAATTGGTTTCTGGCAGCCATTAATGCGTCATGACCAATGCCACCTAAATCAATTAATTGCATATCAAAGCCCGTCGCATTACCTAGCTCTAATATTGCAGGTGGGGCAAATACAAAGGCCATTGCTTCTGGGATTTGCGCAAATGCACCATAAGAACGTTGCACAATGGCATTAATGCTTTGATCTTCGCGAATACGTTCTGACCAATCTCTTAATTGTACGAAAGCCATACCGGTGTTCTGGCTAGAGCCAGCAAAAGAGAAACCTGCAACGGTAAATAAATCTTTGACGTTTTCTGTTTCACCTTCTAAATAGTGTTTCTCTAGTTTTTTCATCACATTAACTGTACGTTCTTGAGAGGCACCCGTTGGTAATTGAACCATAGCAAACAATACACCTTGATCTTCCTGAGGCAAAAATGAGCTTGGGATCCTGAGGTAAAGAGTGGCCATAATGGCAACTAGCACAGCGTATATGGCTAAAAATCGCCATTTACGATTAACGATAAACCCAACGCTACCTTGATAAAAATTATTTACTTTATCAAAACCGCGGTTAAACATGCCAAATAGACCTGTTTGTTTGCCGTGCTTTTCTTTTTTAGGTTTGAGTAAAACGGCACATAAAGCCGGAGTTAATACTAAAGCGACCACAACAGATAAAGCCATAGCCGAAACTATAGTAATAGAAAATTGACGATAAATAGCACCCGTCGAACCAGCAAAAAAGGCCATAGGTACGAATACCGCTGACAGTACTAAGGCAATACCTATCAAAGCACTGGTAATTTGATCCATAGATTTACGCGTTGCTTCGCGGGCCGATAATTTCTCTTCTTCCATGATACGTTCTACGTTTTCAACTACCACAATGGCATCATCTACTAGTAGACCGATTGCCAATACCATAGCAAACATAGTTAAAGTATTAATTGAAAAACCGCAAGCAGATAAAATGGCAAAGGTGCCTAATAATACTATAGGCACAGCTATAGTAGGTATTAGGGTTGCTCGCCAGTTCTGCAGAAATAAGTACATCACAAGAAATACTAAAACAATTGCTTCAAATAAAGTTTTAACGACTTCCTCTATAGACAAACTAACAAAGGGAGTCGTGTCGTAGGGGTATAACTCTTCAACTCCGGCTGGGAAAAAAGGTTTGAGTTCTGCTAAACGTTTTTTAACCGCTTCGGCTGTATCTAGGGCGTTAGCACCAGTGGCTAAATAGACGCCAATACCTGTAGCACTATGGCCATTAAGGCGAGCCGCCACTTCATAGTTTTCACTACCTATTTCGATGCGAGATATATCACCTAACCTCACCTGAGAACCATCTGTATTGACTCGCAATAATATATTAGAAAACTCTTCTACCGAGGTTAACTTGCTTTGCGCTGTGATAGTGGCATTAATCTGTTGTCCGGCAACCGATGGAGCCCCACCAATTTGGCCAGCCGTAACTTCGGTATTTTGGGCTTTGATGGCCGTGGTGACATCGTTAACCGTTAGGTTATAGCTAAGTAATTTGTTGGGATCTAACCAAATACGCATGGCGTGTTGTGCACCGAACACTTGCACGCTACCGACACCATTAACTCGTGAAATAGGATCTTTGATTGTAGACACAACAAAATCAGTTAGATCAGCACGAGTGAGGGAGCCATCTTTAGATATCATGCCAATTACCATCAGGAATGAACCTGATGATTTACTGACATTGATACCCTGCTGCTGTACTTCAGGCGGTAATAGCGAAGTGGCTGCTTGTAATTTGTTTTGAACTTGTACTTGGGCAATATCCGCATCAACTTCAGGTTCAAAAGTTAAGGTAATCGAAACCCCACCCCTTGAGTCACTATTAGAATTGATATAACGCAAGTTATCTAGGCCACTCATTTGTTGCTCAATTAACTGAGTCACAGAGTTTTCTGTGGTTTGCGCAGAAGCACCCGGATAGGTTGCACTTATGGTTACTTTAGGTGGCGATATTGGTGGATACTGCTCCACAGGCAATTGCATAATTGACAAAATCCCTGCCAATACAATACTAATGGAGATAACCCAAGCAAATACCGGCTTATCAATAAAAAACTTTCCCATTGGTCAAATCCCTATTGTTTGGCTGGTGTGTTGTTTGCAATAGGCATGACATCCATACCCGGAGATACGCGCTGTAAACCATTAATGATGATTTGTTCGCCATCTTCTACACCGCTTATCACTATCCAGTTTTTACCACTGGATTTTTCTATTGTAAGATCTTTAGTAATAGCCTTATTGTCTTTACTGACAGCAAATAAATAGGGCGTGCCATCTGGGCGGCGCATGACTGAGTTTTGTGGCACTAAGAAAGCATTGGCTAAAGTACCTTGATGGACTAAACCTCGCACAAACATGCCTGGAAGTAAGACTTTATCAGGGTTAGGAAATACCGCTCGTAAACGTACAGTCCCTGTAGTTTCGTTCACTGTGACATCTGAAAATTCTAGGGTGCCCATATGTTCATAAGGTTTGCCTGTCGCATCAATAACAATAGATACCGGCATTTTACTGTTTTCAGTTGCCTGTAATCGCCCTGAATTAATGGTATCTCGTAAATGTAATAACTGACTTCCAGCCTGAGTCACATCCACATAAATGGGATTTAACTGAGTGATAGTGGCTAACGCTTCAGCTTGACGAGCAATGACTAAGGCACCTTCGGTAAAGCGGGATGCACCAATTTGTCCAGATATAGGCGCTTCAACTTTAGTATATTTAAGGTTGATCTCTGCTTGTTTAACTTGAGCCTTGGCTGCTTGTAAAGCGGCTTTAGCTTGAGCCTCTGCCGATAAAGTATTATCAAAATCATCTTTACTAACCGAATTGTTTTTTCTTAAGTCTGCATAACGTTTACGGGTTCTAGTGGCTAATTCAAAAGCAGATGTTAGCCTAGATTGTTCGGCAAGTGTAGCTTCTAAAGTGGCTTGATAAACGGCCGGATCAATCAGATATAATTGTTGTCCAGCCTCGACTATGGCGCCTTCAGTAAAATTACGTTTTTCAATAATGCCATCCACTTGGGGACGTAAGTCTGATTTACGATACGCAACAGTACGGCCGGGCATTTCTTCAATTAAATCGACTTTTTGTGCTCGTAAAGTGAGGGTTTCTACTGGCATGGCCTTAGCCTGGCCGGCTCCCGCTGGTGGTGTTTGCGGGGAATCCCCACAAGCGACAAAGATAAATAACATTGAACTGATTAAAACGGACTTGGTTAAATTATGCATACACAAACGTTTCCTACATATCCTTTGATGATAACTGACAATTCTTTCATTTATGGGAAGGAGTTACTAGGGGCTGTTGATCTTTGGTGAATGTTTTTGCAGCGAATTGTACGGTATTCATACAGCTAACCGCGATTATAATCTAGTTTTTCTACTTTAATAAGTGATGAAGCAGTTGAAATGCCGAACAAACGCAGCCCGAAGGGATCTATCTAAATGCTTTTTACTGGTTGTTCGCTTTAGCGCAAGGCATCGATGTGTAGGAATAGTTGTCCCCTTTCAAATACCGAGAACGCAGGTTAAAAGCCGCTGAGGTATTCCTTTCAGGTGAGTTTTAAATGCGCTTACTCTGTGTTGCTCGAACTTGAAAGAGCAGGAGCTCTTTATTAATAAAAAATTCATTCAAGGGCCTTGATTAAGCGCATTTGAATTCTCTCTGAGTGTATTCTTATCAATGCGGATTGGTCTTTTAAACTTGCAAAAAGGCTCTCAATTCATCTTGTCTGGCGAGGCCATCCTTCATGCCTAAAGCAATTAATTCTCGGCAGAATTCTTTTTCGAACAATAAGTAGCTGAGTAAACTGGAATCGGCTTTGTCGTGTAGGCCTAACATTCGTAATAGTATTTTTATACCTGAAGGCATACGGTGGAAATGTTTGGCCGCCATTTCATTAAAGTTAACGCTGGGGTTGATCACTAAACAGTCAATGGTTTTTAACTGAGTTAATTGTCTTTGTTTATACGTCATATGAGCTATGGTATTGTTAATCCGCTCTAGCCGTTCTAAATCTGATTTTAGAGTGTCAGCAAAAATGGTGTCTAATAAATGACCCGCTATCGCAATACTGCTGGGAAAGTTTTGCATATCAGTAAAGCGAGATATCCGTTCTGGCTGTTCTACTCCAATCACTAGTATTTTTTCTGCACCTAGATGAATCGCAGGACTCAAAGGGGATAATTGATGGATCGAACCATCGCCTAAAAACTCTCCTAACATTTTGACGGGGGGAAATAACATAGGAATTGCGGACGAAGCAATCAGATGTTCAGAGTTTAAGGTACAAGGCAAACCACGTCTTTGTTCTCGTTGCCAAGCTTTTAGTTCACTATGCCCTTGGAAAAAACTAATGGAGTCATGGCTAGTATAACTGGATGCATTGATACTAATGGCTCTAAGGTAACCTCTATCAATATTAGTATCTATGCGCTGAAAATCTAAATGTTGACGAATGAGATGACGTAATGGCTGATTATTTAATAAGCTGGAGGGGGTCTTTTGATTTTTTTCGGTTAAAAAGCTGGATAAAAAATTACCTGTCAGATGTTTAAATACATCTCTTACACCGCTGTCATAAACTTGCCGAGTATCAAAGTTTTTCCAAACCCATTCTAATTTTCTTAAGCCTAAATGATAACAAGATGCATAACAGGCAAGACCCGTAGCATTAATTGCTCCAGCTGAGTTGCCACAAATTATTGGAAAAGGTATGCCATGATTTCTTGGTAGAAAGGTCGCAATGGCTTTAAGTACACCTAGTTGATAGGCCGCTCGTGCCCCCCCTCCAGATAATAATAATGCGAATTGGTTTCGATCCGACAACTAGTATGCCCTTATAGTGATACGATTAAACCTTCTGCGGCGGCAAACAATTCTAAATTTGCGCCACCTACTTTTATGACATATTGACAATGTTTTTCAATTTCTGAAATTTCATCATCAGTGCGAATATGATCATGGCTATAGAGTGCCATACGTTTAGCTCGGCTGGCCATAGCTAATTTTACTGCCTCTTCTGCGACTGAATGTCCCCAACCTGATTTGGCTGGCATGTCAGTAATCATATATTGGGCATCGTGAATGATTAAATCTGCATCTCTGCAGAATTCTGCCCAGTCTAGAAAATCGGTATTTTTCTTGTATGGCGGATAAAGTTCGTTATCAGTGACATAAGCGATTTTTTTACCGTCGGCCTCGATACTAAAGGAACTTCCCGCGCCAGGGTGATTCATGGTCAAACGACAAATTTTAGCAGAACCAATTGTCCAGCTTGAAATATTTTCATCCAAACTAATTATTTCGATGTTGGATGGCAAGCTTCGGTAATGCACAGGAAAATAGCTACCACTCATTTGTTTTAAAATGGCATCTTTTTCATCAAAGGTGATTTGCCCAGGGGTAATAAATATATTACGTTCTGGTTGATAAATAGGGGCGAAAAAGGGAAAGCCCTGAATGTGATCCCAATGATTGTGTGTCAGCAGTAGATGAATATCATTTTTTTGTTGAATTAATTTTTGACCAAGTTTTTTGATGCCTGTTCCTGCATCGAGAATAATATCTGTGCCATCTTCTAGACTCACATGTACACAAGCAGTGTTGCCACCGTATTTGATAAACTCTAGGCCTGGAGCAGGGCAGGAGCCTCGTACACCGTAAAAAGTTACTTGCATTGATTATCTCTTCGACTACCTGTCTGTGTGAGGAAACTTTACCATTAAAGGATAGTCGGTTTAAGTATAAACTTTATTGTTTAGGTATGTGATCCTTACAGATATAAAAAAAGCGTCCTGAGACGCTTTATATTAGATTGAGCAATTAAAGGCTGCCAATAAAATCAGCTAAATTGTCAATTTCAATCAGTGTTTTTTCGCCAGTACGACGATTTTTATACTCTGCTTTTTTCTCATCTAAGTTGCGTTCACCGATAACAATAGTGTGAGGCACACCAATTAGTTCCATATCATTAAACATCACCCCAGGGCGTTCTTTTCTGTCATCAAACAAAACATCTACATCGGCAGCTTGTAATTGTGAATATAAAGATTCAGCCACTTCTTGAATGCGCGGAGATTTATGCATATTCATCGGAATAATGGCCACTTTAAAAGGAGCAATTGCGTCTGGCCAAATAATGCCATATTTATCGTGGTTCTGTTCAATTGCTGCTGCAACTATGCGAGATACACCAATACCATAACAACCCATAGATAATATTTTATGTTTACCATTTTCATCTAACACACCACAGTTCATGGCTTGAGAATATTTGTCGCCTAATTGGAAAATATGACCTACTTCAATCCCTCGTTTTATTTCTAAGCTACCTTGCCCATCAGGAGAAAGGTCACCGGCGACTACGTTTCTGATATCAGCGATTTGGAATTCACCAGCATCCCTTTCCCAGTTAGCGCCAGTGTAATGAAAATCAGTTTCGTTAGCGCCACAAACAAAGTCAGCAAGATGGGCTGCATCGGTATCAACAATTACTGGAATTTCTAGTCCTACTGGACCGATAGAACCAATAGTACAATTTAAAGTGTCTTCAATTTGTTGTTCACTGGCCATAGTTAATGGCGAGTAGATACCCGCCAGCTTTTCAGCTTTGATTTCATTTAGTTGATGATCACCACGTAATACTAAAGCGACTAGACCTTGCTGACCTTTTTCGTCTTCCTCGGCTAACACTATTAATGTTTTGACCGATTGAATGGCTGGAATATTTAAAAACTTAGCCACGTCATCGATAGTTTTTTGACCTGGTGTGGCTATTTTTTCTAAAGATTGAGTCCCAGCAGGTCGTTCACCAGCTGGTGGCAGCGCTTTGGCCATTTCTGTATTAGCTGCGTAGTCTGAGCTATCGCTAAAAGCAATATCATCTTCACCAGATTCTGCTAATACGTGGAATTCGTGAGAGGCGCTGCCGCCGATTGAACCTGTATCTGCGATAACAGGGCGGTAATCTAAACCAATACGTTCAAAAATATTGCAGTATGCTTGGAACATAGTTTGATAGGTGTTTTCTAAACAGCTTTGCTCCATATGAAAAGAGTAAGCATCTTTCATAGTGAATTCACGGCCACGCATAATACCAAATCTAGGACGAACTTCATCACGGAATTTTGTTTGTACTTGGTACAAATTTAGTGGTAACTGCTTGTAACTGCTGACTTCATTTTTGACTAAAGCGGTTACTACTTCTTCATGTGTTGGACCTAATACAAAATCACGTGAGTTGCGATCTTTTATGCGTAATAATTCTGGGCCATATTCATCCCAACGGCCAGACTCTTGCCATAAATCGGCAGGCTGCACCACTGGCATCAATATCTCGATTGATCCTGCTTTGTTCATCTCCTGGCGAACAATATTGGCGACCTTGTTTAATACCCGTAAACCTGTCGGTAACCAAGTGTATAGGCCAGAGGCTAGTTTTCTAACCATACCTGCACGTAACATCAACTGATGGCTAATGACTTCTGCGTCGGCAGGGGTTTCTTTTTGCGTTGATAATAAATATTGGCTTGTGCGCATGAATGATAGAGTCTCAAAAAGGGTGAAAAAACGGCGGCTATTCTATCAGTAGGCTTGCTTAGGCTAAAGCCCTTATTGATTAAGGTGTATCAATTTTTTCTATGTTCAGCACATGATTACAGTTTTCGCTGACTTGCCATTGAATATTAAACTCATACAGAGTCATACCATAAACTTTTTCTAGCTCTTGTTTGTTGCGATAGGCTGGCCGTGGATCTTGCTGTAACACTTGGCTTATTAATATTTCAAGTTGAGGGTATTGTTTAACGTATGCGTTTATTTGTTGAGTCGCATCAAGGGAAAATTTAACTTGCATACAACTTGGTGCCTGATTGGCAAACCCCCCTTGTGCATTTTCTATGTTATCTGCATAAGGTATGTAAGGTTTTATGTCGAGAATTGGCGTGTTATCTAAAAGATCAATCCCACGCACCTGTAGATTCAGTTGTTTATTTTTAAATTGTACTGAGTCAAATTCAACCACAGACATGCCAATACTGTTGGGACGAAAAGTACTACGGGTGGCAAATACGCCTAGTTTTTCATTGCCACCTAAACGAGGGGGTCTTACTAGAGGGGAATGTCCTTTATCTGCAGTTTGGTGAAAATGAAACAATAACCATAGGTGGCTAAATTGTTCTATGCCACGTAAATAATTAGGATCATTAAATTCGGAGGTAAATAAAATTGTGCCCACAGCACTCTTGACTAATCCGGGTTGTCTAGGGATCGCAAATTTCTGTTTGTATGGGGTACGAATAAGCCCAATTGGCTTGATGTCTAGACTCATGCAGAAGAACGACTTTTATTAGATTTAACCTTTATCAGTTATGTTTACCGAATATTGATCTTAGTTCAACGTTTTACGTATAAATTTGTCCAAATAGGCATTAGCAATAAGAGGGGGCATTCGATACCATTTGTGTAATTCTAGTAATGAGTATTTAAAACGTGTCTGATATTGCGGTTTCTAACAAACAAATTAACTCCCATCTTTTTTTAGCTGATTTGGTACTTAATCAAGATCTTCAACATTTTCAATTGTCGGACGTGGCGGTTAAGCCAATTGTGGAGCAAACCAGCTCTCAGGCGGACTTACAATCTTTGGTGATGTTTACCGAAGGTTTGCACCTTGGCAAACTTCTGCAAGTGACTAGTTATCTAAAAGGTTATCTAGTGGTCAAGTCTTATTCTGCATTGCAAATGGAAGGTGTGGCTGGTTTTGCTATTGTGGCAAATGTCTCTGTGTTAGATAACGCCGATTTAAAACAAAAACTAGTGGCTGCAGCTGAGTTGTTAAGTGTTGAATTGTGTTTAGTGGACAAAGTGCCGAGTTTACAACAACCTGGTTTGTTATTGATGGATATGGACAGTACTGTTATTGCTGTTGAATGTATTGACGAAATAGCCGCTTTAGCTGGAGTTGGCGAAGAAGTGGCGTCTGTGACAGCACTGGCTATGCAAGGTAAATTAGATTTTGCACAAAGTTTACGGACCCGAGTGTCATGTTTAAAAGGCTGTGATGAAGCTGTTATTCAGCAGGTTCGTCAAGCTTTACCTTTAATGCCTGGCATTGCTAATTTGATTGCTATTTTGAAAAAGGCAAATTGGAAATTAGCTATCGCTTCTGGCGGTTTTACCTATTTCGCCGATTATTTGGCTGAACGCTTAGAGTTAGATGCTGCCGTAGCTAATCAGCTCCAAATTAGTGACGGGAAACTAACTGGAAAGGTAATGGGTGACATTATAGATGCTCAAGTAAAAGCTGAAACTTTAGTTAAACTAGCAGAGAAGTGGTCTATCCCCATAGAGCAAACGATCGCCATGGGTGACGGCGCGAATGATCTGGTGATGATGTCAGCAGCGTCTTTAGGGGTGGCTTTTCATGCTAAACCAGTGGTACGTCAACAAGCCGATATATCTATCAGTAAAGGCGGGATGGATGCCTTGATTTGGATCTTAGCTGCAAGGCAATAATTTTTCAGTCATTCAAAGCCTGAGTCAGCTGACTTAGGTTTTGAGCAATTGTTCGATACCGACTTGTTTTATTTTATGTGTTTTTGGTGTTTGGTGATTACTGTCTATCACTTTTTGTTCAAAATTGTAGCGTTTTAGTACCTCATCTGTGACGTCAACTAAATCCCCGACAGCAGTGACATTCCATAATTGTTCTTCTAACAGTTTTGCTTTATGCAAGGCATAAATGCTGACGTAATTTAACTCTGATTGCATAGTTTCAAAATCAGGCCTGCCAGTTCTGGCGATAAATACTTTAACAGCAAGAAATTGACCATTCTGCAAAGCATGATTAATAAATTCACGCCTTTGTACCGGTTGAGTAAATTGGCTGGTATATAAACTATGTATCGCTTCACCTATCACTGTTTTACTGGGATCAAAAGCAATAAATAATTCACGTGCGACAGGTTTATCACTGGGTTTTATTTTGCTCAGAACATCCGGAATAAAATCGTGTTTTATCTTAGCGTTTCTGAACAATGCATACAGATTTACTTCATTTTCTTCAGTTTTAAATTGTAAGAATTTAGTTAAGCGGCTTGGAAACGACCAAGTGCCAGTCGCATCAGGAATAAATTCCACTCCGTGCTTGCGTAAGAAAAATGCAGTATTAACCACATTATTAGCATAGATATTTCGTAATGCCTCACCTATTCCAGGCACTTCTTCTTCATCTCGGTAAGCTTTTAACTTAGAGCGGTTTGCTTTAATTAACGCTTCAAAGAAACGTCGAGCCGTATTGTTTTCTTCAGTGATAAAGTTTTGTAAGTGGATGACATGGCCATCTTTAGAAATATGTTTGACTAAGTAGGGTAAGTTGGTTAAATCAAATTTGCTGGTCACCATTTGTAATTGCGGAAAACTAAGATTGACCTTGTTATCGTTACTAGATGCAAAAAAATTGTGCAGTTCTACTCGCAATCCTTTGGTTGAAAAGTCTTCGGTATAACCCTCAAACTCTTGTGAGCCAACCGTTACTTTGACCGCGGTACGTAATAAGAATCTGGTCTCTCTGCGTTGATTAAAATATTTAAAGCGATAAACAGTCACCAAGGCTGGTGGCTTATTACGAGGATGACCAAATACTTTCAGTTGGGCTAATTGATCCCGTTTGATTTTATTTTTTTGATACTGCTCAGTACTAATATTGTCGGTTATATTGGTTAACACCGCTATCTGTTTTAGATTTTTTAGACGTGACATTAGCCTGGGAGAAGGCTTTTGATTTTGTCGTTTGACCGAATCATTAATAGAGTTCGAAATAGACAAAGGGCGATAACTTTGTTCAGGGCGCATATCAGTTAATTGCAATTTGTACACTCGCCAACTGACTTTTCGCGAGCCATAACCTAAAAACAAACCTTTTAATTCAGGTTTGGCTTCTAACTCAGAATGAGAGGCAGAATAAAAATACACTTTTTCATTTTTAATGTGGTTAAACACAAAAATAAATATTTCCTGCTGGCCTTTAGGTAAGGACAAAGCTTGTTTTATTCGTTCGGGCGTTAGCAAATAACCGATTTTTAAATCTTGAATTTCATTTGCCCAATATTGTATTTCTTCTCTATTACTGTCATTCGCTAAGGCGTATTTAGGAATATACTCGTCGTTTACCTTGTCAATATAAACAGGAATGGATGAAAAGTTAGGAATATAATATTGTTCGTAAGTTTTATTTTGGATCGCCGTTAAGGTGTTATCTAAATTGACCTTATAACGTCTTTTATTACCGTGAATAAATTGTTTTAAAAAATTGTCAAAGCTTGGATAAGGCGCATCATCAATACGTTTTAAATAAAGTTTTTGGGCATCTTTAACTTGTTCAATCGCCTCTACTGTATAACTCACACCTTGACGTTTATTCAGGGCGTATTCTTTTTCTAAGCCCCTGAATTGTACGGTTAAACGTTCGTTTACTTTAAATAAATGCTCTTTACCGGCTTTCACTTTTAAGCCATTGACAGATATGTCTATCGTATTCGCTTGTAAACTTTTGTTCAGTTCGGTAAATATTTCAATATTTACCGAGAAATTCATTCGTTCTTCTTCTCGTTGATAAAAGCTACCAAACTTAACTAAGGGGGCAACAAAACTTTCTGGTTTTTCTTTTACTTTAGCAGGAGATTTTTTACGTTTAAGGGCGTCTTGTTGTTCTTTTTTGTGCATTACCCGATAGTTATTTTCGGTATTGGTCGTCGCTTCATACACTCCAATAGTATATTCACCAAAAATACGGACTTGTTTTTCAAAAGTATCGATGGCCACGTCATCTAAAAAGTGTTGTTTATTTTCATGAGTGTAAAGTCGACACTGACCACTCACTAATCCACGTAAATCAATTAATCGTATACAGGGGCGAGCTAGGCGTTTCAGCTCCATTTTTAATAAAAAACGTTTTTGTTTGGGCACAGAAGAAGCGACTTGACTTAACACCTGATTAAACTCAGGCTCATTAATCATGGGCTTAAGTTCTTCGATTATGTGTTGATATTCTTCTAAGTCTTGGCTCATGTCACCTGGATTAAGTATGCTATAGGGCTAAATTAGCTCTGGGATTAAACACCTAGTTAACTAGTTATCGACAGAAAACTAAAAAACTATCACCTGTAAACTCAACAGTTATACATTTGTTATGTAAAATACGATATTCCCTTAGGGTTAAGCAACCCTTAAATTCAAGGTAGAAAAGATTAAAAATATGGCTAAACGTAAAACCGCGTATGTGTGCTCTGATTGTGGCGCTGAATATCCTCGTTGGCAGGGGCAGTGTAATGATTGTAATGCATGGAATACTATTACTGAGTTTGTTGTGTCTGCAAGCAAGTCAAATCATAGTCATCAGGCTGGTGGTTATTCAGGTCAAACCCAAGCAAAAGTAGAAACATTAGAAAGTATCGATTTGGCAGCATTGCCTAGGTTTGCTTCTGGCTATAAAGAATTAGACCGTGTTTTAGGTGGAGGCATAGTGCCGGGATCTGCCATGTTAATTGGTGGCTCTCCAGGTGCGGGTAAAAGTACTATGTTGCTGCAAGTTATGTGTCAAATGGCAGGCAACAGAAATGCCTTGTACGTAACAGGCGAAGAGTCTCTACAACAAGTGGCAATGCGAGCGCAAAGGCTAGGGCTGGCAAAGGATAAATTGAAATTATTAGCTGAAACTAATGTGGATATTATTTGTGATTTGGCTTTACAACATAAACCTGAATTAATGGTAATCGATTCTATCCAAGTTATGCAGGTTGCCGATGTGCAATCTGCTCCGGGCAGTGTTTCCCAAGTTAGAGAAAGTGCCGCTTACCTCACTCGTTTTGCTAAACAAAATCATATTGCTATGTTTCTAGTGGGACATGTCACTAAAGATGGAAGTTTAGCTGGGCCTAAGGTTTTAGAGCATTGTATCGATTGTTCGATGATGTTGGAGGGGGAAAGTGATAGTCGATATCGCACCCTTAGAAGTCAAAAGAATCGCTTTGGTGCCGTCAATGAATTAGGTGTTTTTGCAATGACCGAAAAAGGTCTTAAAGAGGTCAATAACCCTTCAGCTATCTTTTTGAGTCGCGACGAACAACAATCTCCTGGCAGTATTGTGATGGTTGTATGGGAAGGTACTCGCCCCCTCTTGGTGGAAATTCAAGCGTTGGTTGATTATTCTCAAATGGCCAATGTTAGGCGAGTCGCGATTGGTTTGGATCAAAATCGTTTATCCATGTTATTGGCTGTTTTGCATAGGCATGGCAATGTACAGATGAATGATCAAGATGTATTTGCCAATGTGGTGGGTGGAGTAAAAGTGGCAGAAACGAGTGCTGATTTGGCTTTGTTATTAGCTATCGTTTCTAGTTTTCAAAATAAAACCCTAGATAGACAACTGATTGCTTTTGGAGAAGTTGGTTTAGCAGGTGAAATTAGACCTGTACCTAATGGCTCAGAAAGGATAAGTGAAGCCGCCAAACATGGTTTTAAGCGAGCCATAGTACCTAAAGCGAATGTACCAAAACAAGGTATGACAGGTATTGAGATTATTGGTGTTTCTAGGTTATCAGAAGCCCTTGAGGCCTTGTAGCTGTTTTTGTGCTTAAAGTGTGAATTTAATGCCCTTACTTGTGCCTGTAAACTCGTTTTCAGCTTGTTTAATAAGCGCGTTTAATGTGTTCATGTAAGGTACTTAATTCAGCGTCCAATAAACGGTTGATTGAATCCATAGCTTGACTGGCTGCAGAGAAATACTGCTCAGTACTAATGTTAACCTGATTGACTTCTAATAACTCTGTCTGCAGTAAGTTAGTAAAACTTTGGCATTTGTTTCTGGCGTGATTAATTAATGGTAATTGTTCACTGCCATTCCTTTCAAGGTAGCTAAATATTCTGTTCGATAGTTCAGGTATTTTGGTAGCCAGATAACCTATTTTTACTTTATCCACTTGGGTGCAAGTACCTCTTGCCACTATGGCGACACCTACCGCTCGAGCTTGGCCCACATATTCGGCAGTAAAAGGTAACTCTTGCCATAACACTGAGCTATTAGATGTGCCTTTAAAAGATTTTTTGTTGAATGCTCTATGCTCAGAAATATCTTCAAATAAATACAATAAGTTGGTTATCAAGTTAGTGTGCTGATTAAAACTGGTTGTTAAGTCCAACTGTTTATATTGTTTTTTTAATCTTTGCCAGTGATCTAAATATCCAATCCAACGGCCTTGTTGCATTAAAAAAGGCTCATTGTTTAATTTTTCAATGACGGGTTGCAGGGTATTGTCAATACTGGTTAATACATTAAGGGCTTTTTCATCACCTTGAATATAAGCTGCACACATACCTCTGTGTTTTTGGGTAAAGGCAATAATGGTTTTTAATTGTAATAGCTGGGATATCAGTGTTTGTTGTTGTTGCCACTGACGTTTTTTTGTCTGAGTAATGTAGGCAATAATGATGACACAGGCCACACTAATAATAGCGATCCCAAATATTGTCTCTAGCATAATTTGTGATCCTTTTGACTACCTGTAATGTTACTTAGATGACTAGAAAGTTGATTTGTTTGTTTGGCTATTTCGGCATTCTGTTGGGCTATTTTTTACTACTTCATTTAAGTGATTAGAAATATCTTCAGTGACTAGTCTTTGCTGCTCTGCGTTATCTGAGACTATTTTTACTTGCTGTTGCACTCGCTCTGATTCTGTATATATATTCTTTAAAATACGATTAGCATCGTCAGATTTTTCAGCACAGCTTTCAGTTAACTGAAATACTTTAGACATATTGTTGCTGACATTCGCACTTTTAGTTTGTACTGCTTGTATGCTGCTAATGATACTCGTTGCTGTGTTTTTACTGACAGCCGCTAAGTTTCTTACTTCATCAGCGACAACAGCAAAACCTCGGCCTTGTTCGCCGGCCCTAGCCGCCTCTATGGAGGCATTAAGAGCCAATAAATTAGTTTGTTCTGCTATTTTTTCAATTGCGCTGGTGAGGGCAAAGACTTGTTGGGTATTTTTATTCAGTTCGTCTATTGCAACTAAGGTATCAGACGCTTCTTGTTTTACTTTGACAATTTCTTCGGTTAATACAGAAAGTTGTGTATGACCATTTTCAGCCAGTTGACTTGTATTTGTTGTTGCCTTGTTAAGTGTCTCCATTTTTGCTGTGACCTCAGATAAAGCTGCACCCATTTGTTTGATCGCGACGGCACTGAGGTGGGTGGATTCAGATTGTTTATCGACATTTTCAGCTAATGTGTGAGATGAGAGACTGACTTGTTGTGAAGAATAATGTATTTCTGATATTTGTTCTGATAAAGCATTTTTGGTTCGATTAGATTCTCTAAATAAAGAGCTCAATTTGTCTAATATGAGATTTAAAAATAGAAAAGTAGAATCAAAGTTTTGAATGTTTCTTGTGTCGGGATCAAATTCTATTAACCCAGTGTGAAGTGAAGTTAAGTCACGTTGAACACAAAGGCTTAATGATAGTATGAGCCATGCCAGTAATAAACCCACAGTGATGCGTAAATATTCGTGGGTAATAAATTGGGTCGAAACTAATACCACTATGCCTGAAACAACAAATAAGCCTATAAGTATTAACCCTAATTTTATCCCCAATAATTTTAGCAGCAAATGTATAGGCAATGTCATGAATGGGTTCTTAAAAAAAGAATTAAATAGAAATGACTAAAAGCAATTAATGTTCCATTTGGGAAGTGATATCTAACATATTGTTTTATATGAATAATAACAATTTTTTCATGAGGTTTGTTTATGGTTTGAATTTATTGTTCTTGCACTTGTTTGGTGAAGTGGTGAATTTTTTTGCACTAAAAAAGAGATTAAATTCTTAGCTAATCAGTTGCTTAATTTCTGCTATAATCGACGGGTTTTTATGAATCGCTTTTTGAGACAATCCATGCCGACTATCCAACCCGCCTCTAGAACTAAAATTATCCCCCGTATGAAAGCGGAACGAGGATTATTTTCTTTTCCCAAATATTGGGCAGAGTGTTTTGAACCTGCACCATTTTTGCCTATGTCCCGTAAAGAAATGGACCAATTGGGTTGGGATAGTTGTGACATCATAATCGTCACAGGCGATGCCTATATTGACCATCCAAGTTTTGGTATGGCTGTGATCGGTCGAACGCTTGAAGCACAAGGTTTTAGAGTGGGAATTATTTCTCAACCTAATTGGCACTCTAAAGCAGATTTTATGCAGTTGGGCGAACCCAATTTATTTTTTGGGGTAACCGCGGGCAACATGGATTCGATGATCAATCGTTATACTGCCGATCGCAAACTTCGCCATGATGATGCTTATACTGCGAATAATGAAGGGGGGAAACGCCCTGACCGAGCTGTGACTGTGTATACCCAAAGGTGTAAAGAAGCTTATAAAAAACCTGTTGTAATTGGTGGTATCGAAGCCAGCTTGCGTCGTATCGCTCATTACGATTATTGGTCTGACAAAGTACGTCGAAGTGTTTTATTTGATTCAAAAGCCGATATGTTGATGTTTGGTAATGCCGAGCGGCCACTAATAGAAATGGCTCATAGATTTGCATCTGGTGAAACCATAGATCAAATGCAAGATATTCGTGGCACGGCAGTATTGCGCAGAGAGCCCTTACCCGGTTGGCAAGGCGTCGATTCAACTCACCTTGATGTGATTGGAAAAATTGATCCTGTTATTAGTCCATACGAAAATATCGAAGATAAATGTGCTGTTTCATCTGAAGCAGAAAAACAAGCGGCGATTGACGCAGAAAAAGCTAAACCTATCGTTGTGCAGCCATTTACATCGAAAACTCAAAGGCGTAAACCGTGGGATAAAACTTACGTATTGTTGCCGCCTTACGATATGGTGCGTGCTGAAAAAACACTTTACGCTCATACATCGAGAATTTTACATAAAGAAACCAATCCAGGTTGTGCTAGAGCATTAGCACAGCGACATGGTGATAGAATAGTCTGGATCAATCCACCGGCGTTTCCACTTGAAACCGAAGAGATGGATGCCGTGTTTGATTTACCTTATGCACGTGTTCCACATCCTAGTTATGGTAAAGCCAAAATACCCGCTTACGATATGATTAAAACGTCGGTAAATATCATGCGTGGTTGTTTTGGTGGCTGTACTTTTTGTTCGATTACCGAACACGAGGGAAGGGTGATCCAAAGCCGTTCTGAAGAATCTATTATTCGTGAAATCGAAAATATTCGCGATAAAGTACCAGGCTTTACTGGGGTTATTTCTGATCTGGGCGGTCCAACTGCCAATATGTACAAGTTACGTTGTAAGAGTCCTAAAGCCGAACAAGCTTGTCGACGTTTGTCTTGTGTATGGCCTGAAATTTGTGGCCACTTAGATACCGATCAATCACCTACCACAAACTTGTATCGTCAAGCTAGAAAGGTAGAGGGAGTTAAAAAAGTTCTGATTGCTTCGGGTGTACGTTATGACTTGGCAATTGAAGATCCTGAGTATGTAAAAGAATTAGTCACTCACCATGTAGGTGGCTATCTAAAAATTGCGCCTGAGCATACGGAAAAAGCCCCTCTTGATAAAATGATGAAACCGGGTATGGGCACATACGATAGGTTTAAAGTGTTATTCGATAAATACACTAAAGAAGCGGGTAAAGAGCAATTTTTGATCCCTTACTTTATTTCAGCTCACCCAGGCACTAAAGACGAAGACATGCTGAATTTGGCTCTATGGTTAAAAGAACGCAACTTCAAACTGGATCAAGTACAGAACTTTTATCCGTCACCTATGGCTAATGCCACTACTATGTATCACACCAATAAAAACCCGATACATAAAGTGAATCATAAAAGTGAAATTGTAGAAGTGCCTAAAGGTGAAATTCAAAGGCGTTTACATAGAGCCTTTTTACGTTACCACGATCCGGCAAACTGGCCCATGTTACGTAAAGCGTTAACAGAGATGGGCAAGGCCTATTTAATTGGAAATGGACCTAAATGTTTGGTGCCAACTGAAAGTCGTAATGAACTTCGTGGCAGAGATCAAAAAGCCTATGCCAAACGTTCGGTGAATAAAGCGCATGCTAAGGGTAAAAATCCTAATGCTGCACGGGCGCAAAAAGGCTTAACTCGATTCAGTGATAATCAGCCCCATAATGACGCAGCAAATAAAAGTAATGGGGCGAATAAGTCCAAAGCGGGAGGCAAAGCTAAACGTTAGTAGTTGATACAAATAATGAAAAAAGAGGCCTTGGTCTCTTTTTTTATAAGTACCTTTGAAGCGTCATTGGTATTTTCCAGAATACAGGTTTGTTAAGCTAGTCACTTTTGTTTGTTTCGGAGCCCAAGTTTTATGTCTACAGAGTCATGTGTGAGTTGCAAGGGAGCGTCTTTATTTGGTAAATGCTTATTGTTAGTGATGGCCTGTATTACAAGCTTTTCTAGTCTTGCTAAATACACCGATATATTTACTGAGCATAAAATTGTGGTGCCTTTTAATGTCACTCAGGCTGTTTTAGCCGTGGATCTTTTACCCAAAGCTGGGATTGAGTTACTTGTTGTGGGGGTGGACGATAACCTTCAGCGGAAACTGACAATATATGCGATCGATGAAACAGCCAGTTATAAAGCTATGGATACTATTGATATACCTGCAAGCTTTTTTGCTTTTGATCTAGGTGAAGAAAACGCAGAAGGTTTAAAAAGTTTATATTTTTTGACTAAATCAGAGGTTAAAAAATATATTCCTGCTCATATGAATCATGCTGCTAGTTTGCAAATTGAGCAAGCTGTGTCATCTATGTATTTAAGCGATAAGTCTGATGCATTTGAGCATATCAATTTTGTTTTGGATGTAAATGATGATGGTCAAGATGACATAGTCTTACCTCATTTTGAACAGTTGAACCTGTGGTTAACTGATTGCTGTACTAAAAGGCATGTCCAGCATTTACCTATAACGGCTAGGTTACAATTAAAAAATAGTCAATTTAGGTATTTCGATGCCGATTTGTTTTTCCAAGATATGAACTTGGATAATAAAACAGACATAGTTTATTTGTCTGAAGGAAAAGTGGTTACTCACTTGCAAAATGCAGATATGCAATTTGATTTTCAAGCCCAATATATCGATATTGTTAAGTCGGTGTCAGCTTATGAGTGGTGGGATATTACCGACGAAAATGGCCAAGAGCTTGATCAAAGTCATTTAACCTACAGAAAGCTGGATACAGTAAGAGACATTAATGGCGATAAAATTCCTGATTTAGTGGTTAAGTACACACAAAGCTCTGGCGTACTAGATAAAACCATTGATTACGAATTTTATTATGGCAGCTATCAAGACGGTAAACTCAGCTACCCTAAACAACTTTCTAGCAAAGTAACGTCTAAAGATACCTTAACTGACTTGCATTTAGTTGATCTACAAAATGATGGAAAACTTGAGGTATTAGTGTCTTCTTTTGATATTGGCCTTGCTCAAATCATCAGTGCATTAATGTCTGGCAGTATTGACCAAGATACTATGATTTTTATAATGGATGAGCAGGGACTATTTGTCGAAAAGCCTATTGTTAATCAAGAGGTCGAATTAACCTTTAGTTTGTCATCGGGTAATTCTGGAGAGCCATTAGTCAAGATATCAGACATTAATGGTGACAAACACAAAGATTTAGTTTTTTCAGATGGCACAGATGTGCTTAAAGTATTATATGCCACCCCTGAGGATAAAAGGCCTTTCAGCAGGCGTGCCGTTAGACAAAAATTACAGATACCCCAAAATGCAGAAGAAGTATTAGTCGATGATCTAAATGGTGACGAAAAAACCGATTTTATTTTTCATTTTGGCCCGAGTGACGGGCCAGAAAAAATGCGTGAAATATCTATCTTGTTGGCTAAATAATATTGGTCAAGTAGAACTTGCCGCTCCCGAGTTCAGTTGCTAGTGCAAAGTGCTATTGACGTAAGTTTCAATCGGCACCACTAAACCAAGATTGAGTTTGTTTTTTTAAAGACTGAATTATAGCCATTGTTAATGCTGGCAAATTTAGTCTGAGTATTAGCTAAACCCATTTTCTATTCCAAATCGCCTATTCGATGCCAGCAATTAAAATATGTTGGCTGTCAGAGCCCGCTGTTCGCGCTTGTAAATGAGGTATGTATTCAGGGTCGGTCATAAATGCGATTGCAGCTTCTTTTGAAGGCCACTGAATAATCACACGTACATTAACTGTTGAGCCTTCACCTTCAAGATATTCGTGACTATCTGTACGAGCAATGTATTTTCCACCATGTTTGTTGACTATGGTTTCTGTTGCCGCAGCATAGTCAGCTATCCAATCCTGATTAGTGGGGGTGACTGCTATCACTGAATAATGAGTCATATTAAGTTTCCTATTCTTTTTTTGAAGGGCAAATGTCATAAAGGACAAATACCCATCTATTTGAGAGCCATGGGATAAAAAGTGTTTAAATCTGGCTAATTATGCAGGGTAGATATCAACCACAACTTTACCCATACCTTGACCACTTGATAAACGGGCCTGAGCTTCACTCGCTTGCTCTAGTGAAAATGTCAGTTCGTCTAATACTGGAGTTAATCCACCGGCTTCAGCTATTTCAGTTAATTGTTGTAGGATTTTTCCATGTGCGGCACGTTTGAAGTTATGTAGCATAGGGATCAACATAAAGACTACGTGTAAAGATAAACCTTTAAAGTGAGCCACAGATAAATCTATTTCAAGTAAAGATACAGTCGAAGCAATTTGTCCATTTAACGCTGCAGCTTCAAAAGATTTTGTCATGTTCGCGCCACCGACAGAATCAAATATAAGTTCAAAACCTGCACCATCTGTATGTTTTTGTACATAGTCAGTCACTGTTTCTGTTTTGTAATTAATCGCTGTTGCGCCTAATTTTTCGATCAACGCTATTTGTTTGTCACCGCCACCAGTAGCAAAAACGTTTGCGCCAAAGTGATTGGCCAGTTGTAAAGCAATATGACCTACACCACCTGAACCACCGTGCACTAATACGTTTTGGCCTTGGCTGATACCTGCACGAATTAACCCTTCGTATGCAGTAATACCCACCAAAGGAATAGCGGCCGCTTCACGCATGGTTAAATTTTTTGCTTTACGAGCGATTAGATCGATGTCGGCAACTATATATTCAGCTAAGGTGCCAGGTAAGTTGCCTAGTCCGCCAGCACAACCGTAGACTTCATCACCTACGTTATAATCTGTCACACCTTCACCCACTTCTTCAACTATTCCAGCAAAATCCATACCCAATACGGCAGGTAGAGGCGGCGCGAAAGGTAATTCTGTACCCATTTCACGAATCATAGTATCTACTGTATTAATACTAGAAGCTTTGATATTAACTAAAACGTGACCCGCTTTAATTTGTGGTTTAGCTATGTCTGCCACTGCAAATACTTCAGGGCCACCAAATGCTTTTATAATTGCTGCTTTCATTTTGTTTACTCTCTCAATATTTTGTTAATAAGTATTGCTGGTATGAACATAAGTATATTTGATTGTTTATAATTGATAATATCTAAATATAAAGAATTACTTTATAGATTTGGTTGATAATCATGAATATTGAACACTTAAAGCTATTTGTACGTTTAGCCGTGACCCATAACATTAGTGCCGCAGGGCAAGAGCTGGGATTATCGCCGGCGGTTGCCAGTGCTCATATCAATAAACTGGAAGAATCTTTGAACGTGCGTTTAGTGCATCGCACCACCAGAAAGGTATCTTTAACGGAAGAAGGTATGGCTTTTTTGCCTCATGCAGAAGAAGTGCTTGCTCAAGTCAACGCCGCCATGGTGTCTGTAGGCAAGGGCAATAGTTCACCTAGTGGTACCTTGCGGGTTGCTGCTCCTGTGTCTTTTGCTCGCTCCCATTTAGTCCCTTGGCTAAAAGGCTTTTTAGAAAATTATCCCGATCTCAAAGTCGATTTTCGTTTGTCTGATTCCATTATTGATATGGTGGAAGGCGGTTTTGATATTGCTATTCGTAATGCGGCATTAAAAGACTCAACTCTAGTGGCTCGTAAACTGGCTCCTGATAAACGTATTATTTGTGCTTCGCCCGATTATCTAAAACAGTTTGGAGTACCTAAAGTGCCAGCAGATTTATTGCAGCATCAATGTATTTATCTGACAGGGCTTGATACCTGGCACCTTGATGGTCCTGATGGAGCTAAAAGTATCAAAATATCAGGCGTATTTAAAACAGACAGCGGTGAAGTAGTAAGAGATGCAGCAGTGGCGGGGTTGGGAATAACCATTAGTTCGACTTGGAATTGTTATCAACAATTAGCGAAGGGGGAATTAGTGCCAATATTAGAAAATTATACTTTGTCCCCCGAGACAGCTATTTGGGCTGTGTATCCTAGCTCACGTTTATTAGCCCCTAAAGTAAGAGCTTTTATTGACTATTATTCAGAGAAATTTGCTGGTACTCCCTATTGGGATAAAATTCACCTCTAGCCAAGAATTGGATTTTCTTGGCCAAAGAGTTAAGCCAATTATCACTGCAACATATCAGAACCGGTAGCGAGTTCAGTTAATATGCGTTCGAATGCTTGCCACTGACTTTTTTGATCTTGGCTGAGTCTATTGATGTAGTTTGACACTATGTCTTTACCAAGATTGTAATTCAGCACGTAAGCCCGATATTGTTCGATAAAACGTATGCTTTGTTCAGCTTTCTCTGTGGATATTAAGGAATATTTACGCCTTTGTTCTATTGCTTCCTGGCGGCTGATTTTTCCGTCTAAGTACAATTGAGCTGTGGCGGTTATAGAATGAGACAGATTTTCGATCAATTTATTCAGTTTGTCTAAACTAGCTGCGTTTTTAGTATCTAACCCAGCTTTAGCAAATAATACTTTTTTTTCATAATAGATTTTTTGCTGGGTTGGAAAGGCTAATTCAACAGCAAAATTTGCGCTGCCTTCGGCAATTAAGGCATAAGGGCTAAATAAAGGGAAAAGTGAAAACTCAATCCAGTCTTTCTGTTTTAAAAGTTGATTTTCAATCAATACATTCCACACATGATGACCAGGGTAACCTTCATGACAACCTAGTGTGATGGCGCGATCTATATGGATAGGAAAGTCTAAGTTAATTTGCATTAAGCTTTTATTTTCACCTTGATACCAGTTGTAACCAGACCAATTTTTGTCTGTTACATATTCGAGTTTAAAATTTTCAGTTGCAGGTAAGCTAATGTACTGATTAGAACGAGCACGACATTCATCAATTGCCATGCTTAATACAGCATCAACACTGTCTTCAGGAATAATAAAATCTTGGCGAAAATTATTAATCCTCTCAGACAAATCACCTTTACCGGGCAGTAGTTGGTTTATTTGATTAAGCACTTGATCAAATGTGGCAAAATCATATTCTGGTAATTCAACGTCATAAATGAGTTTAGCTTCTTGGCTGAAACTAAATGTTTCGCCCAGCAACATTCTTGCTCTGACGTCCATAGCTCGCACATTGCGGAATAGAGCTTTATGGCGTAGTTCTAATTCTTCGGTGATAGGCAGTACGGTAAGAGCTTGTAATAAAGAATGAATATCTTCTGCTAGTTGTTGTTTAGAACGTAAGTTTTCTTTGGCTTGAATTCGCCATTCAGCAGGGCCCATATAAGCATCAACATAGTCGGTGTCATATTCTCCTAACTCCAAACCTAATTTGACGTATCGTTGGGCTGCGTCATCTAATGTTTCGGCAATTAATATACTGCTTTGAGCGAAGGTGTTATGTGAGGCAAAGCAAAGGAAAAAACTGAAAAGAAAAGTGCTAGTGAAGCGAGAATACTGTTTTTTTAGCATAGAATAAATTTTAATCCAATGTTATTACTTTGTTAAACTCTAACTCAATTGAATATTTTATTCTCTAGCAATTTGTAATAAAACTTGAGTTAAGTGAGTGATAAACTGCAATAGTTAAGTCTGTTTATCCATTAGCAAAAAACAGTGTGAAATATCTTATTAACTGACATATCCATCTCACTAGTATTTTTGGTAACATACCCTTCGCTTTTTAATATGCGATATTAAGATTTTAAATAAATGACCCAATTTGTGGTCTTAGGATTGAATGAAAACTCCCAAAAGAATACAGCCATTAGTTGAAGATGGCCTTGTTGATGAAGTGTTATATCAACTAATGAGCGGTAAGGAAGCGACTGTATATGCTGTTCGTTGTGGTGAAGAAGTTCGCTGCGCTAAAGTATATAAAGAGGCGATGAAACGCAGTTTCAAAAAAGCAGCAGAATACCAAGAAGGCCGAAAAGTAAAAAACTCTCGTCGTGCCAGAGCCATGGAAAAGGGCTCTAAATTTGGTCGTAAACAGCAAGAAGAAGCTTGGCAAAACACAGAAGTAGATGCTTTGTTTAAATTAGCTAAAGCCGGAGTGCGGGTACCTGAGCCTTATGGTTGTTATGACGGCGTGCTGTTGATGGAGTTAGTCACCGATGATGAAGGTGATGTTGCCCCTCGTCTAAATGACGTGTCTATGTCTGCGGAACAAGCGATAGATGATCACGCTTTGGTGATGCAATATGTCATGCGTATGTTATGTGTTGGATTAATTCATGGTGACTTATCCGAATTTAATGTATTGGTTGATGATTACGGCCCTGTGATCATTGATTTACCCCAAGTGGTCGATGCCGCGGCTAATAATAATGCTTTTAAAATGTTGCAGCGAGATGTACGTAATATGTCTGAATATTATGGTCAGTATGCTCCAGAACTAATAGAGACTTGGTACGCAGAAGAAATGTGGGCCTTATTTGAATCGGGTGAATTGACCACAGAAACCGAATTAACCGGACATTTTGACATACCAGAAACAGACGCTGATGTGGATTCAGTCTTAGATGAAATCAAAGCGGCTTTCGCCGAAGAAGAAGCTCGACAAGAAAGAATAAGAGAAGCTAACGAAGAGTAGAGACAGGAAGGTAGATACAATCTGCTTTCCTAAATTAAAAAACATCACAAGAAATGAGTTGTAAAAACTATTCGTTGGGATTAGTTTTATTGTCCTATTCGGGTTGCTACATTCCAAACATGGCCGGCTGGAGACATAACTCTGCCAATGCGATCTCCCCAAATTTGGTCTTCAGCAGCCATTAAAATTTTAGCTCCAGCTAGTCCGGCTTGTTTGATAATCGTATCCATATCGTCCACGTAGATGTAATTCACCACAGAGCAGCTGCCATCTAATTCTGGGGATTTGCTTGCGAGGTGAGATATTTCGTTGTGTAACATAAATAATGATCCACTTGCACTTAATGTTGCGTGAATAACTGCTCCTTTTTTGTCTTCTCGTTGAGATAATAATTCAGCATTAAATGCTTGTTTATAGAAGAAAATTTCTGCTGCAACTTGTTTGCACACTAGCATGGGGATTATCATTTTAGGTTTCATGTGTATACCAATTCAACTTCTATGTATTTTTGATGCTAACACATAAATTGGTATAACTTGTATTTGTGAATAGTGTTATAAAAGGATGTGAAAATATCAAAAAAGGAGTCGTCTTGAGACAATCATTACGAGAAAAAATTATTCAAATATGTGAGCAGAAGATAAAAAGAAAAGGTGAAAATGTAGGCTTATCTTTTTATGCATTTTTTAAAAATAAAAATGATCAACCTGAAATATTGATGGAAGCAGCCAAGTGGTGGATTGAAACCCACCAATTAGATCATTTCGAAAAAGCTGTGAAAATTAAAAGCATGGTGGCGTCAGGGAAATAACACATCGAGTATTTTGCTAAACTTTATTCCGAGAGTATTACTTGATTTCTGCCTGCTTCTTTGGCTTTGTATAAAGCTTTGTCGGCTCGTTCGATTATATTGGTTAATGCGTCACCTCGATGTTTTGCAGCAATGCCAAAAGATGCAGTAACTGGAGGGATTTTTTTACCGTCACGTTTGTTGGTATATGGCCTTGAAGCAAGTTTTTCTCGGATCCCGTCGGCTAATTTATGAGCTTCAGGTAAATCGTATTCTGGACAGATTAAACCAAATTCTTCGCCACCTAAACGAATAGGCACAACGGGTTTTTTGCATTCATTTTTTAATAAATTGGCCACTATCTTAAGAATTTGGTCTCCTAAAATATGTCCATGGGTATCATTAAATATTTTAAATTTATCAATGTCCATAATAATAAAAGTGAGCTTTTTTGTACTATTTGGATTATTCACAAACTCTTTAAAAATAGAATCTAAAACTCGACGATTGAATAAACCGGTCAGAGGGTCTGTGCTGGCTTCTCGTTTACTATCTTCTAGTTCTTCTTTTAGGGTGTTAATCTCAGCCTGCGCGTCTGATAGCTGTGCTTGAAAACTATCATTAACTTTAGATATCCCATTAATATTACTAGTCAGTTCATTTAAAACGGGTGATATATTTGTATCTACATCATCTAGCAGAGAAACCTTCTCAGCTATGGCTGATGAAAAGCCTGATGCTTGTTTAGCAGTTGTGTTGATAGAATCGGATAGATTGCTTGCTAAATGTGATAGCGAAGCTTGAAATGCTATTAATTGTTGTTCATTGTCATTCTCGGCATGACCAATATGTTGCAGAAACAGTGATTCAGCAATTTTAGGTGGACATGTACCGTAACGTTCTATTGTTTGGTCTAGTTCTTTGTTTAATCTTGGAAAGGCTTTTGAATAATAGCTATACCACAAAGTGTAATTTAGAGGGTTGGGCACTATGTTAAATTTCATCATAGTGGGTACAGCCAAACGTAAAAACTCTACAGCTTGGTCTGAATTTTCAGAAAAGTTCATCTACATCCTCAATGTATATTATTAATGGCGAGGGCATTACGTTATCGAATATACGTTATTGAGGCTATTAAGCCATAAAGTGATGCAGGGCGGTAGACCTAAAAAGCATACCTCATTGATTATTTGTTATTTGTATTCGAGGTTAATCCCTAGCTCTTGGCTATAAATTTTCTCCATCTCTAGGTCGGCACTAAACACGGGTTTTCGTTTTAACCAGTCCCCAGGAAATTGAATATATAAGCTTTTACCATCCGCCTTAAGTAATATTTTTGGCAAAATATCATCTTGTCGCTTGATATTCAGTAATATACTTAAACGTAAAATCTCAATGAGTTTGTGTACTTGGGATTGTTGTAATGTTGTGAACTCAGGAATTTCGGTTAATTTAATTTTTTTCCGATGAAAACGAGTTAATAAAGCTAATAATGTTTGTTGTTCTTGGCTAAACCCGGGGAGTTCAATGTTTTGTAATATATAACTCGAGTGACGTTGAATCCCACGCGTGTTAATTTGCAAACCTACCTCATGTAGTAGGGCGGACCAAGCTAATATATTTTTAAGTTCGTTCTCGTCTATCTCCCATGATTTTTTCACTTGTTCGTATAAATCCATGGCAGTGGTTAACACTCGTTTTGCATGGGCTACATCTACATCATATCGGGTGGCTAAACTTTGTGCGCTTCGTTCACGTATATCGACATGTTGTAAATTATCTTCCATCTCATACAACACTCCTTCTCGTAAAGCCGCGCTTGATAACTCCATTTCAGTAATATCTAAACTTTTAAAAATGCCGATTAATATGGCTAACCCTGCAGCGATCACAGGCTTGCGTTCTTCTGCTAACCCTTTAAGGGCTAAATCTTTACTATTCTTAGCAGCGCAACATAATTCCATTAAGGTATATAGGTCGCTTAGGCATACATGATTATCTCTGTTAGTGTCATCTAACTGAGAGGCTAATTCAATGATTGTTTTGATGGTGCCAGAAGTGCCAATACAAGCTTTCCAGCCAATTTGTTTGTATTTTTTGTCGATTAACTCTAAAGATTGTTGGGCCGCGGTAATCGCTTTTTCAAAAGCTTTACGTTTTAGTTCACCCTGTTTGAAATATTGACTGGTATAACTGACACAGCCCATCTGAATACTTCGCAAAATTTGGGTCTCAAAACCTTCACCAATAATAAATTCTGTTGAACCGCCACCAATATCAATCACTAATCGTTTGGCTTCTTGATGATTAGTGTGTGCTACGCCTTGGTAAATCAGTCTGGCTTCTTCTACACCTGAGATAATTTCAATAGGAAACGGAAATACTTTTTTTGCCGCTTTAATAAAGTCATTGGCGTTAGTGGCTTTTCGTAAAGCGTGGGTAGCCACCACTTTGACATATTTAGGTTCAAAACCTTGCAAGCTTTCAGCAATCAGTTTTAAGGTGTTTAACCCCCTTAACATTGCTTCTTCAGACAAGTAACCATCTTTATCTAAGCCTTCAGCAAGGCGAACTTTAGGTTTCAATCTGTGTAATATCTGCACAGAATCGGCCACAATACGCGCTACCACTAAATGAAAGCTATTAGAGCCAATATCCAAAGCAGCAACTTGTATACTGTCTCTTTCTTCCACACTTTCAAAAGCGGATGTCACATTAGGCATAGTTATCCTTTTTCACTTGATTTGAGGTATTTATAGGTTTCGATTTGTGAGCGTAAATGTTTACGGTTACCACGACGAACATATTTATTGGTTTGTTCTTTGTCGATGACTCGAGCTTTTAGGGTATCTTTAAACTGTAGCTCCATAATGTCCATTATTTTTTTCTTTAAATCCGGATCATAAATAGGGCAACCGACTTCTATTCTGAAGTCCATATTACGTGTCATCCAATCAGCAGATGAGATGAACGTTTTTTGTTCGCCGCGACTTTCAAAAATCATTACTCTTGGATGTTCTAAAAACCTGTCGACAACACTGATAATACTAATATTTTCACTTAAGCCCTTTATGCCAGGTACTAATGAACACATACCGCGAATAATGGCTTTAATTTTCACCCCAGCTTGACTGGCTTTGTATAAATCATCAATTAATAATTTGTCATCTAAGTTATTAATTTTAAGTGTAATACTGGCTTTCAGGCCTTCTTTCGCATTTTGAATTTCTTGACGGATCAATAACTGAATTTTGGTCCGATTATTGAGTGGTGATACTTGTAAATGTTGAAATTTTTGTCTTCTGTACGGTGCAAGAATAAAGGCAAAAACATTCTCTGCTTCTTTAGCAATTTCTTGGTTACGGGTGAATAAACTAAAATCAGTGTAAATTTTTGCCGTTTTTTCGTTAAAGTTTCCCGTGCCTAAATGGGCATAATTGATTAACTCGCCTTTTTCTTCTCTTGTAACCACACATAACTTGCTGTGAATTTTTAAGGCAGGCATACCAAATACCACTTTCACCCCTGCATCCGTTAATACTTTGGCCCATTCGATATTGTTTTCTTCATCAAATCTGGCGCGAAGTTCTATCACTACTGTGACTTTTTTACCGTTATCTACCGCATCAATTAACGAACTGATCACGCGAGACTGGCTTGCTACTCGGTATATATTTAAACGGATATGTTTTACGCTTGGATCGAAAGCCGCTTGTCGAATAAATTCAGTGACATGTAAAAACCTGTGGTATGGGTAATACAATAAAATGTCTTTAGCACTAATCGCATCAAATACCGTATCGTAATTAGTAAAGTCTTTACTGGTCATAGCAGGTAATGTAGGGTTTTCTAAATAGGTACGGCCAATATTAGGAAAGCCAATAAAGTCTTTAAAATTGCGGTAGGGTCCACTGGCAATTAGGCTATCGTAAGAGGATATTTTCAGCCGTTTCTTTAAATCTTTTATGGTTTCTTCAGGCATTCTGCTGTCGTAAACTACCCTTACAGGTTCTGCAATTAAACGCTGTTTTACACTTTCAGACATTTTGTCCATGTAACTTTCATCAATTTCATCATTGATGGAATATTCTGAATCTCGGGTCATTTTAAAAGAATAAGCTTCGAGGTGTTCAAAATCGATAAAACCTCTGAAAATGTTTTCTAAATTCACCCGAATAATATCGTCTAATAAAATGATGTATTTTTTCTTACGGCTTTTTTCTGGGGGTATTACCACAAAACGAGACAAGCTTGCAGTAGGCACTTCAATCACAGCAAATGCGTCAGCCTTGTCAGTCCTCTGTATTCGTACGTATAAGTAGGTTGATGAGTCATTTAGACGAGATAATAATTTAACTTTTTTATTCAGTAGTACAGGGGCAATATGGCACAAAATTTTACTTTTGAAGTAATGCGATAACCATTCTGTGTGATATTGATTTAAGTCTTCTTCGCCTAACAAAAAGATATTATACCGAGCCAGGCCTTTGACGATCTCCATGTGAGTTTTGTCGAATTCAACCGTCATTTTTAATACTTTCTGTTGTATTTGTTCCATCAAATGTTTGGTTTGTTCTGCTTGCTCAGTGTTACCTTCATCTAAATAAATATAAATTTGACGTTTTACGTCAGCTACTCGAACTCGATAAAACTCGTCCATGTTATTGGAATAAATACCTAAAAAACGAATCCGCTCAACAATAGGGTTAGTGACGTCTTTTGCTTCTTGCAATACACGGTGATTAAACGACAACCAACTTAATTCGCGGGGATAATAAATATTAGATAAATCAGGCATATCGGCCCTTAATGCTGCTAATAGAAAGCGCTTGATCGTCTATTGATATTGTGACAATTTGATGACAAATTGAAAAATCAAGAAAAAAAA
Organism: Paraglaciecola sp. L3A3; assembly: GCF_009796765.1. Classification (NCBI taxonomy): domain Bacteria; kingdom Pseudomonadati; phylum Pseudomonadota; class Gammaproteobacteria; order Alteromonadales; family Alteromonadaceae; genus Paraglaciecola; species Paraglaciecola sp. L3A3. Next base: position 1,398,790 of record NZ_CP047023.1, read on the forward strand.
GCATTCTTTGTTGGCTTAGATAAAAGCAATAAAGTGGCTTAAGTTTCAATATCTACCATTAAATCATTGGCCACAGATTCAAGACTTTCTCGCAATTCTTCTAGGTTAAAATCTGCATCGATAGAAATAATAGTGGTGGCTTTAAATAACAAACCGCCCCAGTTAGGCGCACTTTCACAACATGAATCAAACTTAACAATATTTAACCTAAATTGATTCAATATGGTGGTTAGTTCTTGCACTATGCCTGCTCTGTCGTTGCCCATAATTGCTATTTTGGCTGTTTGTTTACTTTGCTCTGCAATTTCTTCCCCCGCTAATAAATGAATTTTTAATTGAGGGTGTTGATTAAAAACTTTAACTAAATCAGTATGTTTATTTTCAGGTAAATCAATATGTACAAAGCCTGCAAAATGCCCAGCCATATGGGATAGATTACTACCTAACCAGTTTCCTCCCATATTATAAACTGTTTGCGCGAGGTTACTTATTAACCCAGGTTGGTCTTTGCCTACTAAAGTAAATATCATTGCTTTCATAAAAGTGTCACATTAGTGTAATAAAGTCTCTGCCGTTGTTACTCTAGCCTAATACATTCTGAGTTGAATGTAAGTGCTAAATTGATTTAGCAACAACTAATTAAATAAGAGGTAGCTTGAAGATTGAAGTATCTTGATTTTCATTCAAACTATCAGCTTAGCTTACGTGGGGGAACTACGTAGCTACCATATTGTATTATCAGAGATACACATATGAGCATTAAATGTAGATGGTTAGCTTATGGAATCGTTTTTCTGTAAAGTGATCTCCGCAAATGATGTTTTAACATTAAAGAGAATTATTATGCCAATAAATTCATTTTTGGGCGTGTTCGCAAAATCACCGCTCAAACCCCTCGAGGATCATATTAATCTTGTAGACAAGTGCAGCAAAGGTTTACTGCCTTTTTTTCAGGCTGTTTATGCGCAAGATTGGAAAACAGCTCAAGAAACGCAAAAAAATATTTCGCAATTAGAAAAACAAGCTGATGTGATAAAACGTGAGTTACGTATCAGTTTACCCGTTGGCATATTTATGCCAATTCAACGTCAAGACGTTTTGGATTTATTAACTCAGCAAGATAAAATTGCCAATAAAGCCAAAGATATCTCTGGTCGTATTTTAGGTCGTCAATTAGTTATTCCTGTTGAATTACAAGATTCCTTTATGACCTATTTGAAACGCTGTTTAGATGCCACTAATCAAGCGACTAAAGTCATCAACGAATTAGATGATTTATTAGAAACCGGCTTTAAAGGCCGTGAATTACGTTTAGTCGAAGACATGATAGAACGCTTAGATGAAATTGAAGATGATACTGACACTATCCAGATTTCGTTGCGTCGTTCATTACTAGCACTTGAAAAGGATCTCAACCCTGTAGACGTGATGTTTTTATACAGCATCATCGAATGGGTCGGCGAATTGGCCGACATTTCTGAACGAGTCGGTTCTCGACTTGAACTAATGTTAGCTAATTAAGAGATTCTAACAATGGATATTATTAATAATTACGGGTTTGTTTTAATTGTCGTCGCTGCAGCGGTTGGATTTTTGATGGCATGGGGTATTGGTGCCAATGATGTTGCGAACGCTATGGGAACATCAGTTGGTTCGAAAGCACTTACCATCAAACAAGCTATTTTAATTGCCATGGTGTTTGAGTTTGCCGGTGCATATTTAGCGGGTGGTGAAGTGACTTCAACAATTCGTAAAGGCATAATTGATGCTAGTTACTTTGTTGATACGCCAGAATTACTAGTCTACGGTATGATTTCGGCACTTTTTGCTGCCGGAGTTTGGTTAGCGTTTGCTTCGTATTTAGGCTGGCCAGTATCTACTACTCACTCGATTGTTGGCGCTATTGTTGGTTTTGCTGCAGTAGGAGTAAGTTCTGATGCGGTAGCTTGGGGTAAAGTAGGTGGAATTGTCGGTAGTTGGATTATTACTCCGGCTATCTCTGGCTTTATTGCATTTCTGATATTTCAATCAGCGCAAAAGTTAATTTTTGACACTGACAAACCTTTTGCTAATGCTAAACGTTATGTACCTTTTTATATGGGTTTAGCCGGTTTTGTAATGGCACTTGTTACCATCAAAAAAGGCCTTAAACATGTAGGTTTAGACATTCCCGCAGATCAAGGTTATTACATTGCTATTGGTATTGCTGTATTAGTGGGCATAGTTGGACGTTGGTTTATTTCACGTATTAAACTAGATGCAAATGCGCAAAAAGATATGCAGTTTGCCAATGTAGAAAAAGTATTTGCAGTATTAATGATAGTAACAGCTTGTTGTATGGCCTTTGCTCATGGTTCAAACGATGTAGCCAACGCTATTGGGCCTTTGGCTGCAGTGGTGAGTATAGTTGAAAGTGGTGGTGAAATTGGCAAAAAAGCAGCCTTGGTATGGTGGATATTACCATTAGGCGGTATCGGTATTGTGGCTGGTTTAGCGCTTTTCGGTCATCGAGTCATTGCTACTATTGGTAATGGTATTACCCACTTGACCCCAAGTCGTGGTTTTGCAGCCGAGTTAGCAGCTGCATGTACTGTGGTTATTGCCTCTGGTACTGGTTTACCGATTTCAACTACGCAAACACTGGTAGGCGCGGTATTGGGTGTAGGTATGGCACGTGGTATCGCAGCACTTAATTTAGGTGTGGTGAGAAATATTGTTATATCTTGGGTGATTACCTTACCTGCGGGTGCCGGTCTTTCAATCATATTCTTCTTTATGATTAAAGGTATATTTGCACCTTAGTTTAAATACGAATTAGTTGCTGGCAAAGTGTCATCAAGCTAATTAGCAATCAGCCCACTTACCATCGTATAAAATTTTATTTGATGTAAGTGGGTTTTTTATTTCCCTTCTTAAAGTCGACATTAACCTGCTGTTTTATATTTGTTTTATTCTATTAACTTAATGTGCTCTGTCATTCGTTTATGAAACTTTTGTGACAATTATATGATGTAACAAAACTGTCATGCTCCTTGGGTATTCTTCTCGCGTTTTCAATTATAACTATTTTATTTACTCGCATATTTGGAGAGAGCAATGGAACTTAAGAATTTATTTAAAGCTAGTGCAATTGTTTCAGCATTAGTTCTTGCAGGTTGTGGCGGCGATATCAATATTACCCCTACGGTAAATGATACAAGTGTTAACAATAGTAATAACACTACCACTACTACGAATGAAGGGAGTGGTAGTACTGATGGCAACACTGATGAAAACCCATGTGCTTCATATGATGCTGATAGTGTTACTGTTCAAGGTGAGTACACTGGCGGTAACTGCGAATATAGTAAAGAGTTTGTTAGCGCTGCTAGCCCGTTAAATTCAGATATTACTTTAGAAAAGCTTGATAATGGTGGTGCTCACTATTTTAAAAGTTCTTTAGTAATCGGTGAAAACTGTAATACTTCTGATAACTGTACTTTAGTCGTTGATGGACCAACTCTTGAAATCGAAGCAGGCGCAATTATCGCTTTTGACGATGCGTCATCTCGTGTACAAATTAACCGTGGCGCAAATATTGAAGCAACAGGTACGTACAGTGACCCTATCACTTTTACTTCTGCTAACGCTATCGCCAGTTTAAAAGTATCTGATCCACAACCTCAAGATTGGGGCGGTATCGCAATTGATGGTTTTGGTATTACTGACCAATGTTCAGACGCTGAGCGTACAGCTGTAACATGTAATGCAGAAAGTGAAGGTGCGGTCACTTATTATGGTGGTAGTGATAATGCTGATAACAGTGGTACATTAAAATTCGTTAAAATTCATTATGCAGGTGGCTTACCAGCTGGTGCTGAAGAAGGTAACGATTTGAACTCTCTTAGCTTATTTGCTGTAGGTTCAGGTACGACTATTGATTACATCGACATTTACGCTGGATATGACGATGGTATTGAATTGTTTGGTGGTGCGGTTAACCTTAAGCACATAGTGGTAACAGATACTCAAGATGACAGTATTGATATCGATGCTGGCTGGAGTGGTAACGCACAATTTATTCTTGTTAAGCATGGTACTGTTTTGAACGCCGCGGGTAATTCTATCAACATGGGTAATGGTGGCTTTGAGTCTGACGGTACTAAAGTTAAAGATAACAACGTTGCGCCTTCTGCTCCACAAATTGCTAACGTAACTGTTATTACTGCAGATGTTAACTCTGTACGTGACGATAACCCTTCAGTAGCTATCAAGTTAGACGACTTTATCTCTGCTACTTGGTACAACACTGTGTTAGTTAAAACTTCTGCTACACAAACTCATTGTTTCGAAAATTCTTCTGATGCAGAGCAAGTGATTGTTGATGGCGACGTGTCTATGAAAAACTCTGTGGTTGCTTGTGCAAAATTGGCTAAATCAGATACAGTTGGAAGCACAACTTACACTAACTGGTTAACCGATACTGCAGGCGACATGAATACTGTAACTGGTGGCGACGCAGATGTACTTGCAAGCAACGGTTTTGCAACTATCGCAGACCTTAAAACGCCATTCGATGTGACTACTATCGATGCTAATTTCTTTGAAAGTGTAGATTTTATCGGTGCGGTAAGCCCAGCTGATACTTCAAGTGACTGGTATGATTGGGCAAAAGATGCCTATGAAAATGCCATGGCTGACGAATAATAAGTCGTTTAGCAAACAAATGTATAGGCGTAATAGGTTAAGTGCCTATTTACGCCTTTTTTGTTCATTTTGAGTGTGGGATAAATGATGAAGACTCAATACAGCGCGAGTAAAATCTCGTTAGCAGTTGCATTCGGTCTTGTCACGGGCTCTATACAAGCCCAACAACAAGATAATGCGATTGACGAAGTGGTCACCACGGGTAATCGCCTCCAGGGTACTGCAGCAGCAGTAATCGAAGAACGTAAAAACCAAGCTTTCGTAGCAGATATTCTGGGTGCAGAACAGATTTCTCGAACCGGTGATAGCGATGCTGCATCAGCATTGCGCCGGGTAACAGGTTTGACCTTGGTTGACGGCAAATATATATATGTACGTGGTTTAGGTGAACGTTATTCTAGTGCTCGTTTAAATGGCGCTAGTATTCCTAGCCCAGACCTAACACGTAACGTTATTCCGTTGGATATTTTTCCAACCAATGTAATTGAAAGTTTATCGGTACAGAAAGCTTTTTCGCCTAATATGCCTGCTGCTTTTGGTGGCGGTAGTGTTGATATTCGTACTAAATCTCTGCCTTCAGAGTTTGTGGCAGAGTTTCAGTTAGGTATTGAAGGAAACTCAAATAACTCAAGCGGGTTTACTTATGATAAAAACGATAGCGGCCTGCCTGATGCATTAGAAAGCGGTATTGTTCATTACCGCGGTGATTTTTCTGTTCGTAATATTATTGAAAGACATGGTTTAACTTCTAATGATGATGCAACTGCTTTTCAGCAAGCTTTTGCCACTAATCAGGAGTTATTAAAAAGTCTGCCACGTAATATGAGTTTAAAAGAGGAATCATTATCACCTAATTATTCATTTCAAGGTGGTATTGGTAATTCTTTTGAAGATGAGTGGTTAGGTGGGACTTTCGGCTTTTTAGCCTCTGTCGCATACGATAATAAGTGGAATTACACAGACCAAACTAATGCTGTTGTCAGTGCCAATAAAAACGATGATTGTGCCACTTCATTAGATACATCCGAAGATGTCAGCAATCCTTGTTATGACAGTATTACCGATTCTAAGGTAACCACAGAAAACGAAAGATTAAATGGTCTTTTCACTTTGGGTTATCGATTGGATACCCATGAAGTCAGTTACAGTAAAATCTACATTCAAGACAATGAAGATGAATCTGAAATTGCTGTAAATCAAAACCCGACTCAAAGCAACACTATTGCTGTTGATAACCAAGCGGCTCGCAGTCATCAACTTTCTGTTGAAGAAAGAGAGTTAGAAATTGACCAGTTTAAAGGTCAACATACTTTCTTAGACTGGTGGGGTGTCGGTGCTGATTGGCAATATACTGAGTCAGAAGTACATACCGATATACCTTTAGATGTGACGTATAATTTCGCTGATAAATATGCGGATAATGTCTATCAAAGTAGTGGTATCAATGGTGGTAATGGTATTGTTAATTATCAGTTTATAGAGATGCGTGACTTTATGAAGTCATGGGGCGGAAACTTTAATCTACCCATCTCGACTGGTAAATTTGATATAGAGCTGAAAACGGGGTGGGATTATTCGGATAGAGCCCGTTATTACACCACATCTAGCTTCTTTGTGAATAACAGTGGTGCCGGTGTCAATGTCGATCAGGGCAGTGAAAACATAGTCGGTCTAAGTGCATTTTTAACCGATGACTTTATTGATAATAATGAAGTGTGGGTGTCATTTAACGAGCCTGAAGCGCCCGAAGCCGATGATTATATGGCGGCACAAAAAGTACAAGCTAGTTACGGCTCCTTCGATGTCATTTATGATAATACTTGGCGTGTTAGTGGTGGTTTACGTTATGAGTCTTTCCAACAAGTGACACTAGAATCGTCTAGTTTGATTTTCAGTCGTGAAGATATTGAAACTTTTTATAGTCAAGAGCGTATCCAAGACCGTACTATTAATGAAGATGATATTTATCCTGCCTTAAGTTTAACTTATTTAGGTGGTGATGGTTATCAGTTGCGCTTTGGTTATGGTGAAACTGTTGTTCGCCCTGATTTGCGTGAAGTGGTACCTGTTGGCTATTTTGATCCATTAACTGATATCCGTACGACTGGTAGTTTGTCATTAGTATCTAGTCAATTAAAAAACTATGATGCCCGTTACGAATTGTACGCTGGCAATGGTGATAACTTAGCTATATCTTTGTTCTATAAAGATATTACTAACCCTATTGAATCAGTGCTAGCGGTAGGTGACTCTAGTTATACTGCATCATTTACTAATGGTGAGTCTGCCGAGTTATTTGGTATTGAGACTGAGTGGTTGTATAGCTTAGATTGGCTTTCTAATGGCTTCTTTACTTCAGGTAACTTAACCTTAAGTGACTCAGAAGTGACAGTAGATGCGGCTGATGCGGGTAACTTAACTAACACGGTTAAGCGTATGAATGGTCATTCAAAATATGTTGTTAACCTACAATTAAACTATGATTCAGCGAATGGTGAACATAGTGGTTCGTTAGTTTATAACGTGTTTGGTGAGCGTATTCTTGCTTCAGGTATTGGTGGACGTGGTGACGCTTATGAACAGCCATTCCATTCTTTAGATGCTATCTATACTTGGTATCCAGACTTCAATACCAAAGTTAAATTTAAAATGAAAAACTTATTAGGCAAAGACCAAGAAGTACTTCAATCAGGTGTGGCAGTGAGAACACGTGAAATAGGTACTACTTTTGGTGTGAGTTATAGTTACGAGTTTTAATCTAACTAAATTTGTTTATACAAAAAGCCAACCTTTGGGTTGGCTTTTTTATTTCACATAGAAAACAATTACTTACACTAAACTACCCATCGCTAAAAGTTGTGTCATTTTAGTGTCATATAGCTGTCATATTTTTGTCACACTAAGCCCTTATCCTGCACCCAGTTTTGAATTATCAGTAAACTGCTGATAGACAATTTTAGGGTTTGAAGCATGAAACGACTGACCAAGTTATCTGCTGCATTAATTACGGTTTTTGCTGCAACAAGTAGTCTGGCACAGGAAGATAAATTTCTTGAGCCAGCAGTAAAAAAAGCAACTGAAATAAATACATCAGCTGCAAAATCTCAACAGAATATCAATAAAATCACTGACCAAATCGGTACTAAATTACAGCAGTTTAAAGCGGTCAATAAAGAAACGACTGGTTTGAACGTGTACAACGGTCAATTGACAAAACAGATTGAAAATCAACTACAAGAAATGGCTGACTTAAATGCTGCAATCGATGATGTAAGTGTTATCGAACGTCAAATTACGCCTCTTATGTTACGTATGATCACCGGCCTTGAGCAGTTCGTTAAATTGGATGTACCTTTTTTACCGGTTGAAAGAAACAAACGAGTTGAAGAACTTAAAAGCATGATGGACAGAGCTGATATTGCTCCTTCTGAAAAATTCCGTCGGGTGATGGAAGCCTACCAAGTTGAAATGGACTATGGACGCACATTAGAAGCTTACAGCGGATTACATACCATTGACGGGCAAGAGCGCGACGTCGACTTTTTACGAGTGGGTCGTACAGCTCTTATTTATCAAACACGTGATGCCAGTCTACAAGGTACATGGAATAAAAATACCGGTAAATGGGAAGCACTTTCTTCTAGTTACCGTACACAAGTGACAAAAGGGTTGCGTATGGCCAAGAAACAACTTGCCCCTGACCTATTAATGTTACCTGTAGCGATGACTGACTAAGGACCTAATGAAAATGAAATTATTTATTAAAAATATCGCGTTAGTCAGTGTTCTTAGTTTGATGACTACCATGGCTGTAGCACAAGATGATAAAGCGCTGGATCTAGATAGTTTATTAAAACAACTAGAGCAAGGTCAGTTTGCCCAAAACAAACAAAACGCGAGTCGTGAAAAAGAGTTTGCAGAAAAACGTTCTGAGCAAGATTCAATGCTTAGAGATGCTAAACAAACCCGAAATGCGGCATTAAATTTATCTGAAAAATTAGAAACACAATTTGAAGAAAACGAATTTAAATTAGCTGATTTAAATGAAGCTATGAACAAACGTTTAGGTTCATTAAAAGAATTGTTTGGTGTGTTACAACAGGTGTCTGGGGATACCAAAAGTAAATTTCAAAACTCAATTATTTCTGCACAAATACCGGGTCGCGCCGAGTTTTTAGATGATTTAGCCCAGTCTATGGGCTCAACGTCTAAACTCGCGTCGATTGAAGAAATTGAACGTGTATGGTTTGAAATGCAACGTGAAATGACTGAATCAGGCAAAGTCACTAAATTTACTACCGATGTAATTGAAGCGGGTGGTAATAAGGTCAGCAAAGAAGTATTACGTGTAGGACCTTTTGCCTTAACCGCTAATGGTAAATACCTTGATTACAACGGTACTACAGGTTCGGTGGCTGAATTAATTCGTCAACCTGCTGGTCGTTATGGCGACAGTGCCGCTGCACTACAAGCATCAAATGGTGACTTAGTCGAGTTTGGTTTAGACCCAACTGGCGGTTCAATTCTTAAATTATTAGTACAAGCACCTAGCTTAAAAGAACGAGTAGAGCAGGGCGGCACAGTGGGTTACATCATCTTGGCTGTGGGTGCAGTTGGTTTGTTGATTGCTCTTTGGAGATTCATTGTATTAGGTATCGAAGGCGCGAAAGTTAATCGTCAATTAAAATCGACCACCTTTAAATCAAGTAATGCTTTAGGCCGAGTAATGAAAGCCCGTGATGATTACCCTCAAGCAGACACGGAAGCCTTAGAGTTACATTTAACCGAAGCTATTTTGGGCGAAGTGCCAAAACTGGGACGTTTCTTACAAATTATTAAAGTGATGTCGGTTGTGGCTCCGTTAATGGGATTACTAGGTACGGTTTCGGGCATGATTAATACTTTCCAAGCGATTACATTGTTTGGTACAGGTGACCCTAAATTGATGGCGGGGGGGATTTCAACTGCACTAGTTACTACGGTTCTTGGTTTAGTTGTGGCTATACCTATGACCTTACTTTACGCCATGTTGAACACTCGCAGTAAAAACATAGTGTATATCTTGCAAGAACAAGCGGCTGGTGTGATTGCAGAGCGTGCTGAAGCACAAAATTCAAGCAAAGCGTAAGCAAAATCATGATTGAATTTCTAGAGACCATTCGAGATTTTACCGAAACCGGCGGGCAAGTCCTGCTGGTTATCGGCGCGCTAATTTTTGTTATGTGGTTAATGATTTTAGAAAGAGCAATGTATGTGTTTGTGACTCACAAGCAATACAAAGCGGCGATTATAGCTAAATGGCAAGCCAGAGATGAACGTGCTTCTTGGAATGCTGAACAAGTCCGCCAGGCCATGATATCTAGAGTATCCCTTAAACTTGGCGCCGGCATTCCGATTATTCAATCACTGGTTGCGCTATGTCCCTTATTAGGGCTGATGGGCACAGTCACCGGCATGATCGAGGTGTTCGACGTAATGGCTATTTCTGGTTCTGGTAACGCTCGGTCTATGGCATCTGGGGTATCAAAAGCGACTATCCCTACTATGGCTGGAATGGTAGGGGCCCTATCTGGTGTTTTTGCATCAAGTTGGTTGTCTCGCACCACTAAATCAGAGCGCGCTAAATTAGAAGACGCACTGATGATGGAACGCCACCGTTAATTGGCCCTTTGCCTAATTAGTAAAACGTAACAAAAATTTAAGAGACAGTTATGAAACAACATTTTCAAAATATGATGGATGACGAAGAAGCGGCAATCGATATGACACCTATGTTAGATGTAGTGTTTATCATGTTGATCTTCTTTATTGTCACTGCGTCATTCGTAAAAGAAGCTGGGATTGATGTAAACCGTCCTGAAGCAGCAACCGCAGTGAAAAAAGATCGCGCTAATATTTTAGTGGCCATCAGTGATAAAGGTGATATCTGGATTAATAAACGTAAGGTTGATGTACGTGCAGTACAAGCAAACATCGAGCGTTTATATGCAGAAAACCCGCAAGGTACAGTAGTGATCCAAGCTGATAAAAAGGCCACTACAGATGTGTTAATTAAAGTGATGGATGCATCACGAGCTGCGGGCATTTTAGATGTCTCGATAGCTGCTCAAGAGCCGTAGGTCTTATATGCCACAGACAATACCAAGACTATTTATTGCGATCCTATTGGCTGGTGTTGTCACCTTAGGATTGTTCTTCTTGATGCAATCACTGATTCAAAGTGGTGGTAGTGCACTAACAGACGCGCCTAAGGGGAGTGTGCTGGACTTTGTGCGAGTAAAAAAAGAAGAAGCGGTACAGAAAAAAGACCGTAAACCTAAAAAACCACCACAACCAAAACAGCCTCCACCGGATATGGCTCCCCCACAAATGGATGCGCCTAGTCCAGATAGTGCCACCGCAGGTATGGATTTTGGTGCCGATGTTGCGGCAGATGTGTCTCTATCTGGTGGTTTAGCCCTTGATTCTGGTGATGGTGAGTACTTACCTATTGTGCGCGTTGCAGCTGTTTATCCTAGACGTGCATTGCAACGAGGAATTGAAGGCTATGTAGATGTGACTTTTACCGTATCTAAGTTGGGTTCAGTTATTAATCCTAAGGTACTACAAGCATCACCAGAAGGTATTTTTGAGCAAGCGGCTCTAGATGCCACCCTTAAATATAAATATAAACCGCGCGTTGTGAATGGCGAGGCCATGGAAGTATCCGGTGTTGAAGTGCGCGTAACATTTGAAATTGGAGGCTAAAAATGGCGAAGAATATTTTATCTAAACTAAACATTAAAACTCTGGCAACATCATTGGTGATGTCTGGTTTGTTACTTAGCACAATGCAGTCAAGTATGGTGAATGCTGAAGAGGCGAAGGTAGAGCGTAAAACTAAACGTGTACCCACTTTGCGCTCTAAAGTTTTTGACCAATTATCTAGAGCACAAGGTTTAGCTGATGAAGGTAAACAAGCCGAAGCTTTTGAAGTTTTAGATGAAGTCAATGAAAAATCTAGCTCTATGAATAGCTATGAATTAGCTATGATGCATAACTTTTATGGGTTTATTCATTATGAAGCTGAAAATTATGATGCGGCTATTACTGCTTTTGAAAACGTTGTAAAACAACAGCCGATTCCAGAATCGTTTGAACAAGCGACTTTGTTCAGCTTAGCCCAGTTACATATGATGCGCGGCAACTTTGATCAGACTATCGAGAAAATAGAGCAGTGGGAAACTATCCAATTAGCATTATTTCCTGGTAAAGAGATACCCGCTAAAAACTTAGTGCTTAAAGCCCAGGCTATGTATCAAAAGCAAGATTATCAAGCTGCGTCTGAATACATTAATGCTGCAATTAAACAAGTTGAAACCAATGATTTAGGATTTCAAGTAGATGAGCAATGGTATGTATTACAACGTGCCGCTTATTATGAATTAAAACAACCTGAGCAAGTTAAAAATGTATTGCTGAAGTTAGTTAAAAAATTCGAAGCGCCTAAATACTGGATCCAATTAGCCGGTATGTACGGTGAATTAGGCCTAGAAGATAAACAACTGGCAACCATGGAAATTGCTGAACAAAAAGGCTTTGTGATGACGGGTTCTGAGATGTTTAATTTAGCCCAGCTTTATTATTATCATCAAATTCCATTCAAATCCGCTGCTTTAATGCAAAAAGCATTAGACGAAGGTAAGTTGGCTGAAGACGAGCGTAACTTAACTTTCTTGGCCCAATCTTGGAATTTTGCTAAGGAAACAGATAAAGCCATACCTGTTATGTTGGCAGCAGCTAAGTTATCAAAAGATGGCGAGTTGTATGCTCAACTAGGACAGATGTACCTAAACATGGAGCAATGGCAAGAAGCGATTGATGCTTCACGGCTAGCCATTGATAAAGGAAATTTGCGTAATGAAGGTATGGCTCATTTGGTAATGGGGATGGCAAATTTTAATAATGGCGATTATAACGAAGCATTAAATGAGTTAGCCAAAGCGCAAAAGTTTGATGGTAGCCGTAGTATGGCAACCCAATGGGCTAAGTTTGTTGAAGGTGAAATGAAACAACAAGATACCTATGCATCTGTGTTGAATTAATTGATATGCGAGAAGGGGCAACTTTCTCAAAATATTAGTAATACAAAAAAGTGTCTATATGACGCTTTTTTTGTGCCTCTGACACTGAGTATTCACTTCGTTCGGCAAGCATGTGCTCGTACACAAAAAAGCAGAGTGGGGCAGTAGCTAGTATATAGCAGATAGTAAAACAGTAAAAAATGAGATTAGAAAAAAGATTATCGACCGACATCAAAACCCGTCATTCCGATGTGCTTTTAAGCCGGAATCCATTTGATTAAAAACTGTGGCTAGTCAAGATATTCGAACTTGAAAGCCAAAAATTGTCACAGAGTATCCCCGAGATTAATAATGGGGCTGCGCCGAACAAGCCGAACTGTAAATAGGAGGTAGTAAAACAGTAAAAAATGAGATTAGAAAAAGAGTATTGACCGACATCAAAGCCCGTCATTCCGGTGTGCCTTTAAGCCGGAATCCATTTGATTAAAAAGAACTGGACGCATTCTGAGTGACTACTAATTTAGCTAGAATGGTATTAGCTAAAACTTGTAGGGTTTAGAAATTGCTAAAGGTTATTCGACAGCCTCCGCAGTGGATGTCAAAGTTACAATTGGTGTAATGTTAAGAAAATGGTAGAGTCTTGCCAATACAGAAGCTACGAGTTATTGATCTTCACCGCTATTAAAGTGCGCGTGATCTACTAGGCTTGTATATATGTAAATAGAGGAGTCATATAAATGAATCACTTAGCTGAACAATCTATTAGCTGTCCATATTGTGGAGAGAATATTAGGGTATTGATTGATCCGTCCGATACAGATCAGCAGTATATAGAGGATTGCCAAGTGTGTTGTAAACCTATCAATTTCTTAATTTCTGAGAGTGTTGATGGTGAGTTATCTGTGAATGTTTATAGTGATGATGAAGGGTTTTAAAAAATACCTCAGAAACTATGTCGTTAATTATATCCTTTGGAGGCTTAATCTCAGCTTTTAACTGTATTTCTAGCACCTATCTACTGTTTTATTCTTTTACTTTTTCTCGTGGCTCGATCCAGCAACACTCTGTTATATTCTGCTTTCTGACTAGCCAAATTCATTAATATTATTGGGCATTATGCTGTAATAAAATGCAGCAGGTTTGTAAGTGTGGTATATGTCTCTTTATTTGCAGTAGCAGATTATTTTAATTTATAACCATAAGGTTCAAAATGACCAAGCTTAATAAAAAAGTTGAAGAGTTACTTACTAAACATCCTCATTTGTCGCAAGAAGAGGCGATTAAAATTTTAGCTGAAAAAAATGAGCGTAAAAAACAAAAGAGAGCGGCGAAGACAAATAAAGGTCATGCTAAAAAGCTTATAAACCAAGAAGACGCACCAGATACTGATGAGGCTTGATTCTCGGCAAATAAAGCGACTACCAATCGCCTCAAATAAATTGAGTCACCGTCACTAAGTGACTATATTTAAGTGCTTTAATCTAGCTAGATTATTGGTCTTTCAGGCTATTGAGCATATTGTTCTGTTCACGTAAGATGTCGGCTAATTGGTTATATCTATCAATTGTTACTTTTAATTTAAAAATAGGAAAACACCTTATGCCTACAGCTAGTGCACGTCATATTTTAGTTGAGACTGAAGAGCAATGTTCAGAATTGAAACAGCAAATTATCAATGGGGCAAAATTCGAGGATGTTGCCAAACTTTCTTCATGCCCTTCTGGTGCTCAAGGTGGGAATTTAGGTAATTTTAGCCAAGGACAAATGGTTCCTGAATTTGATCAAGTTGTTTTTAACGAAGCTTTAAATGTTGTTCATGGGCCGATAAAGACACAATTTGGTTATCATTTATTAGAGATTACTGAACGCTCTGAGTAACAACTAGAGCTGCAGTACCAAAAGATCAGAGTGAAGTTTAACTCTGATCTTACCCGCCATTTGTCACATCATTCTGTTTACAAGAACCATCTAAAATTAGTAGATGGCGACTCTACTGGGACGCTCATCTTTATTTTTAATAGGCCACTCATGCAACGCTTTGAATATTGTAATGCGAATACCTGTGCTAAAGAATTACTTGCTTTAGGACCCATTAATATGAAAATGTGGTGTTTATTTCAGTGGTTAACAGAGCACGAACAATTACAGCATGGAACACAAGCTGAGATGATCAAGTTGTATGTTTATGATGAGTTAGTGGCTTTTAGTTTGTTAGAAAATTATGCCGCGCGTACAGACAAAACTAAGCGGTATGCAGGACATTTATATCAAGATTTAGGTGTAGTTCATTTTGTAACTATGCCCGATCATCGCCAAAAGGGTTATGCAAGCTTAGTGGCTGATGTCATGTATAAAGATGTAATCCAACCTTTATTGTCTCGTCACAGGAATGGCCATGTTTATGTTACCGCTACGGCAAGAGCAGTTCCTTTGATGCAACGCGCAGGGATCGCGGCTACAAACTTGGTGACTGAATTTTATTCAGATCTCAGTTTTAAAGAGAAAGTTGCTGAGATTATCAATCCTAGTTAGTCTGCTATTAACCCCCCAATAAAAACTCACCAGAAAGGAATGCCCAGCGCATTCTGAGTGACGACTAATTTAGCTAGAATGGTATTAGATGCTTTTGAATAAAGGGTGAGGGAGTCAAACAAACCTCCCAACATATTGTTTATAATAATGACTGATGACAATACTAAGGCTAAACATGAAAATAATTAGTGCACAGGACGTACAACAGGTATTGGCTTTCGACAGTCTAATTCCCGCGCTGCGCAGTGCCTTTAGTGCTGATTTCGGTATGCCTCAGCGACAAATTTATCCACTGTCGGGTGGTAGTAAAGAAAAACAGGATACTTTTGCTGTATTACCTGCATGGACTAAAGAAGTGTTAGGGGTAAAGTCTTTTACTCATTATCCGGAAAACCCTGAAAAAGGACGTTTAACCGTTGCAGCACAGGTATTATTATTTTCTCGAGAAACTGGTGAACCTATTGCTGTTGTTGATGGTACAAGCCTAACTTATTGGCGCACCGCCGCAATTTCTGCTTTGGCGGCAAGTATGATGGCCGGCGAAGATGCAAGTTCATTATTGTTGTTTGGTACTGGCGAGTTAGCACCTTATATGGCCCTTGCACATGCAAGTGTTCGCCCTCTAACACACATTTATGTACATGGTCGTAGTTTGCAAAAGGCGCAACAAACCCTAATAAAAATAGAAACAGCACGGCCAGATCTAGATGTAAAAATCTGTGATAATTATGAAGATGTGATCAGCCAGGTCGATATTGTCAGTTGCGCCACCGGCAGCCCCACTCCTTTATTCAATAGTGCCTTGTTGTCTCCTAGTACACATATTGATCTCGTTGGAAATCACCATCAGACTTGCCGTGAATGTGACTCAGCAACAGTTAAAATGTCTTATGTTGTGGTGGATAGTTATTTGAATGTTTTTAATGAAGCAGGTGAAATATTAATACCACTAAAAGAAGGAGCTATTAGTAAGGATCATGTTAAAGGTGAACTTGCTCAACTTTGCTCTGGCGAAATAAAAGGCAGGCTTAATAACAAACAAATAACTATGTTTAAGTCAGTAGGTACCGCACTTGCCGATGTCGCGAGCGCTTATCATGTTTACCAATCGCTGTTAAAGTCATGCGAAATACAAGGTATTAGTTAACCTGAGTTCTGGGTAAGCCAAACCGCTCGATAACGCTCTTTTTGTGCCTAGCGGCGTTGGATTGTCTAGTAATAACACGTTATTACGTACGACAATCCGCCTTGCTATACACAACAATTTCGTCACCGAGTAAGCATTCAGGTGAGGTGATTTGGGTGAACGTTATTCAGCTATTGAATTGTAATGATAAATTCAGATTAGACGATACTTCTTATCCAGAACTCAGGTTAGTTAACCTGAGTTCTGGATAAGCCGAGCCGCTCGATAACGCTCTTTTTGTGCCTAGCGCCGTTGGATTGTCTAGTAATAGCACGCTATTACGTACAAAAAACCGTCTTGCTATACATGAAAAATTTCGTTATCGAGTAAGCCTTAGTTCAAATCTAACTGGGGGTATATATGTAAGTATCTGAATTGTTTTAAAACTTAAATTTAAATGACACTCATTATCCCGAGTTTAGGTTAGTTATAAGGCAAGAAGCTGTTAGCTAGATTAACGTTAATGGCTTTATTTGCGCATAATGAATATATGAATACGGCTAGATATAATAACTTTTATTTCAAAAAATGTATTAATAAAGGCAAGGTAACAACAGACACCACTGTGGTTAATAACACAGCAGTGGATGCTTGATGTGAGAGTGTTTTGTATTCCTCAGCCATAACGCCTAATACCGCAGCACAAGGCATAGCAGAACCTAAGGTTGCTATTAAAATCCACACCGAGTTTACTTGAAACATTGTCATCATTAGAAATACTACAAAAGGCATGATAGCTAGTTTGACGGTGGACATGTAGATTGCGGCAAAAGAGTTTTGCTTCATACTCCGACCAAATAGAGCGGTTCCAACAATAAACATAGCACAAGGTCCAGCCCCACTGCCTAATAGTGCGAGACCCTCAATAACACTAGCAGGTAAGGTAATACTCCAAGCAGATAATATTAAACCGACAATAATTGAAATAATAAGTGGATTAAGTAATGAACGTTTTAATGCTTTGAACGGAGTGAAGTTATTCTCGTGGTGAGCGAAATAGGTATTATTTGTATTACTTAATTGCAGTAAAAAAGATGAAAAAGGTAACAGTATTAGTAAGTCTAAGGTCAGCATGAGCGCAAGTGGCACAGACGTCCACTCACCAACAGTAACGGCTAGTAATGGTATGGCAAGAAAACCTATGTTGCCATAAACCCCACCTAAACCTAGCATCACCCCATAATTAGCACGTTTCTCAAATAAAAAATAACCAACAAGCCCAAAGGTAAACATCACACTGATAAGAGAAATTAAGTAAGCAGTTAAGAAAGGAATATCAAGCAAGGTTTCAAAATCAGTGCTGGCAAGTTTTCCTAGTAATACCGCTGGTAAAGATAAATACATAACAAAACGTGTAAGGTATTTAAGGCTAATAACGCCAACAATTTTATGCTTTTTACATAAATAACCCAGACCCACCAATGCGAATAATGGGATGATTTTGATAAAGGTTTCTAACATGTTACTCCTAACCTGCTGAATCAGTACAATATAGTATTCTGAATTTCCGAAGTGCAGATAATAAAAAATATAGTAATACATTATTTATTATAGGTATATCCTTAAGTAATTGTTATTACTGATTTTTCGTTTGATGGTTATGTTAATACATCAGTATTACTAGCATTTAAATTCTCGCTGAGCGTACATTTATTTATTGGAGTTGGTATAACTGACAGTTACTATTTAACCTGAGTTTGGGATAGCCGAGCTCAGGTTATTTAAATGAAAAAAACAACAACTATGTGTTTAACAGTTAAACCTTATTGGTTTAGTAGAAAAAAGATTGATCACGATATGACCCTACTTTGGGAGCCACATGTTGTTGCTTTTGCTCGATGTAATATTTGGCATATTCGCGGGCGCGACCGTGATCTATTAATTGATTCTGGTATGGGGGGCTAGTTTACGCAGTGCAGCTAAAGATCTTTTTCAGCATGAGACTATCGCGCTAGCGACTCACTCTCATTATGATCATACAGGCTACGTTCGCGAATTTAATATAAGACCGAGCTTATTTTGAGCGTGTGGGGTATACGGTTTAACAAGTGAGGATTTAATCACTGCTTTGCCTGAGAAAGGTTTTAATCCTGATTTATGGGGACCAACTTCCGCCACGCCAACATGGCTTTTGGAAGAAGGTAATATTATTGATTTAGGAAATAGACAATTTTAAGTGCTACATTTACCCGGTCATTTAACTGGCAGTATTGGCTTGTGGGAAGTAAAAAGTAGAACCTTATTTTCCGGTGATGCCATTTACGATAGGTCTTTACTCGACGAATTTCCAGATGCAAACATAAATGATTATTTAGCAACCATCCAAAGGTTGATAGATTTACCCATAAAGTGAGTGCATGCAGGCCATGATCCCAGTTTTAACCGCAATAAATTAATTAAAATTGCCCAAAACTACATTGATTCTAAGCAATAGTTAGACAAACAAAATTGAGTTAGTTTTGCTTTTGTTATTTATCGCAACAGCAAATTCTTATTTTCCGTTGAATTCGCTACATAGTGTCTTATAGTGAAGGAGAGTTAATCGATTTTAATGAGAAATAATTAAAGTGAGATGTAGAAAATGCGCAATCAAAAATACCTTTTTTACATACTTGTACCGACTCTTCTTTATTGGTGGTGGGAAAGCCAAGCTGAGGGTAATATTCGGATAGATCTATTACTAATTTACCCCGTCTTATTTATAATTTATTTAACCTCTCTTTGGCGTAAGTTCAGTACTTATTCCATACTTATATCTGCTTTATTAATGGTAGTTAATGTATTGTTTTTTATATTCTCATATGATCTTTTTACTAAATCCTCTGGATAATAGAGACCCAAATGGGTCGTTATTTTCTCCCTTGCTTTGTTGTTTTGCTATTTTATCCTTTTGCTCGAAGCAGACTTTTTATTTGTTAGCAATAAAAAACCTCCGACTTAGAGCAAGGCGGAGGTTTATATTAATGGCTTAGCGGAATAACATGCTTGTTATGCCATTACAAATCTAGTATTTACGGTTATAACTTACCCGTTACACTTAGGGTAACTCTTCGGTCAGTTAAACTTTGGCTACATAACAAAGTGTTTTCGTTAAAGCACCAGCTTGTTTTATCTTCGCGAGTTAAATTAACGCCTTCAATACCAACAGAATAATTTTCGTTAATGTCGTAACTTACGCTCATATTAAATTGACCTCTTGCGCCAATCACAGGCGGGATACTGAATCGACCTACGCCTTGGGTAAAAGCATCGCGCCATGTATAACGCATACGAACGTTTAAGTCGTACTTGTCATAAAATACTGTGACGTTATAAGCATTTTCAGAGAGGTTGTTTAGTTTCGAACGTAAAGTCACCACATCATCGTCCAAGGTGGCAGTACTGTTGTCAGTATCGGTACGATTTAATATTTGATTAATTGGGGCTGAAGCATTTTGAAAGGTTTCAAGGGCTGCGCCAGATTCTTGATATGTGTAGTTAGCAATTACACCAAAGCCTGATGCCCAACCTAATTCGTCTTCATAGGCTGCCAAGTCATATTGACCGGCTAATTCAATACCACTTTGGGTCTCAGTACCCACAGCATTAACGGAAGAACGTTTACTTACACAAATACCTTGGGTGTCAGTGCGGCTTGAAAATACATTGTAGTCTTCAGGCGATACGTTTGGATTAAATATACCACCGCCTTCACATGGATCTGTCACATCACGTTCTATTTGGCCGGTTGCGCCAATTGGCTCTGCAGGATCGTCTTGTATTACCGTTATTAAGTTCTCTCTCTCTTTATGGAAAATACCGGCACTAACAAAACTCGAAGGTGAAAGGTAATATTCAAAAGACAAGTCGTAAGACCAAATTTGTTCAGGTTCAAGGGCTGGATTACCCACTGTCACTATATTAGATGCATTATTACCGAATGATGCTGAGGTAGATAATGAATCAAAATTTGGGCGGCGAATATCTTTACCTACACTGGCTCTAACGACCACATCTTCAACTAATTCAGCTGCTAGATTGATTCTAGGTAAGAAAAAATTGTAACTGCTAGATTGTGAACTTGGCGTAACAACATTATTGACCACACTTGTACCTAAGGACTCAATATCTGTCGTAACATAACGGGCTCCAATATTACCTGTCACTAAGGTATCGCCCAATTCGATTTCATAATCACCTTGTACATATAGCGCTGTTGTTTCTTCAGTAATATCAAAAAATGAATCAATTTTTATCGCTGGCGTTTTAAGTGAGTTATTGACTTGTTCGCCATGCAGAGCATTGTTTGCAACAATCGCGTTATTAAGAGTATCAATTACGAATTGAGGATTATTAAATGATACGTCGTTATCTATGATCAAATAGTCCTTAATAAACAGCTCGCGACTATCTCCATCGTTAAAGTTATTCGCGCCAGGTGTGACTATATCTGCAAATAAATCGGCTCTTGGACGGTTCCACTGACCAAAACTATTATTAGTATCTTCGTTGTTGGTCATATTGGTGGTTTTGTTCCAGCGCAGACCCGTATTTAAATCAGTAAAGAAAGGCATGATCGAAGAAACATCATACTCAAAATCTACCCTAGCAGCCGCTTCAGTTGCTTCTCTGGTTAATAAACCTTGACCAATACTTCTTATTGCATAATTACTAGGAGTCAACAATTGGGCCGTAGTTGGCGTTTCTGGTAATCCTTGGGCAATACCAAACTCAAAGGTGTTATTAGCAATTTGAAAAATGGCCGGTGTGCCATTGTCATTAAGGGTGTTAGGTCCTGGTTGTGTGTCATTCGGGTTGATAAAATCAAGGGTTGAATTTAGGGATGGATTATCTGATTCAGAATCTGAATAAGAAAGCTCTGCATTCAGTTGGAAATCGTCACCTGTCCACTCACTACCAAATGCAAATACTCGGCTTTGTGTTAAACGTGAAGAGTTCGTATTTGCCGTTCTAAGGTTGGGATCTATACGTTCTATACCATTAACCACCTCTGAACCAACTCCTAAAATACCACTCGTCACCACTGTCACTTCGCCTAAGTCTAGCATGCCAAACTCACCATCAACCGTACCTAAATTGATAGTTTCAAAACCAGTATTGGTTGTGGCATCGATAACAGGATTACCTCCTGTTCCTGAAAATGAGGCACGAGAATTCGCACGAACACTCTCTTGATCGTTGATTGTGGCATCAAAATATAGTTTTAAGTTATCAGATGTCTGTAACTCAATAGAGCCAGTTAAGTTTTTCGTTTCATAATTCTGTGCGGTTAAATATTGATCTAGATACTGAGTACGTAAAAATGGAAAAGCTTCGGCACTGGCTCTGCCTGAGTCAGGTTCGACCACTCTATCACGGTCAAAGCGTGGCACGGCAGATGCTACATCTTGTTGAGCGTAACTGCCTGTTAATACCAGACCAAGTTTACCTAAATCTGTTTGCCAGTTATCACCAAAAGTTCCAGAAATTTTAGGTGTAGTTGAATCCGCTAAATTACTATTTTCAGCTTGAACTCTAAATTGGGTTAACCTTTCTTTTAAACTGTTACCACGTAAAGTTCGTAAATTAATGGTTCCGCCAACAGAGCCTTCTACCGTTTTGGCGGTTGAAGCCTTGGTTATTTCTAATGATGCTATTAAGGCGGCGGGTAAGTCTTCGAAACTAATACCTGTGCGGTTACTGCCAGAAGTAACGGTAGAAACGCCATTAATTTCTACTCTGTTCGCGTCTGTTCCGCGAATTTGTACACTAGTGCCAACACCATTGGTTCTGTCTATCTGAACACCGGTAATATTTTCCAGCACTTCTGCTAAGTTATTGTCAGGAAGTTTACCTATGTCTTCAGCTTTGATTACTTCTTTTAAATTAGCTGCTGCTCTTTTTTCAGCTAATGCACTAGCAAGCGCGGTACGAATACCTGTTACTTCTATCACTTCGGTTTGTTCAGCTGCATTTTCATCAGCAGACTGAGCTAGTGTGACTCCTGATAAACCACTTAATGCAGCCGTGACAGCGAGGGCTAATGTATGTTTTTTGCTAAACAATATTGTCATTATTAATGCTCCAAGTTATATGTTGTAAGTTGTATGTTGTAATACAAGTTAATTTATTTAAACATATTAATAATCAATATCAAAACTTTTTAACAAAGTTTATACAATTTTCAGTGTTTCTAGAGGGGGGCGGTTACAAGTAAGTGTTCTTTTTTAAATTTAAAAGATTAAGCTTTTGTTTTTATTGGTTTTAGTGGTTTGTTTAAATAGGTATAAAAACACTGAAAGATAATTGCATTGAACTAGTTGTAGACATTGATACTTGCTTTTTAGGGTCTATATTTGGCGATTTGAGATAAGGGGGAATAATTGGGTTAATTTTTAAGGGCTGTATTTTTGTATTTAATCAGTACATGTAATAAATGTAGAGCTTTTATTCTTAATCTTATCTTATAAGTTATTGCTTGATTCGTGCTTAGATTGAACCCTGAGTTAGGTTTTAAAGTCTAGCTATGATTTGTGTTTGTAATTTGCCTTTATTATTTCCCCAAGCGAATACTTGGGAAAATATTTCACACTTCTGCTGGCAAAGACCTTTTATGTTTTTGGCTATCTTGTTGATATAAGGCTAGACCAGAAATAATTGCACATGCACCGATAATAACATTCAAGGTAATCACTTCATTATTCAAGGTGCTGCCTAAAATGATGGCAAAAACCGGCGTCATCATAGTGATCAGTGCCACGCTGCCAGTGGTGAGTTTCTGTAAAATATAAAAATAACAAACAAAACCAATGAGTGAACCAAATACCCCCAAATAAATAATAGTGATAATAGATTTACGGCTCCAAGTATCAACTGGCAAGGTACCATCCATAAGCAACCATGTAACGAAATACAACGGCACGGCAAATAACATTGAGCCCACCATAGTGGCTGCAGGATGGATCTCAATTTTTACGGTTTTGATCAATACAGCACTGTAGCTGAAACTAATAACCCCTAAGGCGATTAATACCATACCTTTCCAAGCATCATGGGCCATGTTGACATTATCTGCGAAAACAATAGCTAAACCTATAAACGCCAAGCCAATGGCTATTATTTTGTTCAGCCCCAATTTGGGTTCATCCAGCAGTTTATAAGCTAATACACCTGTGATAATCGGTGACATACCAAAGGCTAAGGACATCATGCCTGTTGATATATACGCTGCGGCTAAGTATGAACTAAACATACCGCCAAATAAGCCGATTGAAGAAAATGCATAAAGTTTTAGTGCAGATGAGTGCAGTGGTAGCTTAATTCGAAATACGCCCAACAGCGCAGATCCTAACACTAAGGCAATCGTCATTCTAAGAAAACCCGCCATGCTAGGCTGCACAGACTCACTGCTCCATGCTAGTCCTAACGGAGTAGTAGACCAAACCAAAACAACGGTTAGGTAGGCAATTGCGACTTTCATTTTTGTACTCCTTTTCTGTTGTTATTCACAGATAACCCAAAGAGTGAAGCTATTTAGTCGCGTTTTATCAATGTTGGGGGATAGAAAGATAAAAGCCGCAGACTGAATGCTGCGGCTTTTGAGGTATTTATATTAGTCTACATCAAACCACAGCAAGAATAAGCCAGCGCACAGAGATCGCCAGACGATCAATAGGTTGAAGAATGTGATGTAGATTAAGTTGGGTCATTTTAAAATATTTTATCTTTTAGTTGATAGCTAATATTGTTTAATTAAATTCATCATTATCGTTTTAGATTACGGTAATACCAAATAATGTCAATCGTAATTTTGCTGTTGATAAGGAGCGCTTACCGCGCTTATAGAGACATCCACTGTTACAATTACATTACTGTTTTAATTGTTTGCGGGAATGGTAGGATAGTCAGTACAAATCTTCATTCCTACAAGCTGTTAGCAGGGATCTATATTTTGATTCTCTAGTATCTATCTCCTATTCATTGCTTTACCGCTGCTTTTAACTATCTTGCCACTGCTTGATCTTAGTCAATATACCTTTACAGTCTAACCCCAACTCTGCGTACATTTCTTGTTGTGTACCTTGCATAATAAACTCATCAGGCAGACCAAGTTGTAATAGTTTACTGCTGTGTTTCGAAGAGATTAGATATTCAGCTACGGCACTACCCGCACCACCCATGATGGCTCCATCTTCTATGCTGACAAATAACTCATGATCAGCCGCTAGTTGGTCAATAACATCAGTATCAAGAGGTTTAACAAAACGCATGTCAATGACAGTCGCATCTATTTGTTCTGCTGCTTGTTGTGCGTAGGGTAATAAAATACCAAAATTTAGGATGGCCACTTTTTTACCTGGGCGAATACTGCGGCTTTTACCTAAGACAAAAGCAGACATTTCTTTAGTGGGTTCAACACCTGTGGCAGACCCCCTTGGGTATCTGACTGCGGCTGGTTTATTTAGAGTATGGCCAGTGTATAACATTTGACGACATTCATTTTCGTCAGCTGGGGTCATAATCACCATATTCGGTATACAGCGTAAAAACGAAATGTCAAATGCACCTTGGTGTGTGGGCCCATCGGCGCCTACTAATCCGGCGCGATCAATGGCAAATAATACCGGTAGTTCTTGTATTGCTACGTCATGGATCAATTGATCGTAAGCCCGCTGCAAAAAGGTCGAATAAATGGCCACAACTGTATTTAAGCCTTCTTTGGCTAAACCAGCGGCAAAAGTCACAGCATGTTGTTCAGCTATGGCTACATCGAAATATTGTTCGGGAAATTTTTGAGAAAATTTCACCATACCAGAACCTTCACGCATTGCTGGGGTGACGGCCATTAGTTTCGGATCTTGGGCCGCCATGTCACATAACCAATCACCAAATATTGCAGAAAATGACGGATCGCAAGGTGCTGCTTTAGGTAATTCTTGGGCAGCGGGATTAAATTTAGGTACAGCATGAAACTTAATTGGATTTTGTTCGGCAAGCTCGTAACCTTTACCTTTTTTGGTCACCACATGTAAAATCTGCGGGCCTTTAATATTACGCATATTACGTAAGGTATCCACTACACCATTTACATCATGACCATCTATTGGGCCAATATAGCTAAATCCTAATTCTTCAAAAATGGTGCCTGGTACTACCATACCTTTAATATGTTCTTCGGCACGGCTAGCGAATTCTTTGATAGGGGGCACTGTGCTGAGCAATTTTTTACTGCCGTCACGTATAGTATTGAAAAAATTACCAGTTAATAAACGGGCTAAGTGACTATTTAAGGCGCCGACGTTTTCAGAAATAGACATTTCATTATCATTTAAGATGATCAACATATCTTTGCCAATGTCTCCACCATGATTAAGTGCTTCAAAAGCCATCCCTGCGGTCATAGCTCCATCACCAATTACAGCTACTATCTTGCGGCCTAACGCTTCTTTTTCTGCAGCCACAGCCATGCCTAAAGCGGCACTAATTGAGGTAGAAGAATGGCCAACTGCAAAGGTGTCATACTCACTTTCTTTAGGCCAAGGGAAAGGGTGCAGACCACCTTTTTTACGAATGCTTTGCATACGATCCCGGCGACCCGTAAGGATTTTGTGGGGATAAGCTTGATGGCCAACATCCCATAATAATCTATCGAAAGGGGTGTTGTAGACATAATGTAAGGCGACGGTTAATTCAACGGTGCCTAAACCCGAAGCAAAATGCCCACTACTTTGACTGACACTGGTCAATAAATATTGACGCAGTTCAGTGGCCAATTGATGTAATTTTTCTTTAGGCAACTCTCTAAGCAATTCTGGCGTTTCAGCCAAGGCAAGAGTGGGGTAGTGAGCTATATCTAGGGTCATTAAATGAGTTTCAACTAATTAAAATAATTTTATTCGGGTACTCAATTTAATAAGTACGATGAATAACGAAGTCGGTAAACGAGACCAACAGCTGGGTATTGTAAGGCAAAGCGCGCAAAGCTTGAAGCGCTTGTTGGTGAAGTTCGTCAAGATAAGTCTGTGCTTGCCTTAATCCCAGCATGGCTGGGTAGGTGCTTTTATTTTGCGCTTGGTCTGAACCTTGCGGTTTTCCTAGGGTTGTTGAATCACTAGTGACATCTAAAATATCATCTTGCACCTGAAAAGCTAAACCAATTGTTTGTGCATATTGCATTAAATGTTGTTTGTTTTCTGGACTTACATCATCTGCAAGGCTAATTGCCATTTCAACACAGGCGATTAATAATGCGCCGGTTTTTTTGTTGTGTAGTTGTTCTAACTGTTTTTGACTAATTTGTTGATCAGTGGCAGCTAAGTCCATTGCTTGCCCGCCACACATACCATTATAGCCAGCTGCTTTACTTAAAATACGAATTAGCGCTATACGTTTACTGTCTTGCCTCAAAGGGTAATGACATAAAATATCAAATGCTAAAGATTGTAATGCATCTCCTGCAAGGATCGCAGTCGCTTCGTCAAATTGAATATGACAGGTTGGGTGACCACGGCGTAATTCATCATCATCCATGGCGGGTAAATCGTCATGGATTAATGAATATGCGTGAATCGCTTCAATGGCGTTAGCTGGACCGTCTAAATCTTCACTCGACACGTTTAACATTTGTCCGGTTGCGTGAACCAGAAAAGGCCGCATTCTTTTACCGCCAATTAATAACGCATATAGCATAGCCTGCTTTAATTTATCAGCATGCCCAGGAAGTGATTCAATCGCGTCAGTTAAGCCCGAATCGACTCTTTGTTTAGTATTTTTTTGAAAAGTATTTAAGTTCATTCAATTTACTGATTGTTGGTCTCAAACACATCCAATGTTTGATGGCCATTTTGACTGGTTAAAATTTGAACTTTTTGTTCTGCATCTTTTAACTGTTTTTGGCTGTGTCTTGCCAAAGTAATGCCTCGTTCAAAGTTTTTTAAGGCTTGTTCTAAAGGCAATTCGCCTTGTTCCATGCTGCTGACTAACTCTTCCAATTCTTGCATAGATTCTTCGAAGGTTAGTGATTCCGCTTTTTTACGACTGGTCATAGTTCATCTACCTAGTGACAGGCTTTTTTTCGACAGGCACGCACCTTACCTGAGCTCAAAAAAGGGGTCAAATATTTAATGATAATGTGATCGAGTGAGGTGGGACTATAGAAATATTTATTAAAGTCGATAATATGATGTAGAAAGCATTAGCTTAATTTATCTATTTACTTGTTGTGTAATGTATTTAAATTGTCAGTTATCAAAGTAACGGTTAACCGTTGATTAAATTTTAGCTTTATTAGGATTGGGAGCGCCACGTGGATTTAGCAAGCATAATCGGTATTCTGGGAGCTATTGGCTTTGTTATAATGGCCATGATTCAGGGTGGCGATATAGGTATGTTTATTAACGTGCCATCAATATTAATCGTATTTTGCGGAAGTTTATTTGTTGTTTTGTCACAGTTTACTCTTGGGCAATTTTTTGGGGCAGGTAAAGTTGCTGGTAAAGCATTTATGTTTAAAGTAGATGCACCAGAAGTATTAATTGAAAAAATTGTCGAAATGGCAGATGCCGCCCGAAAAGGTGGTTTTTTGGCTTTGGAAGAAGCTGAAATCGACAATCCTTTCATGCAAAAAGGGGTCGATATGTTAGTGGATGGCCACGATGTCGACATCGTAAAAGCGACACTGAGCAAAGATATCGCCATGACAACAGAGCGCCATGATTTTGGTGCGAGTATATTTAAAAACCTCGGCGATGTTGCCCCTGCGATGGGCATGATAGGTACCTTAGTAGGTTTGGTGGCGATGTTATCAAACATGGATGATCCAAAATCTATTGGACCTGCAATGGCGGTAGCACTTTTAACCACCTTGTATGGTGCAATGTTAGCCAATTTATTGTGTATACCGATTGCGATTAAATTAGGACATAGAAGCGAAGAAGAAAAATTAAACCAAAAGTTAATCTTAGATGGAATAGTAGGTATTGCTGATGGACAAAATCCTAGAGTGATTGAAGGAATCTTAAAAAATTATATTGCTGCTAGTAAACGTGGCTCTGACGAAGAAGCTGAATAACTCATGTCTGAAGAAGAATGCCCTAAATGTCCCCCAGAGGGACTCCCTGCATGGATGGGGACTTTTGCTGACTTAATGTCACTATTAATGTGCTTCTTTGTACTGTTGTTGTCTTTTTCTGAGATGGATGTACTGAAGTTCAAACAAATTGCTGGTTCTATGAAGTTTGCCTTTGGCGTACAAAATAAAATAGAAGTGAAAGATATTCCTAAAGGCACTAGTGTTATTGCTATGGAGTTTAGACCCGGTCGACCTGAACCGACTCCTATTGATACTATTCAACAACAAACGACTGATATGACTCAAGAGATGCTTGAGTTTCAAGCTGGAAGTGAAGATTCGGCTGGTGGACGACAAAAACAACGTGGTGAAATGCGTGGTGGTGCAGCACAACAAACCGCATCAGAACAAACAACTAGTACTCGGGTAACCACAAATCAAAGTGCTGCTCAGCAAGAAATTGCCGAACAAATGAAAAAAGTGGCGCAACAGTTAGAAAAAGAAATTGTAGATGGGGCCGTAGAGATGGAGTCTTTAGGGCAACAGATTATTATTCGTATTCGTGAAAATGGCTCGTTCTCTGCTGGTTCTGCTTTTCTGCAACCACAGTTTGTGCCAATCCTACGAAAAATAGGTGCTTTGTTAGCCGAGATGCCTGGGGATATTGAAGTATCCGGGCACAGTGATAGCCAACAAATTTCAAATGAGTTGTATCGTTCAAACTGGGATTTATCATCTCAACGAGCAGTTGCCGTGGCGGAAGAATTAAGAAGAGTTGCAGGTTTTAATGAAAGTCGAATGTCAGTAGTCGGTAAGGCTGATACTGCACCTCTAGACGAAGGTACAAGTGCACAAAATAGAAGTCGTAATAGACGAGTAGAAATATCAATTAATCAAGGTAAAGCGAAAATATCTGATCCAATCTCAGTGTTAGAATAATATTTGCCTGCATTTTTAGAATTTTGGTTATTAAGATCCATTGCACTAAATAACCTGAGCTAGGGATAAACCGAACCTCTCGATAACGCTATTTTTGCGCCTAGCGCGTTGGATTTTCTAGTAATAGCCCGCTATTACTAGAAAAACCGCCTTGCTATACACGAAAAATTTCGTCATCGTATAAACCTTAATCCAAATATAACTCAGGGTTTATTTTTAAGTATTTGAATTATTTATAAAATTTAATTTGAAACGACACTCATTATCCCGAGTTCAGGTTAAATAATATATCTAGCAGTCAAAATGAAATTAATTTTATTGATTTAGGGTCATATACGGGAACATATATAATATTCCGTTTATTATTAAAATCATTTAAAGGAAACCAAAATATGACAAAAATTAAAAAAACAACTATGGCTACGACTTTAGGCGCTGTTGTCATTGGTTCTTTAGCTTCTGTTAGTCTGCAAGCAAATGCTAGTCCTTTTGGGATGCAGTCTTTAGAGTCTGGTTATATGCAACAAGCCCCAGAAGGTAAGTGTGGCGAAGGCAAATGTGGCGAAGGCAAATGCGGCGGTGACAAAAAAGCTGAGAAAGAAGGCAAGTGCGGTGAAGGTAAATGCGGTGGCGACAAAAAAGCTGAGAAAGAAGGCAAGTGTGGCGAAGGCAAATGCGGGGGCGACAAAAAAACTAAAAAAGAAGGTAAGTGCGGCGAAGGTAAATGTGGTGGCCAAGCCTAGTCTAATCTGCTCAAACACAGATTAGACTAATATTATTTTTTAAAGCCGGCTATTTGCCGGCTTTTTCAATTTAAATTGAGATTACTAACCTTATGGAAAAAAAGAACCTTGCTGGTGTTGGATTAGGTTTACGTCGTGAGATGTTAGATCAGCTATTACCTGAGATCCCTGATGCAGTTGACTTTTGGGAAGTCGCTCCTGAAAACTGGATCCCAATGGGGGGCAGGTTTCAAAAAAATTTACAACAATTTACCACGACACAAAACTTTGTGAGTCATGGGTTATCTCTATCTATTGGTAGTCCTGATCCTTTGGATGTGGACTTCGTTAAACAGGTGAAAACCTTTTTAGATCAGCATGATATCTTGTATTACAGTGAACATTTAAGTTATTGCTCAGGACAAGGCCACATGTATGACTTGATGCCGATACCTTTCACTGAAGAGGCTGTAAAACATGTAGTAAATAGAGTCCAGCAAGTTCAAGATATTATTGAGCGGCCTCTGTTGTTAGAAAATGTATCTTATTACGCTGCACCAGGTCAGGAAATGTCTGAGCAAGAATTTACCTTGTCTGTATTGCAAGAATCTGGCTGTTTAATGTTATTGGATATCAATAATATTTACGTGAATTCAATCAATCATCAATATGATGCAGAAGCATTTTTAGCAGCTATGCCCAGCAATAAAATAGTCTACGGACATATTGCTGGACATTTTGATGAAGCTGATGACCTTAAAGTGGATACTCATGGCGCAGATGTGATTGAACCTGTATGGCAATTATTACAAAAAGCCTACGAAATTCACGGTGTGTTTCCCACATTGTTAGAACGAGACTTTAATATTCCTCCTATCCGAGAATTGTTATTAGAGGTAGAAAAAATTAGACAAATTCAGCAGTTATTTGATAAGTCTCAGCAGCCCCAAAGGCAATTTGTCTAATGAAATCATTGAAACAAGCGCAAATGGATTTTGTGGCTCATATTAAAAATCCAGATGAAAACCCTTACCAAGGAAATATTGAAGATAGGCGCCTACAAATTTATCGAGAGCTATTTTTTAATAATGTGGAAGGTTTTATCAGCTCTGCTTTTCCGGTATTAAAAAGTGTATATAGCCAGCAAGATTGGCAACAATTAGTCCGAATTTTTTTTGCTGAACACCAGTGTCTTTCCCCTTATTTTATTGATATCAGTAAGGAGTTTGTAGATTACCTGAGTTCAGAATATGAACTGACTAAAAATGATCCCGTCTTTATGCAAGAGTTAGCTCATTATGAATGGTTAGAACTTGATGTCAGTGTGCGAATATCATCACAAACCTTGTCACCTTGGAATGGCACCGATCTTGTCAGTCATGTAAGCATGTCTGAACTGGCAAGCTTAGTTAGTTATCAGTACCCAGTTCATCAGATTTCGTCAGATTTTCAACCGACTGACAGCTCAGAAATTGTTTATTTAGTGGTGTACAGAGACATTGAGGACGAAGTGCATTTTACTTTAGTTAATCAAGTTACCGCACATTTAATAAATATTATTCAAAACGTTGCTTCGATTTCAACTCTACAGTTGGTTGAAAAAATGAGTCTCGCTATGCCACAATTAAATCAACAGCAAGTTAGTGATTCTTTACAACAAGTGCTACGACAGTTATTGGGTCAGCATATTTTATTGCCTATCCATGAAGATAATAAATTGCTTTGAGATAAGCACTTCTTAGTTTTAATACTATCAATTTAATCGACTTTGGATTACCATCTGCGGCTGAATTTTAGTTGTTCTATTTAAGGGTTAATCCCCGCTATTTTGGAGAATCTCGATGCACGATGAGAAAGAATTTAAAGACCCATTTAGTTTTACACACTTCCTGATTGCTGTAGGTTTGTTAGTTGCACTACCTTTGATGCATGTTGTGATTGGTTGGTTTGTTTATTACATTTAATACTACTAGCTTATTCAATTAATCTAGCTACTTATAAACGGGGAAGTACGTGCCCGCAGCATATATAAAATCAGTAATTCGAACAGTTCCTGATTATCCAAAAGCTGGCATCATGTTTCGTGATGTCACCTCAGTATTAGAAGATCACAAAGCTTATTCTTCCGCCATTTCTGAAATGGTTAAACATTTCGCACCTATGGGATTTGATAAGGTTGCAGGCACTGAAGCAAGAGGTTTTTTGTTTGGTGCACCTCTGGCTATTGAGCTAGGAATTGGTTTTATACCGGTTCGTAAACCTAATAAATTACCCAGAGAAGTGATCAGTGAAAGTTACGAATTAGAGTACGGCACTGATTGTTTAGAAATGCATAAAGATGCCGTTAAGCCGGGTGAAAAAGTATTAATGCTTGATGATTTATTAGCAACAGGTGGCACTATGATCGCTACTGCTAATTTGATTCGACGTTTAGGTGGAATCGTCGAGCATGCTGGTTTTGTTATTTCGTTACCTGACTTAGGTGGCGAACAAAAACTGCTTGATATTGGCGTAACTAGTTATTCTATTTGTCAATTTGAAGGTGAGTAACTGTCCCGATGGACAAAATTAAAGCGGATAGTAAGCGACTATGAGTTATCAAGTTTTAGCACGAAAATGGCGACCTAATCGATTTGCCGAATTAGTGGGCCAAGAACATGTGGTCACTGCTATATCCAATGCTCTTGATAATAATCGGTTACATCATGCTTATTTATTTACCGGTACTCGAGGGGTCGGGAAGACCACCATAGCTCGGATTTTCTCAAAAAGTTTAAACTGTGAGCAAGGGTTAAGTGCAACGCCTTGTGGTCAATGTGGTACTTGTCAGGAAATTGAAAATGGTAACTATATTGATTTATTAGAAATCGATGCCGCTTCTCGGACCAAAGTCGAAGATACCCGCGAATTATTAGATAATGTGCAGTACAAGCCAAGTCGAGGACGATATAAAGTCTATTTAATCGATGAAGTTCACATGTTGTCTAAACATAGCTTTAATGCCCTATTAAAAACCCTTGAAGAGCCACCTCCTCACGTAAAATTTTTATTAGCGACCACTGATCCACAAAAATTGCCTGTTACTATTTTGTCTCGTTGCTTACAATTTAACTTGAAAGCCTTGTCCCGTGGGCAAATCGCCAAACAATTAGATTATGTGTTGAGTGAAGAAAGTCTTCAATTTGACAAAGATGCGCTGACTCAATTAGCACGAGCTGCTCAAGGCAGTATGCGAGATGCATTAAGTTTAACTGATCAAGCGATCGCTCAAGGTAATGGTTTTGTTGGTCTACAAATAGTCACCGATATGTTAGGCCTGATGGATAAAAATCAGGTATTAAAATTAGTACATGCTGTGGTGCAAAAAGACAGTTCGACTGTGATGCAGCAAGTTGAATTAATGGCAATGCAAGCCCCTGATTTTTCGCAAATATTGGCTGAGATCATGAGTTTGTTACATCAAGTAGCTTTAACTCAATTTGTGCCTGATGCTTGCAAACTAGAAACCATTTCAGCTAGAGCTATTTACCAATTGGCAAAATCTGTTCCTGCTGAACAAATTCAGCTGTTATATCAAATCGCCCTAACAGGTAAAAAAGATTTGCCCTACGGAGCCGATCCCCGTACAAGCTTAGAAATGACTTTATTACGTATGTTAGCGTTTTGTCCTGATAATTTACAATTGGATCCAACTGAAATAGTTGCGCAAACTCCAGCAGCACCACAAATTTCCTCGCCTTCAGCCGCGCATGCTCAACAGCAAGCTAGCACTGATGATACACCAATTGGACAAACTGTTAGCCAAATCGAACCTGTTGCCGAGCTTCCTTTGGTGGAGCCTGCAGCAGAAGTAATACCTGAAGCACAACAAACAGCGAGTTCACAGCAAAATAATCAACAATATACCCAACAATCAGCAGAACAAAATTTATTTGAGCAACAACAAGATATCCTAGCTGAAGCTCAAGATATGGGATTTCAAGACGCTGATTATAACGAATTACAGCCAGTGACTTTAGAGGACTCCTATTCTCAAAATAGTGTGCCTGAAAATCAACAAGCTGTTGTCGACAATACACCTGCGCCAGCAACTTCTAGTACTCAAGACTTAATTGCCTTGCGTAATAGACTGAAACAAAACCAGTCTGCACAGGAGGAAAATTCAGAACAGGTAAAAAAGTCTGAACGCACTGAGTTACCAAATTTAGCCTCGATCCGAGAGCAAAACCAAAGTAAGCAGACCTCTAGTGCTAATATTGAACAACAGCAGTCCTCTGCTGAAACTGATAATCACTTCACAAAGCAAGAGACTACTGAGCTTACTGCGCCGCTCAATCAACCGGTTGATCCCGTCGATAATAATCAAGAAAGAGTGATTTCTGCACCTGTTGAACCAGAGCTTCAAGTTCTACAATCTGAAACTGAGCATATTCCCCCTTGGGCGTTAGAGGCAGTAGAAAATAACAAATTAGCCCCTGAATTTGATTCGAATATGCCAGTAGATGAAGATATCTTCGATCCAAATGCTCACTTAGATGAAGCCAATGTCGGCGAAGTGACTTTGGTTGTCCCCGCATTTTTGCCTAACAATCAAAAAGTTCATAAATCAATGCAACTTGATGAATGGAGTAAGTTGATTGATGACATGAAGATCAATGCTTTAACTAAGCAGTTAGCTTTGCACTCTTCTTTTCATCGAGAAGGTAATCGTGTGACTTTAACTTTGTTAGAAGGGAAAGAGCATTTAAATTCACCCACGGCTCACTCTTTATTACAACAAGCCTTGTGCAGTGCATTTAATTCAGATATTCAACTTGAAATTGTCATGGGGCAACCCATTAATACTCCTTATGCTTTGCAGATTAAGATTAATCAAGTGCGTCAAGAATATGCTCATCATGTGATTAAGACAGATCTAGGCATACAATTGTTACAACAACGATTTGCTGCAAATGTCATTGAGCAGAGTGTGCAAGCGAGATAAATTGATTAGGTGCATAGCAGCTAATAATGAATAACTACAGATAAGAGAGAATAAAAAATGTTTAAAGGTGGAATGGGCAACATGATGAAGCAAGCGCAGCAAATGCAAGAGCGCATGCAAAAAAGCCAAGAAGAGTTAGCTAAAACTGAAATCACTGGTGAGTCTGGTGCTGGTTTAGTAAAAGTTACCATGACTTGTAATCATGCTGTACGTCGTGTTGAAATCGATGATAGTTTGATGGAAGACGAAAAAGAAATGATCGAAGATTTGGTTGCTGCAGCTATCAACGATGCTAACAGACGTATTCAAGAGACCACCCAAGAAAAAATGGCTGGTGTCACAGGTGGAATGCAAATGCCTCCTGGCATGAAGATGCCTTTTTAAGGTTATTTATGCAATTTAGCCCCTTAATTCAAGAACTGATTGATGCTTTTAAGATATTACCTGGTGTAGGTGCTAAAAGCGCGCAACGTATGGCTTTTCACTTATTAGAGCGTAATCGTCAAGGGGCTTTACAGCTGAGTCATGTATTACATAATGCTATGGAGCATGTGAAACACTGTGAGCAATGCCGTACCTTTTGTGAAAATAGTTTGTGTGAAATTTGTGCCAGTCCAAAGCGCCAAGCGAGCACAATTTTGTGTGTAGTTGAGTCACCGCAAGATGTGTTGGCGATAGAACAAACCTCTGAATTTAAAGGACGATATTTCGTTTTGATGGGGCATTTGTCTCCTATTGATGGAATTGGCCCGGCAGAAATTGGTTTAGAACAGTTATCGGAAATATTTGAGAAAAATAATATTGAAGAAGTCATTCTTGCCACTAACCCAAATGTAGAGGGGGAAGCCACGGCTCATTATATTGCCCATATGTGTAAAAGTGCTGGGATAAAAGCCAGCCGAATTGCTCATGGCGTGCCAGTGGGCGGTGAATTAGAGTTTATTGATGGCAATACCTTGATTCATGCTTTTGTTGGTCGCAGAGACCTATAGCTTGGTTTTTAAAACCTCATTAGTCACTCATTAGCACCTAATAATACGCACAGTCAGATAAGTTTTAGATTGGTATAATAATCCATAGGCTGGGGTCTGCCGTGAAAATAACCTTGCTGTAAGTTATAACCAAGTTTTTGCAATAGTTGCGCCTGGTACTCAGTTTCGATTCCTTCAATTAAGCTCTTCATTTTTAAAGAACTTACCAGCGTTTTAATACACTCTAATGTGGAAGTATTATTATCTACTTGATTTAAAAAAGCTTTATCTACCTTTACCACAGATGCTGGAATAGCATGCAAATAGGCTAGAGATGAATAACCAGTGCCAAAATCATCGATACTCAGGGTTATTCCCGATTCGATCAATTGATTCATAGTTGAGTGGGTACTGTCAATGTTAGTTAACAGCACACTTTCGGTGAGTTCTATGGTTAAGTCTTCAGGCTGCAAATTATACTTTTCTAATAAAGAAAACACATAACCACTTAAGTTTGCATCAGACAAATGTAAACCTGAAACATTTACAGCCATAGTGGTGGCTTGACCAATAATTTTTTTAAATGTGAGTAAATCTTGTAAAGCGCGTTTAAAAACCCAGTTTTCGATATCGTGTATGAGTCCTGTTTTTTCAGCGACATTAATTAATTCTTCTGGATTGACATTGCCTAAGTCGGGATTGTACCAGCGTAGTAGCGCTTCAAACGAGACTATTTGTTTAGTTTGTTGGTTTATTATGGGTTGATAATGCAGTGATAATTCATTATTTGTTTCAGCTAAAGATAATTTTTGGGCCAAATAACTTAAGCGTTTTAATTTATTTTCCATCCCAGTTTGATACTCAACCCACCTTTTTTTGCCTAAGGCCTTGGCTTGATACATAGCGGCATCTGCACACATGAGTAAATGCTCTATATCATGACCACAGTCAGGAAAGCGAGATATACCAATGCTTGCTGATAAGGATATTGAGTTGTGACATGCATCTTTATATGGCTTAGAGATAGTTTCAATGAGTTTATCCAACAGTATTATTAGCTCTGGTTGAGGTAATATTTCATGTATTGCGATAACAAACTCATCACCACCAAATCGACATAGTGCTGAGGAGGGAAAGCAACTTTGACTAATCCTATTAGCGACTTCGGCCAGAATTAAATCTCCAGTGCTATGGCCTGATGAATCGTTGACCATTTTAAAGCCATCTAAGTCTAGGTATAACAAAGTGAAGGCAAGGTTTGATTCTATAATTGGCTGTAATGTGTGAGCTAAACCTCGACGATTGAGTAAACCAGTCAGTGGATCTGTCCAAGCTTGTTTTTGTAGGGCTTGTTCGGCCATCTTACGTTCATGAATATCGTAGTGGTGAATAAGTATATTGGGATCGTTTGTTTTGTGTTGAAAATTGATAGCTGTCAAGTGATACCAGTTTTCTCCAGATATGGTTTTCATTAATACATCTTGCTCAAAAGGTTGCCCTTTATTAATGCTTATGAATAGGTTTAGCAATGTATCGGGATCACATATCAACTCTTTTAAATGTGTGACATTAGAGCCAAATTTCTTAGTAAATGGCGGGTTACCACTGAGAAATTTTCCATCAATCTGATAATTAGAAATAGTGGTAGTCGCGCTAAATTGAGGATTTGAATACTGTGCTTTCGGAGTGAGAGCTTCAACTAACATAGCCACTCTGCCATCGGGCAGTTGATAACCTGAAATCTGGCAAAAAACTTGTGTTTCTTTACCCTTGGGAGTAAAAAACCAGTTCTCTTGAATGATTCTATCTTTACTGAATGCTTGCTGATATTGCAGCAAACTTTCTTGCACCGCTGCTGATTGGTCCGATTTGAAATCTCGTTGTTGCAGAGATTTGACCGAAGGACTGTCCCATAATGTTAATGCAGCTTGGTTTGCCCAAATAATTTTATAGTACTCAATATCGTAAATCCAAATAGCCGTTTTTAATTGGTCTAATTTTACTGTCATATTAAACAGAACCTTCATAATATTTTAGGCTGATTGAATTAAGCATTTTAATGCTGGTTTAGGTAACCATAGAAGATTTGTCAACATAAGTCTGTGTTTAAAGAAACAAATTACACTTTTAGCCTTGAAAAGTGGCCATCCGGCCCTATTACTTATCTCAACGATTTAGTAACCACAAATATAGGAGATACTTGGTTATGGCTGAAGCAGCTCAACAAGAAACTCATGGCTTCCAAACTGAAGTAAAACAATTACTGCAGTTAATGATCCATTCACTTTATTCAAATAAAGAAATATTCCTTCGTGAACTTGTGTCAAATGCAGCAGATGCATCTGACAAGTTACGATTTAAAGCTTTGTCTAATGACAGCTTGTATGAAGGTGACGGCGATTTACACGTTAAGCTGAGCATAGATAAAGAAGCTGGCACTATTACTATTGCTGATAACGGCATAGGTATGAATAAAGCTGACGTTATTGAACACTTAGGGACTATTGCCAAGTCAGGTACCAAAGAATTTTTTGGGAAGTTGTCTGGTGATGAAGCGAAAGATTCACAGTTGATTGGTCAATTTGGTGTCGGTTTTTATTCGGCCTTTATCGTTGCTGATAATGTAGTTGTTCGCACTCGTGCGGCTGGCGACGATAAAGCTAACGGTGTGCAGTGGCAATCTGCAGGTGAGGGTGAGTTTACTATTACCGACATCGAAAAGGCGGAACGCGGTACTGAAATTACTTTGCATTTAAAAGAAGATGAAAAAGAATTTTTAGACGATTGGAAGTTGCGTTCAATTGTGAGTAAGTATTCTGATCACATCAGTATTCCAGTAAAAATGTACAAAGAAGAAGAGCCTGAAAGAGATGGCCCTGATGAGACTAAAATTCCAGCTGTACCTGCACACTGGGAAGCGGTAAACAAGGCAACGGCACTTTGGACTCGTGATAAATCAGACGTGAGTGACGAAGAATATACTGAGTTTTATAAACATATTTCTCACGATTTTAGTGATCCTATGGCTTGGTCACATAACAAAGTAGAAGGTAAAACTGAATACACTAGCTTGTTATACATTCCAAGCAAAGCTCCGTTTGATATGTGGAATCGTGAGCAAAAACACGGCTTGAAATTATATGTTCAACGTGTCTTTATCATGGACGATGCAGAACAAATGTTGCCAAGCTATTTGCGCTTTGTGAAAGGTTTACTAGATTCAAATGATTTACCTTTAAACGTGTCTCGTGAAATTTTACAAGACAACAAAGTAACTCAAGCAATGCGTCAAGGTTGTACTAAACGCGTATTACAAATGCTTGAAAAAACAGCTAAAAATGATGCTGAAAAATACCAAGCGTTTTGGACAGAGTTCGGTAATGCCTTAAAAGAGGGCCCAGCTGAAGATCACGCTAATAAAGAAAAAATTGCCGGTTTGTTGCGTTTTTCTTCAACTCATAATGATTCGGCGGCACAAACTGTATCTTTAGCTGACTATGTAAGTCGTATGCAAGAGAAACAAGAGAAGATTTACTATATCACTGCGGACAGTTATCAAGCGGCTAAATCTAGCCCGCATCTTGAGATCTTCCGTAAGAAAGGCATTGAAGTCTTATTAATGTCTGATCGTGTCGATGAATGGTTAATGTCTCATTTAACTGAGTTCGATGAGAAATCTTTCCAGTCTATCACTCATGGTGCGTTGGACTTAGGTGACTTAGAAGACGAAGAAAGTAAGAAAGCCCAAGAAGAAGCTGAAAAGCAAGTTGAGGGTTTAGTAGAACGAGTTAAAACAGCATTAGGGGAAAAAGTTAAAGATGTGAAATTCACTCACAGACTGACTGATTCTCCAGCCTGTATTGTTGCCGATGAACAAGGTATGACAACACAAATGGCTAAGTTAATGCAGGCTGCAGGTCAACCTGTGCCTGAAACTCAATATCATTTTGAGTTGAATCCTGAACATCAGCTTGTAAAACTATTGGCTGATGTACAAGATGAAGAACAATTTTCCCAGTGGACCGAAGTCTTGTTCGACCAAGCTGCATTGTCTGAACAGGGTAGTTTAAAAGACCCTGCAAGCTTTGTGCAGAATTTGAACAAGCTACTAATGAACTTGGCAAAATAAGGCCTAAAACTTTAAAGTTGAAGTGTTAAAAACGGGCTTAAATGCCCGTTTTTGTTTAAGAACGCCAAAATAAGCAATTATTCGGCTTTTTACTACTAAACTTAGGTGTAATATTCTTGTAACCTTAAAGTCGAATGTGTAAAGTTGCGTCTTTACTTTTTTTAATTTTAATTTTTCAGAGGACTCAGCATGCGCATTATCCTTTTAGGAGCTCCTGGTGCAGGTAAAGGTACCCAAGCCCAATTTTTAATGGGTAAATATGGTATCCCACAAATTTCTACCGGAGATATGCTAAGAGCAGCGATTAAAGCAGGAACAGATCTAGGTCTGGCTGCCAAACGCGTAATGGATGAAGGCAAGCTCGTATCTGACGAGTTGATAATTGGCCTTGTTAAAGAACGTATTACACAAGAAGATTGTGCTAATGGTTTTTTACTGGATGGTTTCCCTCGCACTATTCCACAAGCAGATGCGATGAAAGAAGCCGATATTAAAGTTGATCATGTTGTAGAGATCGACGTGGCAGATGAAGTGATCGTTGAACGTATGAGTGGACGTCGTGTTCACTCAGGCTCTGGTCGTGTTTACCATTTAAAATATAATCCACCTAAGGTGGAAGGTAAAGATGATGAAACTGGTGAAGATTTATCTATTCGCCCAGACGATCAAGAAGAAACTGTTCGTAAGCGTTTAGGTATCTACCATGATCAAACTAAACCTTTAGTTGCTTATTACACTGCAGCTGCAAAAGCCGGTAACTGTGCTTATCATAAATTGGATGGTACACAAGCCGTTGAAACAGTTAGCGGGCAATTGGCTGCTTTGTTAGGTTAGCCAGTTAAAATAATGATGAATAACAAACCCACCTAATAGTGGGTTTTTTCATTTAAGGATAAAAATTATGCACACACCTATTACTGCATTTTATGCTGGGCTACTTGGAATTCTGTTTTTGTATTTATCGATTCTGGTCATTCGTGGAAGAAGAGCAACCAAAATCTCCTTAGGTGATGGCGGGGATAAACATTTTCAGCAACTTATTCGTGCCCACGGAAACTTTAGTGAATATACGCCTGTCATTTTGATCCTATTATTTGTGGCTGAAATAAATGGTAGTAATGGCGTGTTATTGCATTGTTCAGGGGCTGCTTTGTTATTTGGTCGTTTTATTCATGCTTTTGGTTTACGTCGTCATACAGGGGTTAGTTGGCAACGTGTAGCGGGTATGTTGGCTACATTTTCTGCTTTGCTCTGTCTTGCGGTATTAAATATTTTAATTTTGTACTAATAAAAAACGGCGCTTATCTAAGCGCCGTAATTTTTACACATAAAACAAGGAGGTATGGGTAAAGCTTATTCGTTATTTTCGATAAGTTTACTACCAATCTCTATTTTTCTAGGCTTTTTCGACTCTGGCACCACACGCTCCAAATCGACGTGTAATAAACCATGTTCTAAGTCAGCAGCTAATACTTTAACGTGGTCACCTAATTGGAATTTACGTTCAAAGCTTCGCTCTGATATACCTTTATGTAAAAATTTCCGTTCTTCATTTTCACCCTCTTTAGCAGGTTTAGTACCTACTACTTGTAGGGTGTTTTCATGAACTTCAATATTGACTTCTTCTTTGGAAAAACCCGCTACAGCCATAGTTATACGATACTTATCTTCGGCAAGTAACTCTATGTTGTATGGAGGGTAAGATGATTGTTTTTCGTTTCTTGAAGCCGTGTCGATCATTGAAGCTAAGTGATCAAAACCAATGAATGAACGGTAAAGTGGAGATAGATCGATGTTACGCATTTTGTATATCCTCATATATTAAGCAATATAAATTTTAATTCGCCCCGATTATTCGGCGGCGGTTTTAGTATGGCTGTCCATGTCACTGCCCATTATTGGGATTACATTTTCTTGTCTAACAAGAATGTAGCAGAGTCACTTCTTGTGATTCTGTGTCAACCCTTTCGGCGTCGACAATACTGATATGTAGATGGGCTGGTATTTTTCAATGAATTAATTTTAATTATTTTTGTTTTATTTTTTAACACATTGATTATAAAAGAAATTATTTTTTATATTCTTATTGAAGTAGCAGTTCAGGTATTCATTAACAAAATAACTAGCCTTGACGGCTGACAATGACTTGCTTGCGATATTTCAAATATCGGCATTTTTTACATTATTTCAAATGCTTAACAGAGTAGAATGTGACGAAATATGTGCAAGGGTAAATAAACTCTGTTATCTTTTGTATATAAAAATTTTAATCATATTTATGATATGTATTGGAGATAAAAATGACTGAAAGACCCTATTTAGTAAGTGGTCGTAACACCCTAATTCATAAAATTAGAAAAGTGGATTTACTTGTTATTAATGGTGAAGATCAACCACCGGTACTTGTAACTCATAAAGGTATTAAAGAATTTACCGGTGTGATTCCCGACAATAAACGTGAAGCAAAGCAATATGATATGGAAATGCTTGATGTGACTAATATTGATATTTTTGGTGAAGAAAAAACCTTACTGTTTGTACAAACTATTAATGGTAAAGAATATAAAATTGATTACAGTAAACATGGCACGCCTCTGTTTATTAAAATACATCAAGAGAATGCATTTTAAGTAATACGTATTTTTAGTGAACACATTTTTTGAGTAATCCTGACAAGTATATTATTTTTATTACTTTGAAGGTGTGACGGAAAATATTGGGGGGAAGCATAAATAGCTGCCCTTACTTTTTTGTACTTTTTACT
The DNA here is from genome assembly GCF_009796765.1 of Paraglaciecola sp. L3A3. Taxonomy (NCBI): domain Bacteria; kingdom Pseudomonadati; phylum Pseudomonadota; class Gammaproteobacteria; order Alteromonadales; family Alteromonadaceae; genus Paraglaciecola; species Paraglaciecola sp. L3A3. Next base: position 1,441,815 of record NZ_CP047023.1, read on the forward strand.
AAACAACTATTTTTATTAAACTTTTTATTTAACAATAGTGCTTCTAGTTGGTTGTGCATCAGTAAAAAAGATTGCAAAGCCTCTATAGTATTTACTTGTGGCCTTGAATTTTCAGTAAATCCCCTCATCATTAGAGTTGTTACAACCCTAGCCATTTACACTAAGGAAATACTTTTGAGCATTAAACTCGGCATTGTGATGGATCCCATCCAGTCTATAAATATTAAGAAAGATACTAGTTTTGCCATGCTGTTGGACGCACAGTCTCGTGGTTACGAATTGTATTATATGGAGATGGCTGATCTTTATCTGCAAAATGGTAAGCCAATGGCCCGTATGTCGAGTTTATCGGTACAGCAAGATGTCAATGATTGGTTCTCCTTAGAAAATGAACAACACCTTAGCTTGGCCAGCTTAGATGTAATTTTGATGCGTAAAGATCCTCCTGTAGATAATGAATTTATTTATGCTACTCATATGTTTGAATTGGCAGAGCAAGCAGGGACTTTGGTGGTCAATAAAGCGCAAAGCTTGCGAGACTTTAACGAAAAACTATTTACTTCATGGTTCCCTGATTTAGTAGCTGATACTTTAGTGACACGTGATTCTGCTCTTATCCGAGAGTTTCATCAAAAACACCAAGATATTATTTGTAAACCACTAGATGGTATGGGTGGTACTTCAATATTTAGGGTAAAAGAGGATGGCAATAATTTAGGGGTAATAATTGAGACTTTGACTGAGTTAGGTTCTCGTTATGCAATGTTCCAACGTTTTTTACCTGAGATAAAAGACGGTGACAAACGTATTCTGATTATTGATGGTCAAGTGGTGCCTTATTGTTTAGCTCGATTACCCACTAAAGGTGAAAACCGTGGAAATTTAGCCGCTGGTGGTACGGGACGTCCACAACCCTTGACGGAATCTGACTTTAAAATAGCCGAAACGATTGCCCCATTATTAGTTGAAAAAGGTCTAATATTTGTTGGCCTAGATGTGATAGGTGATCGTGTAACAGAAATAAATGTAACTAGCCCTACCTGTGTACGAGAAATTGAAGCAGCTTATGATGTGAATATTACAGGTATGTTGTTTGACGCTATTGAAAAACGTTTAGCACAAATAAAAGGAGTCTAACGCCTATTATGCACAGTCTGCAGAATTATTTACTAATCGCTTCTCCGAGTATGGATGATCCATATTTCGCCAGAACAGTGGTCTATATTTGTGAGCACAATGAACAAGGTACTATGGGCTTAGTGATTAACCAACCTGTAGGCATGAACTTGAAGGAACTTGTGGCTCAAGCTGACGAAAATGCCGAAGTGTTAGATGACAAAGCTGAAAACATTGTATTAGCAGGCGGCCCTGTGAGCCAAGATAGAGGATTTATTTTGCATACTACCCAAGAAGGTTGGACTTCAAGTTTAGCCATGACGTCTGAAATTATGGTGACTACTTCGAAAGACATATTATCTTGTTTGGGTAATGATTCCTCACCAGAAAAATCCTTAGTTATATTGGGGTATTCAGGTTGGTCAGCTGGGCAATTAGAAGAAGAAATTCAAAGTAACTCTTGGCTGATGGTTGAAGCAGATAGTGAAGTATTGTTCGACGTGCCAATCCATAAAAAATGGGAGGCTGCGGTACATATGTTGGGGATAGATGTATGGCAAATCGCGCCAGATGTAGGCCACGCTTAAATGACTAAACAAGGACAACGCACTGTATTAGCCTTTGATTTTGGCACCAAAAGTATTGGTGTGGCGGTAGGCCAAGAAATTACCGGCACCGCTTCACCATTAGATGCCATTAAAGCCGTAGACGGTATTCCTAATTGGGATATTGTGGCCAAACTGTTTGCCGAGTGGACACCACAATTGGCCGTGGTAGGCTTGCCTTTGAACATGGATGGCACTAATCAACAAGTGACATTTTCGGCGAAAAAATTTGCTAATCGTCTTAATGCAAAATATAAAGTGTCAGTAGAAACCTGTGATGAACGTTTAACTACGGTAGACGCAAAAGCTCGCTTATTTGAGCTAGGCGGTTACAAAAAACTGGATAAACAAAAAGTCGATAGCGTATCAGCCTGCTTAATTTTTGAAAGTTGGGCAGAAAAGCAATATTGAAGATTGCCAAACTCTAAAACCCTTCCTCCTGTGAATCCTTAGATAAGGTGAAGTAAATATAAACGCCAAAAAATCTAAAATTTACGTCAGCTAAACTATCTCGATAGCCCTTTGTTTTTTAAGCTTGTTACTAAAGTATTAAATTAGTTTTCTAGGCTCTAATCAATGGGCGTGCTAGTGTATGTTGATGTTTTGATCTTATCCAAATTAAAAATGTGCTTTAGAGCCAGTTTAAGTGGGGAAGTAAATGATGAATTTGCCAAAAGCGAATTGTGGTAATGTTGACCGTATTATTCGAGCTATTTTAAGTATTGCTCTTCTTTTGTACTGTGTGTTTTTTTGGCAATAATAGGAGATATTTTCCTGCAAGCCTTTATTCTCATTTTTTCTGTTATGAACTTAATATCTACAACAATAGGTTGGTGTCCAGTATATAAACTCGCCAATATCAATACCTGCAAGAAAGACTTCACCTAGACCTCTACTCTTGATATGGACACTAAAGGGCCTATCGAATCAGACTCCAGTTTACGCCGACGTTTAATTTTTGGATCTGTGGGTTTAGCGGTTGCTGTATCCGCTATCTTTATCTCGGTTGCATACAAATTAGCTGTTGATTTAGGTGAATCGGTCGAACTTGAAAACACCAATAAACTGGCTACTCAGCTGATTCAACAAATGTCGATCATTTATTCGCAGCCTAATGAAGATTTAACTGCAAGTGAGAAACTTAAAACCAATCACATATTTAAAACCTTAGATCCAGAACTTGTCGGAATTGATATATGGTTTGGTGAACGTAAGGTTAATGTCAGAAATAATCTACAATGGCCTTATCCTATTGATATTTCTATGGCGATTGATAATGAAATTGAAAGTAGTGGTTTTATAGAGAAGCATGAAGAACGTTTTGTTTGGATATACAAATCAGACCCTGATAGTGGCTTTGCAGTGCTGTTGCTTCGAAGAATTAGCACCTTAAATAAAGCTTTAGAATATGTTGCCAATAGACTTTCTATCACAGCATTTTTAACGTTTTGGCTGGCCGTGTGGGCTGCACTGGTTATTTCTGCGTTAATTACTAATCGTTTTGAAAAAAATAATCAAAAATTGGCTTATATGGCTAATCATGATGACTTAACTAAATTGCCTAACCGATACTATCTGGCATCTGTGTTAAGGGCTTTTTTGAATAAAGTGAAAACTTCTACAGACACGGTCGAACAAAGAAAAGGCACATTGTTATTAATTGATCTCGATAAATTTAAAGAGGTTAATGACACTATGGGGCATGCTGCAGGCGATGAGTTGCTTATTTCTATCGCTGACAGATTGTCAGAAATCGCCGGAACTAAGGGCAAAGTAGTCAGGTATGGGGGAGATGAATTTGTTATTTGGTATGAAGGTATTGATAGTGTAGCGGCAGAAATTTTAGCTCAAGAAATCGTCTCCGCCTGTCGTCAACCCTTATTAGTTAATAATAATAAGTTTGAAATAGGTGCTAGTATCGGAGTGGCTTGTTTTCCTGAACACGGGACTAAAGTTGATGAGTTGTTTAAGCGAGCTGACATAGCTATGTATCATGCTAAAAAATTGAGGTTGGGTTATCAAGTATTCGACCAGACACTCAATTCTAAATCAGCGCTTTGGGTTAAATTACGAGGGCAATTAAATAGTGCCCTAATGCAAAACCAGTTTATTTTGTATTACCAAACAAAAGTTAGTTTACCAAAAGGAACGGTTGTTGGTGTTGAGGCATTGGTGAGATCGGAGCATCCAGAAGAAGGTTTACTCGCTCCAGGGGTATTTATCGATATCATTGAACAAAGTACAGTGATCCACGAGTTTACTCGTTATGTTCTGAAACAGGCCATTATGCAGTGTCGTTTATGGTTGAATGAAGGCATCCGAATCAGTGTGGCAGTAAACTTGTCTCCTTATAACCTTAGAGATCAAGCATTTATTCCATTTCTAAAAGAGCAGCTAAACTTTTATCAAGTACCTCCTGATTTAATTGAGATTGAACTCACAGAAAGTGGAACTATGTTCGATTTAAAAGTCGCTCAGCGAGTTTTCCCAGAGCTACGTGCTGTGGGGGTTAAATTGTCAATCGATGATTTTGGTACAGGTATGAGTTCGTTAGCTTACGTGAAAAAGTTAGATGTGAATTATATTAAAATCGATCGCTCATTTGTTGCCAATATAACCAGTGATTACCGTGACGAAGCGGTTATTAAAAGTATGTTATTACTGTGTGCTGATTTAAATAAAGAAGTGATTGCCGAAGGTGTAGAAACTGTTGAGCAAGCAGAAAAATTATACGAATTAGGCTGCCAATTTGCACAAGGTTATTATTTTGGTAAACCAATGGAGCCTATTTTCATCACCCAATTACTGAAAAATAGAACATCTGATCAGATAGTCAACGGAATTTCTCCTTTGATGCTTAAAACAGTCAAATAAATATGACTAACTAATTACAAAAACTCAGACTAATCCTTTAGGCCTGTCACATAATTTGTGAATTTTGATTAAATGTTATTTTTTATTGGCTTCAAGTTGTTCTATTTCTTTCCAAATTGTTTCCGCTTCAGCGGTTAACAATGAATAACTCTTAATATCGCCTTTGCGCTGAGCTAGCATAGCCTGGGTTGATTTACTGTCATATAGTTTTCGTAATTTTTTAGTGGGGTTTGAATTAAACAGACCAAACATAATAATTCCTAATGGTTATTGATGGGTATGTATACTCATTTTATGACTTTTACGATCAGTTAGACGAGATAATTATTATTATTTGTCTAGCAGTTATGCAAACGTCACCCATATTCACAGTAGAAAAGCACTACATGTATAACAAAAGTAAACTGATTAGTGAAAATTATTCCTTAGTTATAATAAAAGCTTAATAAATATTAGTGATTTTTTTGGAATTTATTAAAATTCGCCATCAAATTTATTTAGGCTTTGAGCCTAACATTATTAATTAGAGAAAAATGAAATTTACTAAATATCATGCCTTGGGTAACGACTATATTGTGGTCGATCCAAAAGACTTAGATCAGCAAATTACCGAATCCGAAATCAAAACAATCTGTGATCGCCATTATGGGATTGGTTCAGACGGCGTGTTGTACGGGCCTGAAAAAAGCAGCAATAGTGATTTTAAATTACGTATTTTTAATCCTGATGGTAGTGAAGCTGAAAAAAGCGGGAATGGCTTGCGTATATTTTCTCGATATTTATGGGACTGCCAGTTGGTATCTCATCAAGCATTTACCATAGAAACCAAAGGTGGTCAGGTGAAAGCAACCGTACATGAGCAAGGAAAAAGTGTCACTGTGGATATGGGCAAAGTTAGATATACCCATGGTGAAGATCACTCGTTAGCGATACAAAAAGAATCCATTCAAGTTGCTGATAAAACATTTGAAGGCTACAGAGCAAGTGTAGGCAACCCTCATTTTGTGATCCCTGTAGAACAACTCAGTGCAAAATTGGCTTATGAATTTGGTTCTGTTATCGAAAACGATAGTCGTTTTGAAAATCGTACCAATGTACAGTTTTTAAAAGTCATTGATCGAAATACCATTCAAATAGAAATTTGGGAGCGTGGTGCAGGTTATACTTTGGCTTCAGGCAGCAGTAGTACAGCGTCAGCAGGTGTGGCTTTTGGTTTAGGTCTGTGTGATGCAAATATTTCTGTGAACATGCCAGGAGGGGAAATAAAAATCAGTTTAGATGAGCAGTTATTCGCCACTATGCAAGGGGCCGTTTGTAAAATAGGCGAGGGAGAACTCGCGTTAGAGGCATTGCTCTAAAACAAAAGTGACGCTAATAGAAACCAAAAACTTATACCGCAGAGTTGCTCTGCGGTAATTTCACTTAATTAATGGTATTCACACCTTGTTCTGTTCCCACCAAAACAATATCTGCACCACGATGGGCGAATAGTCCGTTGGTCACGACCCCGACAATAGCATTAAGTTGCTCTTCAAGCTCAACAGGGTTAAGTATGGTTAAGTTATGTACATCTAATATAACATTACCATTATCTGTGGTGACACCTTGACGGTAGACTGGATCTCCGCCTAATTTAAGGATTTCTCTGGCCACGTAAGAGCGGGCCATAGGGATCACTTCTACTGGCAGTGGGAAACTTCCCAACATAGGTACTTGTTTGCTGTCATCAATAATACAAATGAATTGTTTGGCTACAGCAGCAATGATTTTTTCTCGGGTAAGAGCGGCACCACCACCTTTTATCATGTGTTTATGTTGCGTGATTTCGTCAGCCCCATCGACATAAACATCCAGATTATTCACTGAATTTAAATCAAATACTTCTATGCCTAAGGCCTTTAGTCGTTTGCTGGAATCTTCTGAGCTAGATACCGCCCCCGCTATATCGTTTTTGATGTTAGCCAAAGCATTGATAAAATGTACAACAGTGGAGCCTGTGCCTACACCTACAATTGAATCACGCTCTATATATTTGATTGCTGCTTCGGCAGCTGCTTTTTTCTTATCGTCTTGAGTCATAATTACCAGATTATCCCTAGAAAACTTATCGCTCTAGTGTAACCCAAATGTGAATAAAGCAGTCAAGCAATCTTAAAAAATTGTGTGGGTGTGGTGATGGCATTGAGTGGGATATCCCAACCATCTATGGGCAGTTTTTCACTTTTTTGGCAATCGTGAGCTAAACCGATTAATTGTGTTTTCAGCTGCTTCTGCCGAATGGGCGCCAGTGTTCGATCATAATATCCGCCGCCCATTCCTAATCGGTTTCCTTTTATATCAAAGGCAACTAATGGGGTGAAAATCAAGTCTATATCGGCAAGTTCAACAATATTCTGTTCGCTGGCAATAGGTTCGGCGATACCATAGATATTGGTTTGCATAGGGCTGCTGGCTTGATAATTGACAAAGACTAAGTGACCCTTTCGCTTGGGATCTAACACTGGTAGTAATACTTGAATATTGTGCTGCCAACAAAACTGAATCATTGCTTGAGGATCGAGTTCACCATCGTTGGCCAAATAATAGGCGACAGTTTTAATATGTGTTAAATCAATATTTTGCAAAAAAACTTGTAAACACATTTGGGCTGCTGATTGTTGTTTCTCAGCTGTCAGTTGTTTCCGCTGTTGACGATAAAATTGGCGTAATTCCTGACGATGGTTTTTGGGGATAGAATTTATCATGTTCGATGTTTTAGCTGATTTGGCTTGTGCAACTATGCATAGTTACACAAGCCGGTTAAATTACAATTTATAAGAATCGATATAAAATTGAGTTAACTTTTCATTATTGACTTTAGTCGCCACATTGATTTGTTGAGCGTTTAACCAATCTGGGCTGGTAGTTGTATTAGGTAAGGCTATAGATGTTTGACCTATATTGAGTGGATCGGTTGATACTCTTGCATGGCCTTTTTGAAGTTCAAATAAGCTTGGCTCTAATATATGGGCAAGAGGCATAGCATCGTGGAAGAAACACACATCTTCTTCTCGATTTTGTGAATAGAACTCTACATAAAACTGGGCTGCATCATGCACAAAACCACCTAATTTAGGATTAACTTGTTGCAGAGTCTGCAAAAATTCAGGAGAGAATGGGCAAGAGTTAGTCACATCAAGACCAAACATATTTAACTCCCAATCGGCAGCAAATACTATTTCAGCCGCGTAAGCATCATTCCAAATGTTTGCTTCGGCAACGGGAGTCACATTACCAGGTACAAAAGCCGCACCGCCCATAATCGAAACGGCTTTCACTAATTTAGGCAATTCAGGCTCTAATCTTAGGGCTAAAGCTAAATTACCTAGTGGTCCAATGGCGACTATGGTCACTTCACCTGGGTGTTTTCTCGCCATATCGACAATAAATTGTGCGGAACTACGGGGATCTAGTTCCCCCTTAGCGGCGGGAAAATTGATATTGCCAAAGCCATCGTCACCATGCACAAAGTGAGCGTAGTTAGATTCAGGACCCACCCATGGGCGTGCCACACCTTTACAGACAGGAATATCTTTTTCAGCTAGAGCGCACAGTGTTATTGCATTTTTCGCTGCCATTTCAACTGGCACATTGCCATAAACTGTAGTTAGACCTAACACTTCTAGTTCTGGTCTTTGAAAGGCAAAAAATATCGCCATAGCGTCATCAATGCCAGGATCAGTGTCGATAATAATTTTATGTGTCATTAGGTTTATCCTCTAAAATTTAGTGCTTAGCTTAATATTTAACTATGTTTGGCAAGAAAACGATTTACCGCTTCATTGGTTGGAATAGATTGGGCAGCGCCTTCTTTCATTACTGCTAATGCTGACGCTGCACAGGCTTTTATTAAAGCCTTTTTAGAATCACTGTGCGAACTATAGGCTGATAAAAAATAACCTATAAAAGTATCACCGGCAGCTGTCGTGTCTACCGCTTCTACTAGAAATGAAGAGACATTAATGGTTTCTGTTTTTTTCACCATACGGACACCGGCTTTCCCCATAGTGATCAAAATTTCGGCTTCAGGCCAATTTTTACGGAAATATGCTTCCATTTTATCTAAGTCTTGCTGTCCTGAAATTTCTTCAGCTTCAACCTCGTTGACAATTAATAAATCAATACAGTCATGGGGAAGGTTTTTCACTGAATCAGACATGGGAGCTGGATTAAAAGCGACTTTTAAGCCTTTTTCTTTGGCTTGCTTTAATACTTGGTCTACAGAGCTGGTCTCATTTTGAGTTAATACCCAATCTGCTGGTTTAGCATTGTCTAATGCAGACATGACATCTTTAGTGGTTATTTCTTGGTTTGCACCACCAAATAAGACAATGGCATTTTCTGCGGTAGGGGTAACTTGAATAATGGCATGACCAGAAGCTGTTGCAGTACATTCAACATATTTGCAGTTAATACCGTCACGGATCAACACTTGTTTAAAGGCTGAATCGTTTTCATTGATTTTACCGACATGAAATACTTCTGCGCCAGCTCGAGCCAAAGCAATCGACTGATTGGCGCCTTTACCACCTAAGAGTTGCTGGTAATCTGTAGAAGCAATAGTTTCTCCGGGTTGCACAAAATGTTCAACTTGGTATACGTGATCGATATTAATTGAACCAAAATTAATAATGGCCATAAAATGGTGCCCTTAATAAATAAGTAATAAAGAAGTTTTAGCTAGTCTAGCCGATAATGTGTCGGTATAAAACAGACCATTTGGTCTAGTTTAAAGATAAGCCAAATTCAGAATATAAAAAATTGTGACTATTTATAGCAAATAGTAGGGGAAGGACGTTAATTATCAGGCAAATAAATTACTAAGTTTTTGTAAAAGACCTTGTTTGGCAACAAAAGGAGCGGTATTGGTTAGGAATATTCTGACTGAGATGGTTGCACCATGACCCCAAGGCCACCAAGCCAACATAATTTGTGGATGAGATTCAATATCAGCACTGAATAGTTTTTGTTGTCTAATGAGTTTACTAAATGAACCTGCGAAATGTTTGACTTCTTCAGGGGCTTTTTTAATACTTTTAGTATCCCAGAAATTAGGCAAAACTTGTTTTAAACTGAATAAAACTTGGTCTTCTTTATCGACTGAAAACTCAGCTAACATGACCTTATGAAAATCGTCATACTTCCATTTTACTAAAGGTGAAAGAGTTTCGATAACGTCTTTTCCTAGTAATTTTATACGTTCTTCTTGACTCATGTGTACAATCCATTTTGCTTATTAGGTGCCTCCCAAAATGCCGCTGTCTAGTGATCGCCCGTGAACCGAAAGTTCAGGGCGGAAGTATCATCACTACCTTAGGCTTCTCGATACTAGCCGAGCTTGCACAATAGTAGTGGAATCAACTTCCTAGGTAAAAAGCATCGGCCAGGGACATTCCTAAACTGGCAAACATTCCAGGAGGCATAGAAACTGATCTTATACTCAAATATTCAATTATATCCAAGAGTGTAAAATCAACAACATTATAAACCTTATCCCACTTGATATACTAGGATTATCCAGTACATACCATATATCAATAGGTTGAGGTATATACGAATGATTTATTTTTCATTTATAAAAATAATCGAGTGGTTTGAGGTTTGGTATCCACAAAGGACAATGTTAGCATTATGAAATCAACGAATTGAGAGAATCCAGTGAATACTTCAAGTAATCTTTTTGATAATTTAACCGCGTTATTAGAACGCAATAATGTATTAACCAGTGCGGCCGAAGTGCAAGGCATGTTTTGTGGCATGTTAGGTGGAGGCATGCCCCTTGAATGTCAAGATTGGTTAGAACCTCTATCTGATTTTATTCATCAAGGTGAGGTGTTTTCTAAGGAAGTACAAACTGCTTTTAATGAATTATATGACGCGACTTGTCAGCAATTGGTGGAAAGTGATTTTTCGCTGGTACTTTGTTTACCTGAAGATTCCGCGCCTATAAATGAACGGGGTCAAGCCTTATTAAATTGGGTGCAAGGCTTTATGCTGGGATTTGGTTTGCATCAAGCCGATTTGACTGGTTGTTCAGAAGATGTAAAAGAAGCGCTAGAAGATTTTGCTGAAATTGCCCGTATGGACGATGAAATGCCTGAAAATGAAGAGTCTGAACAAGCTTTATTTGAAGTCATGGAATATGTACGTATGACGGCCATGTTGTGCTTCAACGAATTAGGTAAATCTCCAGAGCAGCAACAAAGTGAACCTAAAATTGTTCATTAATGTGTTTTAACAGTTTAGTTACGAGTATATTGACCGACCATGCCTAATACCCAATTTTATCAGCGTAGAGAGCAGTTATTGCAATCTATGCAAGCTAATAGTATTTGTTTGATTCCTGCGGCTGATCATGTCACTCGCAGTAGAGATACTGAATATACTTTCCGTCAAGATAGTTATTTTCAATATTTGTGCGGTTTCCCTGAACCCCAAGCTTGGTTAGTTTTATCTAACCACCCTAATTATAAAAAGAGTTTGTCTGTCTTGTTTTGTTTAGACAAAGACCCTCTTGCTGAAGTGTGGCAAGGGCGCAGATATGGACCCAAACAAGCAAAAAGACAATTTGTTATTGATATGGCCTTTGCTCTAGATGAATTAGAAGAAAAACTTTTAGATTTGTTAGATGGCCATGACAATCTGTATTTTGCTCAGGGCCACAATGACGAAGCAGACGAAATGGTTTTTTCTTTAATGCAATCTTTGCGTGAAGCGCCAAAACAAAGCATGTTGCCGCCTAATACTCTGATTGATGTAAGAACTATTTTAGATGAAATGCGTTTGATAAAATCACCAGCCGAGTTAGACATTATGCGCCAAGCCGCAGCTATTTCTATTGATGCCCACAAACGTGCCATGTTATTTGCTGAAGATGGTAAAAATGAATATCACTTAGAAGCTGAAATTCATCACGAATTTGCCATGCAAGGGGCTAAAAACCCCGCTTATGGCACTATAGTTGGCAGTGGTGATAATGCTTGTATTTTACATTACACAGAAAATAATCAAGTACTCAAAAACGGCGACTTAGTATTAATAGACGCGGGTTGTGAATTACAAGGTTATGCTGCTGATATTACTCGCACCTTCCCTGTTTCTGGGAAGTTCACCCAAGCTCAAGCTCAACTTTATCAGTTAGTCTTAGATGCACAACTGGCCTCTTTTGAGTTGATAAAACCTGGTAATACACTAAAGCAAGCCACTGATTTAGCCGTTCGAATCATTACTCAAGGTTTACTTGATCTTGCTATTTTACAGGGTGAGTTAGACGATAATATTCGCCGGCAAACTTATCGCCAGTTTTTTATGCATGGCTTAGGGCATTGGCTTGGTTTAGATGTGCATGATGTGGGCATTTATAAAATAGATGGGCAGGAAAGGCCGTTACAACCAGGTATGGTATTAACCATTGAACCGGGTATCTATATTGCTCCTGATGCCACAGTCGCTGAAAAATGGCAAGGCATTGGGATTCGAATTGAAGATAATTTACATGTCACTGAAACAGGCTACGAAAACCTAACTCAGGCCTGCCCAAAAACTATTGCAGAAATTGAAGATTTAATGCAAAGCACTAATCAAACTAATTGCGAGAGTTAATAATGCAAAGCGTAGATATAGTCATTGTTGGTGGTGGTGTAGTGGGCTTGACTCAAGCTTTAGCTTTGCAAGAAAGTGGTTTATCAGTCGCGGTAGTAGAAAGCCATGTCAGTGAAAATATGCCAAGTGGAGAGCCGCAACTTAGAGTTAGTGCTCTGACTGTTGCCACACAAACTGTGTTGCAAAATATTGGAGCTTGGCAACATTTAGACCCTTCTCGAATGAGCCGTTATCTTGATATGTATGTTTGGGATCAAGATAGTTTTGCCAATATTGATTTTAAATCAGCAAAAGTTGAGAGTAACGAATTAGGCTATATTCTAGAAAATCAAAGTATCCGTCACGCTTTGTGGTTACAGGCAGAACAGTCTAGCTTTATTCAGTTATTAGCGCCGAAAAAAATAGAAAACTTAGTATTCGGTCAACAAGAATGTTTTATTACCTTAAATGATGGAAGCCATCTTACCGCTAGGTTGGTAATCGGTGCAGATGGGGCGAATTCTTTAGTTAAAAAACAAGCAAACTTAGTCGAAACATTTTGGGATTATGAGCAACACGCCATAGTCGCAACCATTAAAACAGAGCTGCCCCATCAAAATATTGCTAGGCAAGTTTTTACTGCTTCAGGGCCATTAGCATTTTTACCATTATGGGATGGGCATTATTGCTCTATTGTGTGGTCGCAAGATGAACCTATATCTGCTGAGTTAATGGCTTTAGACAAGGCTGAATTTGAAAAGGCGCTAACGGTTGCTTTCGATGGGCAATTAGGTCTTTGTGAATTAGTCAGTGAAAAGCAAGCTTATCCACTAAAAATGCGCTACAGCCGACAATGGCTTGATGATAGAGTGGTTATAGTTGGTGATGCGGCTCATACTCTTCATCCTCTGGCCGGGCAGGGGGCCAATTTGGGAATTTTAGATGCGGCCGCCTTAGCAGAACAAATCAATAAATTAGTGTCACAAGATAAAGATTTTGGTTTAGCTAAAAATTTACGCCCTTTTGAACGCTGGCGCAAAACTGAAGCGGTAAAAATGATAGCGGCAATGGAAGGATTTAAACGTTTGTTTGCTGGTGAAAAGCCAGTAAAAAAACTATTTCGAGATATTGGTTTAGCTGCGGTTAATCAAATACCTATGGTGAAACAGTCAATTATTAAGCAAGCTATGGGTTTAGCTGGTGAATTGCCTAAATTAGCTAAAAAATAGTATTCCATAGCGGGTATTCCCCTTACACTAGCAATTAGGCAAATGCCTAATAAAATACTCAAATAGGATCAAAATGCGAAAATTAATAGTAAGTTTGTTTTTTTGTGGTTTAGCATCGAGCTGCAGCTTCAATTATGGGCCCTCTACTGAAGAGCATGCAAGTGAGTCACAAGAAGCTGACAGCAAAGAAAAAATTTCTCATGAGATGCAAGAGTTAAATAAAATGAGAAAAATAAAATGTCAGGATGCTAAGTTAGATTTAGTTGAAGCTGAAGCTTCTAAAAATATTGCACAAATAAACTTAGTGACTAAAAGGATCCAAAAGTATTGTCAGTAGTTAAGCACATCATTTAAGTAAGCTAACAGTTCAAGATGGATAAAATTAATAGCCTAACCATAATGAAATTTGTGATATGACACCAGCGATTAATACTCTTAAAAAACTAAAAATAAAACACCAGATACATAGTTATGAGCATGATGAAAATCATGCCTCGTTTGGCTTGGAAGCAGCAGAGAAACTTAATGTTGCAGCACAACGAGTGTTTAAAACCTTAGTGGTGAAATTAGACTCTGGTGCTCTGGCAGTGGCAGTACTACCTGTAGATAAAATGCTCAGCATGAAATTAATTGCTAAAGCCTTATCAGCTAAAAAAGCTGAAATGGCAGATAAACTAGAAGTGCAAAGATCAACTGGATATGTGTTAGGTGGGGTGAGCCCTTTAGGACAAAAAAAACGTTTAAAAACGGTGATTGATGCTTCAGCTGAGCAAGAACAAACTATTTATGTGAGTGCCGGTAAAAGAGGTTTAGAAATAGAATTGAGTAGCCAAGACTTAGCCTTGGCTACTCAAGCTAAAGTAGTACAAATTATAAGTTAAGCTGAGTTCGGTTTTCCCCCGAGCTCAGGTCAATTAATGTTAGTACCTTATGTTATTTCTTTGCAGCCAGAGGAATGTGTACATTAAATGAGTGTTCTCTATTTTCATCTGCGGCTGCAAACAATACTTTAGGGACACCATCTTTTAGCCATAATTGTGGCCTTTCTAAATGTGCTACTTTATGTATCCCCGTGGCGCGCCAATTTATTTGTAACTTAGACACCAAAGGATTTGTCGCTACATGCCAATCTAGCCCGTCGGTAGATTCAAATAAGACTAATGATTGTCCTACTTCAGAAAAAGCGCCATGCATATCTTTAACTATGGCCCATAGCTGGCTGTCTTGAGACCATATATAGGGGTCTTCAGCCGGAAAGGCTTCGCCAGGCTTAGTAAAAACTGGATTCGCTTGTTTAACAAAATCTTTATCTGGATTATCTGATAATGCGACTAAATGTACCACTGGGCCACCACCAGGTAGTGCTTTTTGTTTACCTACTGCTTTGTAAACTAAAACAAATTTTCCGTCTGCACGTTGAGCAATAGAAGGGTTACTGACCATCAATGCATCATGGGCATCCTTGTTACTGCTTATATCGATAAGTGGTTTATCTGAGCGTTTCCAAGGGCCATTTGGATGATTGGCTACTGCCACCCCAATACGTTGATTGTTTCTGTGAGACCAGTTGAATCCTTTGGATATTTTACCGTCGCCAGTGTTGCCCATGTAATATAAATAATATTTATCACCAAACTTGTGCACGGTAGGATTATGAGTATCTAATCCATCCCAATATTCTTGGCCTCTAGCAGGTAATGCTACATCTAGATGTTTATAAGGGCCTGTAGGGGAGTCTGCTACTGCGTGAGCAATTTCAGAATGTGTTAACCAAGCATTATGCCCATAAGCTTTTGGCCAGCGACTATAAAATAAATGATATTGCCCTTGGTCATCTTCAACCATGCTAGCCCCCCAAATATAATAATCAGGATCGATAAATTTAGCATGACTGGGAACAGGTAATAATAATTGATTCATATCCATAGGGAGGCTTGCTAACCTGAGATTACAGCTTGTTAAGATAAAACTGAGGCAGATAAAGATGACTGTTTTTAACATAGAGGGTATCCAATATATCTATTTTGTGGCTATTATAGAATCAATTTCGATGTGTAGCAAAGTAAAAATATTCTCTAAGCTAGTTTGATTAATATAAATTGTTCTCAAGCCTAAACTTGTGACAACCAGTTGATAATCGAGATTAGAGGTCACCGTGGATCGCTTGTAATGCAGATATCGCCGTAATCGCTGCTGTTTCGGTGCGTAAAACTCTTGGGCCTAACTGCACACAATAAAAGCCATTTTGTTCTGTCTGGTAAATTTCTTGATCTGTAAACCCACCTTCTGGACCAATTAATAATCTCGCACCTTTAGGTGGTATGGCAAGATGTCTAAAAGCTTGTTCCGCTCTAGGGTGCAGGGTAAGTCTTATCTGGCTAGTCGATTGATGGATCCAATCTGTCAAAAGTGTTGGCTGATGTAGTATAGGTAATACGTTTCTGCCACATTGTTCACAGGCTGAAATGATTAACTTTTGCCACTGTTCATGTTTTTTTAGCCATCGTTGTGGATTAAGCTTTACCCCACAACGTTCTGTTATTAGGGGAGTGATTTCGCTGACGCCTAATTCTACCGACTTTTGAATCACCCATTCCATCCGGTCTCCACGTGAGACACCTTGACCTAAATGAATAGATAATGGTGACTCAATACTTATTGATATTTTTGAATCGACTGAGGCGGTAGTTTTACGTTTGCTGATATCAGATAAGTGTGCGCTATATTCATTTCCGTCACCGTTAAATAAAACGATATCTTGATCCACTTTAGCCCGTAATACGTTAATTAAATGGTTGCTGGCATCGTCGGTCAAAGTGACTTGGCTATCAACTGCTAACTCATGAGGGTAATAGATCCGGATTATACGCATAATAATGACTCAAAAAAATTTTGTAGGATGGTATCAATTCAGGTGATGATTACAAAGTGAAAACTGTTTCGAATGTAGGGATTGTTATTTGTAATTTAAGTATTTTTAAGGCTGGTTATTAATTAATTTAAGTGAAAGCGGATGGTTCAGGTCCGCTTTAACTTAAATTTTTATTAATTCACTCTACTTATCTTATTTGATATCAGTTGAGTGTGCATCGCTTGATTATGGACTATGGCGTTAGTTCCTTTACGAGCATATTTTGTATTTTTCCCAGTTTCTCTGGATAAAGCGAAAGTTAGGAGCAATACAACTGCAATTACTAATAAATATACTAATAACATTTTCAATTCCTTTAAAAACATTAGGTAACCCATAAATGGTCGTCACCTATGTTAGCAGCAAAATTTTTATACTCAAGCTACCTATGGTCGAATTTGATAGATTAAGCAAACTTTCGCCGAAAAAAGTAACAGTAAAATATGACAATTTAATTAAACGAATATAAGTTTTTTGAAACTATAGTCTAATAGTTTTTATGATAAAAATTACTTACTATGAGTCCCTGAAATGCTGTAGTAATATGTAAGCGGAAATTAATTTAATGGAGAGTAAAAATGTTTGAATTTGATGCAGATAAAATATCACAATTAGTGGATACCTATGTAATTCCATGGGGCATCAACATTTTGATGGCACTGATCATTTATGTAATTGGTAAAATGATAGTTGGTGTCATAGTCAATGTATTAGGTAAGCTATTAGCTAGATCTAAGTACGATGACATGTTGGTTGATTTTCTTAAAGCGATAGCCAATGCATTATTAATGTTATTCGTTATTGTTGCAGCCTTAGATCAACTTGGTGTTGATACTACGTCTTTGGTGGCCATTTTAGGTGCAGCCGGTTTAGCTATTGGTTTATCTTTACAGGGATCTCTACAAAACTTTGCTGCAGGTGTGATGTTATTAGTATTTAAACCTTTTAAAGCGGGTGATTTCGTAGAAGCTGGTGGTGCTGCTGGTGTAGTTAAAAGTATCAGTATTTTTACTACTATTATGACTACTGGTGACAACAAAGAAGTGATAATTCCTAATGGCTCCATTTATGGTGGCAACATCACTAACTATTCTGCTAAAGATACACGTCGTGTAGACATGGTAGTTGGTATTGGTTATGACGCAGACCTTAAGAGAGCGAAAGAAGTATTAAAAGAAATTGCTGACGCTGACGAGCGTATTCTTAAAGAGCCTGCAGTAACAATTGCTGTTGCTGAATTAGCTGACAGCAGCGTTAACTTTGTGGTTAGACCTTGGACTGCTACAGCTGATTTCTGGGCGGTTAAGTTTGCTTTTAACGAAGCGGTTAAACTTCGCTTTGACCAAGAAGGTATTTCTATTCCATTCCCACAAATGGATGTACATGTTCATAAAGACGACGCTAAAGCGTAAGTTTTTACTTTTTAAGAATGCCGCTATTTAGCGGCATTTTTTTTGCCTGTTAGAAAGTGATATGGCATTTGGTGCATATAGGATGTTGGTCATTTCAATACTTTCACTGCCTAGTCCAGCGGTGCCTTTTTAATATTTACTAATTGTGAGCGAAGAGAAGCGCACGAGGAAACATATGGTAACTATCTAACTAGGTTCAATTTATTGTCCTTGAGTTAGTATTATATTTTAGGTTAGTAATATCTTTGTTAACTTAGTTTTAAACAAAGTATTAGGGGATAATATGAAGAAAATTATTTTTGTTTTGCTGTCTATTTTTACGTTCAGTTCACTTGCAGTGGCTGAGAATAGCGCCAAGTATAATAAAGAATTAGTAGGGTTTGACTATCCATTTACCGTCAATACATTAAAGTTTAATTCGCAAAACCAAGAATTGAAAATGCGCTATATGGATGTTGGCGATAGAAACGCCAAAAAAGTGATTGTCTTATTACATGGAAAAAATTTTGCTGGCTATTATTGGCAAAGAACTGCTCAAGACCTAATAAAAAAGGGATACAGAGTGATTATTCCTGATCAAATTGGGTTTGGTAAGTCATCTAAACCAGATTACTACCAATATAGTTTTAGCCAATTAGGCTTAAACACTAAAATATTATTAGATAGCTTAAATATAGAAAAATTTGACCTAGTAGGGCATTCGATGGGGGGGATGTTAGCGGTGACTTTTGCGGTTAATTATAGTCAGGCTGTGAATAAGTTAATTCTAATTAATCCCATTGGTTTAGAAGATTATAGTAAATATGTACAATTCAAAGACGTTAATTTCTTTTATCAAAATGAGTTAAAAGCCACCATGAGTAAGGCTATTAACTATCAGAAAAATAATTATTATGATGGTAAGTGGTCTAGTGAATACGAAAAACTGCTAATACCGTTAAAAGGTATGTTGGCCGGGGATGATTGGCAAGTCGTTGCCTGGAATAATGCTTTAACCTATGGCCCTATATTCGCAGAGAACATAGTGGATAAGTTTTCACAAATTACTAATGAAACCGTGCTAATTATTGGTACCCGAGATAAAACAGGTCCTGGTCGAGGGTGGTTAAAAGAAGGGGTGACTAGAAAACTGGGTGAATATAAAAAGCTTGGAAAAAATGCACAAAAAATGATTAAGGGGGCAACGCTAATAGAACTTGATGGCTTAGGTCATATGCCTCATTACGAAGACTACAGTGTGTTTAGTAAAGCTTTTAATCAAGCACTAAAATTGTAAATAGAGTTCTGGATAAGAAGTATCGTCGAAGCTAAATATTAACAATATAATTCATTAGCTTAATCACATTCGCCCAGATAACCTAATTTCAATGCTCACTCGATGACGAAATTTTTCGTGTATAGCAAGACGGATTGTCGTACGTAATAACGTGTTATTGCTAGACAATCCAACGCCGCTAGACACAAAAAGAGCGTTTTCGAGAGGTTCTGCTTATCCAGTATTCAGGTTAAATAAAACGCATAGCTAGATTGATTTTGGCAGATTTAGCTACGCGCTTGTTAGCCATTAGCAACTTGGTCTGTCAGTGGCTGCCTTATAGATTTGTAAAGCTTTAGGCATGTTGTTATTTAGCGTCTCTATTCGAGTTGTGGGCGAGGGGTGAGTTGACATAAACTCCGGTTGACGATTATCGCCACTGGCTTTGTCCATGTTTTCCCATAACTTCATTGACTGCTCGGGTCTAAAACCAGCTTTAGCCATCAGCTCTAAACCAATTAAGTCAGCTTCTGTTTCGTGAGTTCTGCCAAAGGGTAATTGAAAGCCAACTTGTAAGCCTAAACCCAACCCCGCCATTATCATATTACTGCTAGCTACTTGTTTGGTTTGCAGTAAAACATTGGTCGCTTCCATACCTATACCGATTAACGTGTTGCTCGACATTCTTTCATTACCATGATCAGCAATAACATGACCTACTTCGTGGCCGATAACAGCGGCAAGTTGATCTTGGTTTTCGGTGACTTCTAATAAACCTGCATATACGCCAATTTTTCCGCCAGGTAAGGCAAATGCATTGATTTGTGGCTCATCAAATACGACTAATTCCCACTCGCCGCTGAATACTGATTTAGGCACATGTTTAGTAATCGCATCGGCGACACACTGCACGAATTGATTAGATACTTGTTTAGTCGATACTTTTTGTTCTGTTTTCATACTATCGAAGGCTTGTTCACCCATGCCCGATAATTGTGAATTTGAATAAATTTTTAGTTGATTGCGACCCAGTGGTGATTTTGCGCAGGCGGTTAACAAAAAGGCAAAGAGGATAATAAATAAGTGAATCGGTTTATACATTTGAGTTCTCAATAAACGAATGAAGTGTGATCATACATTGAAGTGGGGTGTTGGTTAAGTCGAGGCTGGATATTTTACAGTTTAAAAAAAACGCCCGACAAAAAATTCGGGCGTTTATATAGAGTACAATATTCAAACGCTAAGGTTGCGTTTCATATCTGTAAAGTATTTATATACTGGCTTTTAAGCGTTCTGCTAAATCTGTTTTTTCCCAAGGGAATTCGTCGCGTCCAAAGTGGCCGTATGCTGCTGTCGGCTGATAAATAGGGCGTTCAAGATCTAACATCTTTATTAAACCGTAAGGTCTAAGTTCAAAGTTGTTACGTATTAGTTCAATCAATTTGGCTTCAGATATTTTACTAGTACCAAATGTATCTACATTAATAGATGTAGGCTCGGCAACACCAATAGCATAAGACACTTGAATTTCACATTTGTCAGCTAAGCCTGCAGCAACAATATTTTTTGCAACATAGCGGGCTGCATAAGCAGCAGATCTATCGACTTTTGATGGGTCTTTACCAGAAAATGCACCGCCACCGTGACGAGCCATACCACCATAGGTATCAACTATTATTTTACGTCCAGTTAAGCCACAATCACCCATAGGACCGCCAATAACAAAACGACCTGTGGGGTTAATAAAATATTTAGTTTTTGGTGTTAACCATTTTTCTGGCATCACTGGCTTAATGATTTCTTCCATTACGGCTTCGCGCAAATCTGCAGTACTAATCGAATCACAATGTTGAGTCGATAATACGATTGCGTCTACGCCCACAGGTTGGCCATCTTCATAAATGAAGGTGACTTGGCTTTTGGCGTCAGGGCGTAACCAATTTAAGGTACCATTTTTACGTACTTCAGCTTGGCGTTTAACTAATCTGTGGGAATAAGTAATAGGGGCTGGCATTAACACGTCAGTTTCGTTGCTAGCATAACCAAACATCAAACCTTGATCGCCAGCGCCTTGCTCTTCAGGAGAAGTACGGTCAACCCCTTGATTGATATCAGGAGATTGTTTACCAATTGCATTTAAGATGGCACAAGAGTCTGCATCAAAGCCCATATCTGAGTGCACATAGCCTATTTCGCGCACTGTTTTGCGAGTAATTTCTTCAATATCGACCCATGCAGAGGTGGTTACTTCACCGCCCACTAACACCATGCCGGTTTTAACAAATGTCTCACACGCTACACGGGCTTTGGGATCTTGAGTTAAAATGGCGTCTAGTACCGCATCAGATATTTGATCGGCAATTTTATCAGGATGTCCTTCGGATACTGATTCTGATGTAAATAAATGTGCTGTCATATTTCTGCCTTTATATAAACTTTGATCGGTATTTTAGTAGTCCATTATTCTATCAATTCATCCCATAAATACAAGTCTTTACTTCTAGACGTCCAAACGGCTGAAATTTAAATCGACTAAGGTGTGAATAAAAGTCATATAAAAATGCCCTTTCGTAAGCTTTTTAGCATTGCAGTTAGTGGTCGGCTAATAGAGAATAACGGACTATTTTGGAAAGTGTGCCTATCTGCATGATATTTATACTTTCTTATCCTATGAATTAGTCAGGAGACAACATGCCTTCACGTCGAGAACTCGCCAACGCAATCCGTGCACTTAGTATGGACGCCGTTCAAAAAGCCAAATCAGGTCACCCAGGTGCACCTATGGGAATGGCAGATATTGCTCAAGTTTTATGGAGTGACTTTCTAAATCACAACCCAACCAATCCAGATTGGGTTAACCGCGACCGTTTTGTATTGTCAAACGGCCATGGTTCAATGTTGATTTATTCATTATTGCATTTATCGGGTTACGCTTTACCAATTGAAGAATTGGCGCAGTTTAGACAACTACATTCTAAAACACCTGGTCATCCAGAATATGGTTACACCGCGGGTGTTGAAACCACTACAGGTCCTTTAGGTCAAGGTATTGCAAATGCTGTAGGTATGGCTGTTGCGGAAAAAACTTTAGCCGCTCAATTTAATAAGCCTGGTCATGACATAGTTGATCACTACACTTATAGCTTTTTAGGTGACGGCTGTTTAATGGAAGGTGTTTCTCACGAAGCATGTTCATTAGCGGGTACTTTAGGTTTAGGTAAACTTATCGCATTTTGGGATGACAACGGTATTTCTATTGATGGTGAAGTAGAAGGCTGGTTCACCGACGATACACCTGCTCGTTTTAAAGCTTACGGTTGGCATGTGATTGCTGATGTTGATGGCCATGATGCAGACGCCATTGCTGCAGCTATTGCAGAAGCTAAATCAGTAACTGATAAACCCACCATGATTTGTTGTAAAACTATCATTGGTTTTGGTTCTCCGAATAAATCAGGTAGTCATGATTGTCACGGTGCTCCATTAGGTGATGATGAAATTGCTGCTGCTCGTGAATTCTTAAATTGGCCATATGCACCATTTGAAATTCCTGCTGACGTATATGCTGGTTGGGATGCTAAAGATGCAGGTTCTAGTAAAGAACAAGATTGGAATGCTAAGTTTGACGCTTACGCAGCTGCTTTTCCTGAACTAGCAGCAGAGTTCAAACGTCGTATGACTGGCGATTTACCTGCAGATTTCTCAGCTAAAGCTGACGCTTTTATTCAAGAATGCCAAGATAAGTCTGAAAATATTGCAAGTCGTAAAGCTTCACAAAACTCTATCGAAGCCTTTGCTAGTATTTTGCCTGAAGTGTTAGGAGGTTCTGCTGATTTAGCCGGTTCTAACTTAACATTATGGTCTGGTGCTAAAGGTTTAACCGCTGAAGACGCTAGCGGTAACTACATCTATTACGGTGTTCGTGAGTTTGGTATGACAGCCATTATGAATGGTATTGGTCTGCACGGTGGTTTCCGTCCTTACGGTGCTACTTTCTTAATGTTTATGGAATATGCTCGTAACGCGTTAAGAATGTCAGCCTTAATGGGTATTCCAAATATTCAGGTTTATACACATGATTCAATTGGTCAAGGTGAAGATGGTCCAACTCACCAGCCAATCGAACAAGTTGCAAATTTACGTTTGACTCCAAACATGGATACATGGCGTCCGTGTGATGCAGCTGAAACAGCGACTGCATGGAAATTTTCTCTAGAACGTAAGGATGGTCCTTCTTCTTTAATCTTTAGCCGTCAAGGTTTGCCAGCGCAAGCTCGTGATGCTGTACAGCTTAAAGATATCGCTCGTGGTGGTTATGTCTTAAAAGATACTGCGGGTACACCAGATGTGATCATTATTGCTACGGGTTCTGAAGTCGGTATTAGTGTTGATGCTGCAGAACAACTTGCTGCTCAAGGGATCGCTGCACGAGTGGTGTCTATGCCTTGTACTTCAGTTTTTGATAAGCAAGATACAGATTATAAAGAATCGGTATTACCAGCAGCGATTACTAAACGTGTGGCGGTTGAAGCGGCTCATGTTGATTACTGGTATAAATATGTAGGCTTTAATGGCGCTATTGTAGGTATGTCTACATTTGGTGAGTCTGCACCTGGCGGCGAATTGTTGAAACATTTTGGTATTACTGCTGATGCAGTAGTAGAAGCCGCTAAAGGTTTATAAATAATCACAATATATTTAAGGTTTTAACTGGTGTTCACTTCCGGTTAACCTTAAGTCAGGATAGAATAGGGCGCTTTTTAGCGCCCTATTTTTTTAGGTTCTTTTATACAAGTATCTGGATGTCATGATTCGTATAGCAATAAATGGTTTTGGTCGTATTGGTAGAAACGTGTTGCGTGCACTTTATGAAAGTGGTCAGAATCAATTTATAAAAGTGGTAGCAATTAATGAAGTGGCTTCTCCAGAAGGAATAGCACATCTTTTAAAATACGACACTTCTCATGGGCGCTTCGCCTCGTCAGTTAACCTGAAAGTACTTAATGCAACAGAGCAGTATTTAAATGTAGATGAAGACGATATTGCTTTATTACATTGTAGAGAAATCAAAGACTTAGATTGGCAGAAGTATAATGTTGACATAGTCTTGGAATGTACTGGAGCTTTTGGCGAGCGTAAATGGGGACAAACACATTTAGATCAGGGGGCTAAACAAGTATTGTTTGCCGAGCCTGCAAGCCCAGACGTCGATGCCACTATTATCTATGGGATTAATGATCATATACTCACTAGCCAACACAGAATTGTGTCTAATGGTTCATGCACCACAAATTGTATCGTGCCTATTATTCAAACTTTAGATCAGGCTTTTGGAGTTAATAGCGGTGCTATTACTACTATTCATTCATCTATGCATGATCAGCAGGTGATCGACGCTTATCATCCTGATTTAAGACGTACTCGCGCCGCAAGCCAATCTATTATTCCTGTTGATACTAAATTAGCTGCCGGGATTGAGCGAATTTTACCTAAGTTTGCTGGCAAGTTTGAAGCGATAGCAGTACGGGTGCCAACCATTAATGTAACGGCTATGGATTTAAGCGTGACGCTAAATTCAGAAACCAATGTGGCAGGCGTCAATCAAGTTTTACAAGCGGCTAAGTTAGGCAGTTTAAATGGCTTGCTTGATTATACTGAAATACCTTTAGTGTCTTGTGATTTTAATCATGATCCACATTCTTGTATCGTTGACGGTACACAGACGCGGGTCAGTCATAAACAATTAGTAAAAACCTTAGTTTGGTGTGATAACGAGTGGGGGTTTGCCAATAGAATGATAGACACCTGCCGTGCAATGTATCGCGCTTATCATGCTGAATAAATCAATTAATCAATTTTTTAAATCATTATTAAGGATCAATTATGTCTGTTATTAATATGTCAGATTTGCAACTAGCGGGTAAACGAGTATTAATTCGTGAAGATTTAAACGTGCCAGTAAAAGATGGGCAAGTCACTTCTGATGCGCGTATTCGTGCTTCATTACCTACTATTAAAGCAGCTGTTGCGGCAGGGGCTAAAGTGATGGTGATGTCTCACTTAGGTCGTCCAACTGAAGGTGAATATGCCGAAGAGTTTTCACTATTACCAGTGATTAAGTACTTGCAAGACAATACAGACTTAACTGTTCGTCTAGAAAAAGATTACTTAGCTGGCGTTGAAGTCAATGCCGGTGAAGTGGTGGTATTAGAAAACGTCCGTTTTAATAAAGGCGAAAAAAATGACGACGAAATTCTAGCTAAACAATATGCCGCTTTGTGTGATATCTATGTAATGGATGCTTTTGGTACGGCTCACCGCGCACAAGCTTCAACACATGGTGTAGGTGTTCATGCTCCTGTTGCTTGTGCTGGTCCTTTATTGGCTGGTGAACTTGCTGCTTTGGGTAAAGCATTAAATAATCCTGAGCGTCCATTAGTTGCCATTGTTGGTGGTTCAAAAGTATCCACAAAATTAACGGTGTTAGATGCGCTTTCTAAAATTGCAGATCAATTGGTTGTGGGTGGCGGAATTTCAAATACTTTCGTTGCGGCGCGTGGCAACAATGTCGGTTTATCTTTGTATGAAAAAGATTTAATTCCAGAAGCTAAGCGTTTAATGGAGTCTTTAGATATCCCTGAAACAGTTGACGTAAGAGTTGGCAAAAACTTCTCTGACCAAGAGCCTGCTGTGATTAAAGCGGCAAATGAAGTGCAAGATGATGAAGAAATCATGGATTACGGCCCACAAACCGCTGAAAATGTAGCGGCAATTTTACGTAAAGCTAAAACAATTCTGTGGAATGGCCCATGTGGAGTTTTCGAATTCGATAACTTCTCTAAAGGAACTGAAGTCGTGGCTCGTGCTATTGCCCAAAGTGATGCCTTCTCTATCGCTGGTGGCGGAGATACATTAGCAGCCATTGATAAATGGGGACTTGAAGATCAGATCTCTTATATTTCTACAGGTGGCGGTGCTTTCTTAGAATTTGTTGAAGGTAAAGTGTTACCAGCCGTTGCTATGTTAGAAGCGCGTGCAGCTAATAAATAATCGTTATTAGGAATAAGTATGTGAATACTTATTCCTCTTTGTTGGTTTAAATAGTTATATCAGAAATTTGATAAGGTTTGATATAGTGTTATCAAGCCTTAACAAGCTAATAGGTAAATAAGAGGCGATAGACTTCGTTTGCCTAATAAAATTCGAATAATAAGAAGAGCTTAGCTCTCAATAATTTGGAACGATTTACCCTACGTTTTGCTTTTTAGAGCCGTTTTTGCTTATCCATAAAAAAGTATCAATACTAGGTTATTTCATTCCTTATAACTCTAACCCTACAAAACCGTTAAAAAAACGGTTAACGACACTTATTAAGGAGTGCTTCATATGTCATCAAAAACACAGTTGGATATGCATAAAAAAATCAGTCAAAAAAATGGTTTTATTGCGGCCTTGGATCAAAGTGGAGGCAGCACGCCTAAAGCTTTAGCTGTATATGGTATCAGTGAGTCTGAATATCAAAATGATGAAGAGATGTTTACTAAGGTGCATGAAATGCGTACACGTATTATCACATCAGATGTATTTGATGGAGAACGTACCTTAGGAGCCATTTTGTTTGAAAATACTTTAGATAGAGACATTGCTGGTCAACCTACTGCTAAATATTTATGGCAAGTTAAGAATATTGTGCCATTTCTAAAAGTCGATAAAGGCCTTGAAGCTGAAGATAATGGCGTTCAGTTATTAAAACCTATCGTGAATCTAGATGAGTTATTAGCGAAAGCGAATGCCCAAGATGTATTTGGTACTAAAATGCGCTCACTGATCAAACAAGCCAATGCTTTTGGTATTGAGTCTATTGTGGCGCAGCAGTTTAAAGTGGGTAAACAGATATTAGCTGCTGGTTTGATGCCAATATTGGAACCTGAGTTAGATATTCATTGCCCAGAAAAAGCAAAAGCTGAAGTGATGTTGAAAGCGTCTATTTTACAGCACCTTGATGACTTAGATGCAGATCAGCAAGTCATGTTGAAGTTAACATTGCCTGAAGAAGCTAATTTTTATCAGGAGTTAGTTAAACACCCTAAAGTGTTAAAAGTAGTGTCACTATCAGGTGGCTACTCTCAAGCAGAAGCTAATGCCAGATTAATAAAGAATAATGGCGTTATTGCTAGCTTTTCTAGAGCTTTGTCAGAAGGTTTAAGTGCTAAACAAACCGATGCTGAATTTAATAAGATAATGGATACATCTATCCAAAACATTTATCTTGCTTCACAAAGCTAGTTAACCGTACAAATTATAAGTCGGGTGTTTTTATGCTCGACTTTATTTGTTTTCCTCGCGTTTTTGAGTAGTATTTAACTTAGATTGAATTGAAGCCACAAGGTTCGAGCAGTATGAGTTTATCGCTACCATTACCACTGTATAAAAAACTCACAGTAACCTTTAGAGTCGAACCAGGATGTTTAGGTCCTGATGGAATTGAACATATCGAAGGTTTTTGTAAATTTGCTAAGCAGGCCGTGGCAAAATTAGATTCTGATTTTGTGCGTTGGGTGATCATCCCTAGATTTGATAAATCTTTAGCTGAAACTGAATATAAAACCAATAATAAAATTCTCGATCACCATAAGGCAGAAAAATATTTACGTGTGTTTGGCAAAGAATTAGATGACTTTGAAGAGCATTTACAAGACAAGTTATCTATTTTGATTGATGAATATTTGGGACGCTAGTATTTTCCGTCGAATGAAGTATTTCTTATTTTAAGTTTTTAAAATTCTTAGGCTTTGCGTTTAAAACCTCTCTAGCTGCAGCTGCACATTAACTTCTGCGCCACACAAATTCCCCACCTTAGTTGTTAACAAAAGTCTCATTCGTTAGATATTCTCAGATAATAACCGAAATTTGCCGACTTTATATATTCAAGTTTTGGTAAGTTCAAAGAGGCGTAACCCATAGTGCAAAATACAAATTTGCATTAATGGTGTTATTATCATACATTTTATAAACCTAATTACACAGTATCTATAAATATTATGAAAAGTTTCTTATTGGTTTTATTGATAATCTCATCTTTCTTATCTGTTATTCGCTTCAGTCATGCTGATAACAGCAATTATTTATCAAGCACACAAGCCTTGCCTTTTGGTTTTCCTAAGACAGACAGAACGAAACATTTGTTAAATCAGTCCTGGAAGTTTTATCGGGGTCAAGCTGATGCTAAATTTTATACTAGTGAGTTTGACGACTCGGCTTGGGAAACAGTGACTATTCCGCATACTTTAGCCTTAACTTCCCTTACTTTAGATGGAGTTGAAGACCAAACGACACAATTATCATTTCATCGAGATGTAGGCTGGTACCGTAAAAACTTTAGGGTAACCAGTGATCCAGTAAAAAAAGTATTTTTAGAATTTGAAGGTGTACACCAAGTCACAGATGTTTGGGTTAATGGTCAACACGTAGGGCAAAATTCAGTAGGAGGATATACACCTTTTCATTTTGATATATCTGAATTTGTTAATCGTGGTCAGTTAAATCAACTGACCATATTGGCCGACAATCGGCGAAGCGAAATTGTCCCGCCTGATCCTGGCCCTTTTGATTTTGTGAAATTTAGTGGTTTATATCGTGATGTGTATTTAGTCGAAACTAATCCCGTGTATGTCACTTTTAACTGGGAAACTATGTATTCTGGCGTAAATATCACCACGCCAACAATTGATCCAGTTAACAAAAATGCCACGATAAATATTAAAACAGCGGTTAAAAATACTACTAACCAGTCAGTAGATAGTCAGCTTGTAACTCGAATTATTGATCAAGAAGGTATAGTGGTACTGAAACTTATTACTCAGCAATTACTTCAATCAGGCCAAGAGTTTCAGTTTAATCAAATAGGTAGTTTAGAAGACAAGGTTCATTTGTGGGATACAGTAAACCCGTATCTTTATCGGGTGAATAGTGTGGTGAACATAGCTGGAGAAACCGTTGACTTTGTTGAAAATAAAATTGGCCTGCGAAAGTTTGAGCTTGATCCCGAACAGGGCTTTATGCTCAACGATAAACCGATTGAATTAATTGGTTATAATCGCCATCAACAGTACCCATATATAGGAGATGCTGTGCCCAATTCTCTGCATTATAAAGACATGCTGCAGTTTAAGCAGTTTGGTTTTAATGTGGTTCGCACCGCTCATTACCCTCAAGATGACGCTTTACTAAAAGCGTGTGATGAATTGGGAATTTTGGTTTACGAAGAAGCCCCTACTTGGATTTCTATCTCTAAAAATCCTACTTGGTGGGATAATTTAGAACAAGCTGCTCGAGTGATGGTGCGAAACCATCGGAATCACCCGTCTGTGGTTATCTGGGGAGCGGGGATTAATCACCGGGGTTACGCTCCTCGTCTACATAATGCTGTGAAGCAAGAAGATAGTGTTCGTCTTACTTCCTCGCAAGGAGCAAGGTGGACCGGCTGGCAAAGTTCTGGCTTGACCGATATTAATGCCACTATGATGTTTGGCCCAGTGTTATGGGATCGTTCAGAGCCCTTGTTAGGTATGGAGGGAGAACGCGGCGCTCATGCTGTGGCTCCTCATTTGAAAGACCCTAAAATGTTAGGGTTAATATCATGGACAGCTCACGCTTATCACACCTTTCATCCACGACATGAAAAAGCCAAGAGTGAGGTAGATCGCACGCGCGCTGGCATGATGACCTTCTTTCGTTACCCACGGCCCAGGTTACATTGGTATAAATCAGAATTTGTAGACAAACCATTTATTAGCATTAATGGTGTATGGCAAAAAGGTGTTGAATCACTACTGGTATACAGTAATGCAGAGCAAGTATCGTTAGAGCTTGATGGTGTGATTATCGCCAAAGCCAAACCTAGCCAACTAGCGAAGTATGATGGTTTAACTCATCCTCCATTCCATTTTGATCATATTGACTACCAACCAGGTAAGCTAGTGGCCAAAGGAACCTTTGCTGATGGCTCTGTGGTTGAAGCGATTAAAAGTACACCTAGTGAAGCGTTTGAAATAAAACTAGAAGCGGACACTGCGGGACGAGACTTTGTTGCCGACGGGTCTGACGTGTTGATGGTATATGCACACATTCTAGATAAAAACGGTATGTTAGTTGAGGACTTTGCTCACAAGGTTAAATTTACAGTAATAGGTGATGCCACTGTGATAGGGGATCACTCCAATATCAATGCCAATCCAATGTTCACTGAGTATGGGGTGGCTCCCGTAATGATTAGGGCTGGTAGCAAAGCTGGAAACATTACCATTATAGCTGAGATTGACAACCTCAAACCTGCCAAGGTAGAGGTGACCTTGAGTGAACATGATGACGATATGATCAGAGCCAATGCCGCCGCTATATATGACTATAAAGTAGAACGAGTAGATATAGGTGCGCCTGATCAATTTATTCAGTTTGGTTGGCAAGGTTGGCTGGGCACAGAACAAAATAATAGTGCTTATCAGTTTAAGGCTTGGTCGAACACCACTGCTCAATTAAGTACTCCCTCTAAGCAAGGTATTATTCGTTGGTTGGGCGAAATGAATGTAGTCGGAAAATACGGTTTTGCTTACGGTGATGGAGTCATTGCTTTAGATAAAAAAGGGTTAAACCTTACCTTTAGCCAACTGCCTAAAGGGATCTATAAACTCAATACTTGGCACCATGCCCCAGAATCGAATTCAGACTCAATGGATCCTAATAGAGATAAATTAAAAACACTCACTATCAACAAATTACCCTTTGCTAATACCTTAACCGTGCAATCGAAAAATATTATTGGGCCGAGAAAACAACAAACAAAGGTCACACACGGTAAACAAATGCAATGGCAAACACCTGGTTTACAAACAGTGGTGTTTAAATCAGATGGAAAAAATCCGGTAACCATTAATTATCAAGGTAAGGAAAATGACGGGGTTTGGTTGAACGCTTTTGAATTGACCGAGTGGCATAGTGAGTAAATAATTAACATAGATTAGGCTGTGGATCTTTGCTGTATAAATTTTAGAGATACATTTTGTGCGTATAAACAAAAAAGGTGTGTTCTAACTATGTTAGGACACACCTTTTTTACCCTTCTAGATATTTGTTAGAATCGTTTACAGCGCTTTATACATGGCGGTTAAGTCCATGCTGTCTTCTAGGCTGGTTTGTAACTTAAGCAGTTCGCCAAACAATTCAGCAACCTTAGCTTTATATTTAGCTTGAGTCGCCAAGTTAGTGACTTCGTCAGGATCCGCTTTTAAATTAAATAATTTAATTGTATTAGCTTTTGGATAAACCAATAGTTTATAGCCATCTTTTTTGATCATACGTTGGCTGTCCACATAAGCCCCATAAATAGCGTCATAATGGCTTTTTGTAGTTTGTCCTTTGGCTAAATCAATAATTGAGTTGAAGAACACATAGTCAGGCTTTTTGGCTCCTGCTAGTTCTAAGCTGGTGGCCATAGCATCTTGTAAATAGATGTCAGAATCAACTGTTTGACCCCCTTCGATCCCTGGTCCCCAGATAATAAAAGGTGCACGTACACTTTCTTCATACATATTTTGTTTACCGAATAAACCTCGTTCACCTACAGATAAACCATGATCGGCAGTGTAAATAATATAAGTGTTATCCATTTTTCCACTGGCTTTTAATGCAGCAAGAATTTCACCTATTTGTGTGTCCATGTGGCTAATAAGGGCGTAGTACTCTTTTAGATGCACACGGGTCGAGTATTCTGTGCGAGGGAAAGGTGCCAAAGCGGCATCACGTAAACTAGGACTGTTACCAATTAAGTCTTTCTCAGGGTAATTATCGGCCCAGTTAGTAGGTAAAGGTAGTGAATCTTCATCGTATAAGTCTTGATAAGCTTGTGGTGCCTGTCTTGGGTCATGTCCTGCATTGAAGGCTATGTACATAAAAAACGGATTGTCTTTGCTTTTAGCTTGCTCGATAAAACCAATGGCATCATTTTTAAGTACTTCACTCCAATGTGTACCACCTTCGTAATATCCGCCAAATTTTGGATCCGTTGGCGACCAAGAATGATCATCTTTGCTGAGTGGCCGGTTATAGCCAACAGGCATAAATTCATCTGTGCTTTTAAAGTTTGTTTTGCCAGC
Source organism: Paraglaciecola sp. L3A3 (assembly GCF_009796765.1). Classification (NCBI taxonomy): domain Bacteria; kingdom Pseudomonadati; phylum Pseudomonadota; class Gammaproteobacteria; order Alteromonadales; family Alteromonadaceae; genus Paraglaciecola; species Paraglaciecola sp. L3A3. Next base: position 1,473,988 of record NZ_CP047023.1, read on the forward strand.
GATAAAGTCTTGATAAAGTTTTTGCTGCTTAGCATGATCCCAAGCATCATCAGGCATGCCTGGACGTATATGAGTTGTTGTATTGAATACTTTGTCGGCTTTAGCGGCAACGTGCCATTTGCCAGACATGTAAGTATCGTAACCTTCTTTTTCAAGGAGTTTAGACCAAGTTGTATCAAGACCTTTACCTTTAGCAAATGTTCTATCCATTGTGTGAGCTTGCCACACAGAACGGCCAGAATTCAGCATTGCACGAGATGCCTGACAAACAGCACCATTCCATGCGCCCATGTTGTAAGCATTACTAAAGTTCACACCATTATTTGCTAGCTTGTCTAGATTAGGGGTGTTTATTTGCTGGTTACCGTAGGCACCTATAGTTTTAGGTGATTGGTCGTCGGCGAAAATAAATAATATATTGGGCTTTTGAGTTTCACTTTGGGTTACTTTTGTAACGGCAACTGAAGTATCTGTTTTTTCTTGTTTAGCGCCAGAACATCCAACTAATGTTAAAGCACCCAATACCACAATCGGAAAAAGTATTGAAGTAGCTGTTTTTTGCAAAATTTAATTCCTTATATTTAGAAGCCATTAGGCCAAGTGTTACTTGGCCGTTATTACAATTGGATCGTTACTTAGTTGCTCAGAATAGGCTCTTATCCTAATGTTACCAGATTGACCATTTTTACTTTTTACTATCAACATCGCTTTACCGTTAAATGCCCTGCGGTAATCGGCTTTAAATGGTGCAACTGTGGCTGAATTACCGTTACCTACTGCAGCAATTTCACCTGCACCTTCAACAAAGAAACGAATATGATTATCAGCTGTAGGGCAAATATTGCCATCTTTATCTTTAACTAAAACGGTAACATAAGACAAATCTTGGCCGTCAGCATCAATCACTTTGCGATCAGCAATTAACTCTACAGATGCAGGTAAACCAGCGGTTTTCACTGTCTCTTCAGCTACTACCTGAGCTTTGGTATAAGCCACTACTTTAATTTCGCCAGGCTGATATTTGACGTCCCAGCGTAAACGGTAAGCCGATTGGTAGTTGTCACGGTTTTCCTTATCCCAGCGTAAGAAATTAACAGGTAACTCTGCTTTATCTACGCCTTTAACTTTACGACCCATAGATTTGCCGTTAACAAATAACTCAACTTCTTCTGCATTGGTATAAGCGAATACTGGTATTTCTTCGCCAATTTTGTTTTCCCAGTTCCAATGAGGTAGTACATGTACCATAGGTTTTGTGGTCCACTGACTTTGGTATAAATAGTATCTGTCTTTCGGGAAACCAACTAAATCAACCGCTCCAAAAGAAGAACTACGAACTGGCCAATCGGCATTCCAATATCCGTCGCCACTATGATCTTTACCACCATAAGGCGTGGGTTCACCTAAATAGTCAAAACCTGTCCACATGTACTCACCCATCACAGCTGGGGTTTTTGCTAAGTATTCAAATTCGATTTCAGGTGGGTATGCCCAAGGTGGGCCAATAATGTCGTAACTAGTGACATGACGAGAGTCATGGGTTTTATACTTATCGATAGGAAAGTGATAGACACCACGAGTGCTGGTAATCGATGACGTTTCACTGGCCACTAATGGCCAAGTTGGGTGATCTTTATGACGCTGCTCGTAACTAAGTGGCTTATAGTTTAATCCTACTATGTCTACTGCATCTGCTAAGCCATTTTTAATTGCGCCTGTCGGGTTATTAAATCCGGCACTAACTAGACGGCTAGGGTCAGCTTTGTGGGCAATTTTGGTTAACATTGCTGCTACTTCGCCACCGTTTTTATGGCCCTGCTCCATGATCTCGTTGCCAATACTCCACATATAAACTGATGGGTTATTGCGGTACTGAATGATCATGTCGGTTAGATCACGTTCATGCCATTCATCAAAAAAGACTTGATAGCCGTTATGTACAGATTGTTTTTGCATGGCCCACACATCAAAAGATTCAACTTGTAATAAAATGCCCATTTCGTCAGCTAATTCAACCATTTCTGGAGAAGGCGGGTTGTGTGAGGTACGTACCGAGTTAACCCCCATAGATTGCATTATTTCTAGTTTACGTTGAATCGCCCTTCTGTTGGCAATGGCACCAATGGGACCATTATCATGATGTAAGCACACACCATTTATTTGTACTCGACGCCAGTTTAGCCAGAAACCATCATCAGGTTTAAATTCTAAATGACGAACCCCTAAAGGCGTGGTGTGTTGATCCACTATTTTACCGTTGCGCACTATGCTCGATAATATTTTATATCGGTACGGGTTTTCTGTGTCCCATAGGATAGGGTTTTTAAGAGTGAAAGTTTGGTTAACCGTTTTAGTACCTTTGGCTAGATCGCCTAGTTTTTTCGATTCCTTCAATACCACAGTACCATCTGCTTTAACAATTTCAGTTTGTAGGGTGGCATTGGTGCTTTGTGCAAAGTTATTTATTTGGGTTTCTAGAGCAACAGTAGCTCGATCACGTGTTACTTCAGGAGTCGTCACATAAGTCCCCCATTTAGCCACATGTACTGGGTCATTAATTTCTAACCATGTATGGCGATATAAGCCAGCTCCAGGGTACCAACGAGTGGATAAATCTTTTGGAGAAAGAGAGACAGCTATGACATTTTCTTTCGTACCAAAGAATAGATGAGGGGTTAAATCATAATTGACGGCTGTGTAGCCAAATGGACGACGACCTAGAAAATGGCCATTGATGTAAACATGAGCATCGTACATTGCACCATCAAATGTCACAGAGACAAACTTGCCCTTGTCGGCTTCAGATACTTTGAACGATTTGCGATACCAACCATCACCATGAAAAGGCAATCCACCATTACGTGCATTGTATTTGCTATCAAATGGTCCCTCTATAGCCCAATCATGGGGTAGGGTGACATGTTGCCAATTACTGTCATCAAACTTAGCTTGTTCAGCGCCAATATGTTTACCTTTGCTAAATAACCAATCGTTATTAAAGCTTTGTTTCTCTCCAAATTGGGCCGCTTTATATTGACTGACGGCAGTTGCATTAAATGCAATTAAGGTAAATAACCAGCAAAGCAGAATGGCAGATAAACTTGTGCTTCTATGGGGACGAAAAATGTTCATAAATAGATTAATCTCATGGTTAGAGTTGATGTTTGTTTATATATGATTTTTACTTGTTGTATATGATAATTTTGTTGTATTTAATAGCAAGTGATTTAACAAATTTATGACATATTTAATGAAGGTAATTGTAAAAAAAGAGAATGTTATACTTTGTTCTTAACAAGTTAACAGTTATATATTGAGATATACCCTCTGAAAGTCCCCTAGAAAGCGATTCTAATTGAAATAGGTTATGCCAGTAGCAACGTAAAACATGCATATAATTTCGACTTTCTTGTAAAATATCTAACCATTTGAGTAGCAGTTTTCATCGCATTTATTGACTATAAACTTATCCTCTCTAGTATGGTCTGTCAGCAGCACTGCAACCACCACAGGTCTCTTTATTTTATGTTCGAACTTTTTGATTATTCCCTGTCGTATCAAACCATTAGTTTTGTGTTTTTGGTTGCTTTTTTTGTGGGTATGGCAAAAACCGGAGTGCATGGGATATCTCTGTTAGCCGTCCCTTTATTAGCGGTGATTTTTGGCGGTAAGGCGTCATCTGGATTGATGTTACCTATGTTAGTTATCGCTGATTTGTTTGCGGTTAAGTATTACCACAGACATGCAAATTGGGGGTATTTAATAAAGCTTTTCCCCTCCGCAGTAGTTGGGGTGTTAATTGGTACTTGGTTAGGTAATGTCGTTGATGATCAAGTTTTTCGAGTGCTCATGAGTATCATCATTTTTGTCAGTCTAGCCATCATGGTGTGGATGGAAAAAACGGATAAAAAAGCCATACCTGATTATTTATGGTTTGCCATTTTGATGGGGTTAGTTGGCGGGATCAGTACCATGATAGGTAACTTAGCTGGGCCGATTATGGGGCTATATTTACTCAGTATGCGTTTGCCTAAAAATGAATATATAGGAACTGCTGCATGGTTCTTTTTGGTTATCAACGTATTTAAAGTGCCTTTTCATATTTATAGTTGGGAGAGCATTGATAAAAATTCATTTTTGTTGAACTTAGTTAGTTTACCTTTTATAGCCATTGGCGCGGTGTGCGGTATTTTTATTGTGAAAAGAATTCCAGACAAACAATATAGGTGGTTCGTGATTGGTATGACAGCTGTCGCAGCTGTGCTCATGAATATTTAACTTAGGTCGATAATCCATTTATCTGATTCAGTTGTATCTTAGCTTTTAATACTGTGTTAATTGTTATTATACTTTAGTCTGCTTTTTAAATGCCTAGTGGTGGTTTCTGGGTACAAAATATATTCTTTTATAAGGTTTCCGTACATGACAAAACACCAAACAGTTACAATTAATCAAGAGATTAATGTTTTAGAAGATGAAGAGTTAGTGTCGGTGACTGACACTCAAGGTGTTATTGAGTACGCAAATGAGGCGTTCTGCCGCGTCGCAGGTTTTACTTTAGATGAACTGAAGGGACAACATCATAATATTGTCAGGCATCCCGATATGCCAAAAGCAGCCTTCGCTGATCTGTGGAGTAAATTAAAAGCGAAACAAGCATGGCGTGGCGCAGTAAAAAATCGTTGTAAAGATGGTCAATATTATTGGGTCGACGCCTTCGTTACCCCACTTTATGAAAATGGTGTGTTGTCAGGTTATCAATCTGTTAGAACAAAATTAAAACCTGAATTTCGTAATCGTGCCGAAATTTTCTATGCGCAATTAAACGCAGGTAAATCTCATACTTCAATGTTTGACAATCATAAAGTGATGGATGCCATTTTTCTCGTTATAGGCACACTCATAGCTGCCTCTGCTTTGTATTATCCTTGGATGGCCTTTCTGCTTGTTGTCTTGCCTTATATCATTTTTAAAACCGAGCTATTTTCTTTGCGTAAATATATAAGTACACAACAGCAAAGTTATGACAGTATTTCTCGTTTTGTTTTTTCAGGTAAAAGCGCCATCAGTGTGGTTGATTTTATGAAAAAAATGTCAGAAGGACGGATTAAAACAATAATAGGTCGTGTCATTGATAGTACCTCAACGTTACAAGATGGTGGGCAATTATTAAGACGTGTATCTCAACAAGCAAAAGCTGGAGTAGAGCAAGAGACCAGTGAGTTACATCAAGTCTCGGTTGCTATAGAAGAAATGGTTGCTACTAATGCAGAAGTCGCCAGCAATACCGCGGTTGCCTCTTCTAAAGTTGAATCGGTATATCAAGATTGTAAACGTGCTACCGATTCCATGACACAAACTATGACTAAGGTTGCTGGCTTAGCTAAAGACGTAGCTGAATCTGCCAATACAGCAAGTAATTTGGCTTCTGAAGCAGAAAAAATTGATAGCATAATGCAAGAAATTCAAGGTATAGCTGATCAAACTAACTTATTAGCATTGAATGCGGCAATCGAAGCTGCAAGAGCAGGAGAGCATGGGCGAGGATTTTCTGTGGTAGCTGATGAAGTGCGTGCTCTTTCTAGCCGTACTCACTTAGCGACCGAACAAATACAGTCTTCTGTGGGGGAAATTCAATCTACACTGGTTAACTGGTCGAAAGTATTGTTAGAAGGTAAAGAAGCAGCTGATGAATGTGTATCTGACACTGAAAATACCAAGGACATCGTGAATAAAGTGTATGAAGTAGTGTCGGAAATTGCCGATCTTACTACGCAAATTTCAGTGGCATCGGAACAACAAAGTGCTGTATCTCAGGAGATTAGTCGTAATATTGTTAATGTGAATGACATTTCTCAAAACAATTTGCGTCAAGCTGAAATTGTTGAAGATGAGTCCACCAAGATTGAGCAAAGATCTAGCGCTTTGGCTGGGTTAGGTACGACTTTTGGTTAATGCCTAAATAAAAAAATAAGCCCAGTAAATCTTTTATGTTTTACTGGGCTTAATATTAGTTAACGAGTATCTATCTTACTCACATAATAGGTCTATGCTATTTTATTCTTTAATGGCTTTGCCTTTCTGTTTTATTACTTGTTTCTTTGTCGACCAAGATAAGTGTCGATCAAATAGTTGTGCGTATTCAGCATATTCATTGTAATTTATGCTTTCTTGTTGCCAATGGGTGATTTGTTGGTCATATAAATTACGCATATTGTCTAGTGTGCTGGCATAACGACGATCCGATACTACATTTTTTAATTCGTACGGATCATTCTCTAAATCATAGAGTTCTTCTGTGGGAACTAGGTTTTGTTGTTCATCTTGATAATACCAGTATATGTATTTAAACCTATTGTCGACTATGGCTAGATTACGTGTTTCTTCTAATCCCCATACTTGAATGTGCGGCATGCTGGCTCGAACTTGTTGTGTGGGGTTGTTTAAAATTGGTAGTAAACTGACACCATCCCAAGCCGTGGGTTTTTTGACTTTAGCTAAGTCTAAAATTGTTGCGCTTATATCTACCCCAGCAGTTAATGACTTTGTGGTGCGCATTTTACCGCTGTGTTTATTACGCGGATCATAAATAATAAGGGGAACCCTTGCGCCCTCTTCGTAAGGTAATACCTTACTGCCTAAGCCGTGGGAGCCATTAAAATAGCCGTTGTCTGAGGCAAAAATGATCACAGTATTATCTGCAATACCTTGCTCTTCAAGTTCAGCTAATACCATACCGATAGATTGGTCGATGCCATAAATCAGTTGATGATACTTTCTAAGTGCTTGTTGGTAGCTTTCGTCTTCTGAATATCCCCATTCTTCAAACCTAGGATACTGGCGTCCAAGTTGTGAATGTTTAGAAAAGTGTTTACCTGCTTCTCGACCATAATTAGGTAATTTTCTAAACTCAGTGTTTTGGTATACATGATCAAATTTAGGATCCGGTTGCACAGGTCTATGTGGGGCTTTATAAAACACACTCATAGCAAAAGGTTGCTGCTTTTTGACTGATTCTCTTATAAAATCAATACTTACCGCCCCATATGCCAAACTGCTATGGGGGTAGTCTTTAGCATATTTTTTTATAGACTCGTTTTGTGCTGTTTTATAACTAGTTTGGCCTGGACTACCTGCCCACAAATCAAAATCATGTTGAGCTATTTTACCTTCTTCTTCATTCAGTGGTTTAGCTGTCATGTTGGACACGGGAAAACCAAATTTTCCGGCAAACCCTATTCTATAGCCAGATTCTTTTAACAGCAGAGGGTAAGATCGTTGCCAAATAGAATCTGCCATGGGGCCATGTTGAAAATTGGTACCATTTTTGTATTCATACATACCTGACATCACACTCGCTCGGCTAGCCATACAAATAGAAGTGGTGTTGTAATGATGTTTAAACACCAAACCTTTGTTCGCTAGTTTGTCTATGTTTGGAGTAAGGGCATCAGGATTACCAAAGGCTCTTATTGTGTCGTAGGCCTGATCGTCGGTAAAAAAGAAAACTATGTTGGGCTTGTCAGCATTTTGTTGTTTAGGTTTACTGGAGTTTTGAATGTTATCATTAGCGCAGCTACTTAATATCACGCTAACACATAAAGATAATGAGCTGAGTAATAAATGATTGTGTACTTTTTTAGTTCGGCTAACCATAACCATCCTTTTGTAAACTTAGTTGCATTATTGTCATATTATTATAGTTTAAATATTAAAACTAATATTTGTATGTAAATTTAATGTAAGTTAACTAGACTCGCTTTAGTTTTTCCTACAAGCTAGAAAGCTTACAGCGCTCTTTTATTTACTGGGCTAGCTCAAATTTTTTCTCACATTGCGATAAAGATTAATTATGAAAAATAGAATACTCACCTTATGTTTAGTGCCACTAATATGTTTAAGTGCTTGTAGTCAAATAAAGCCTTCAGCTGAAAAAGAGCCTTCAGCGGATAGTCAGTCGAACAATGAGCAAAAACCCAATGTCGTGATTTTTTATGTAGACGATTTAGGTTATGGCGATATAGGTGTATATGGGGCAAAAGGTGTGGAAACTCCTAATGTTGACGCCCTTGCACATAATGGTATACGTTTTACCGATGCCCATACTTCTGCTGCTACCTGTACACCATCTCGTTATTCTTTATTAACAGGTGAACACGCTTTTCGTAAAAATGCGCATATTTTAAAAGGTGATGCACCTTTGTTAATTGGCACTGAGCAACCTACCTTACCCAGAATGCTTAAAAAAGCCGGTTATCAAACTGCTGTGGTGGGTAAATGGCACTTAGGTTTAGGCAATGGTAATGTTGATTGGAACCAAGCAATTAAACCGGGACCACTAGAAATTGGTTTTGATTATAGCTTTTTGTTGCCAGCCACAGGCGACAGGGTGCCCACTGTTTATATGGAAAATCACCACATATTGAATGTGTCAAAAGATGATCCTATTAGTGTTAATTACAAAAAGAAAATTGGTAATCGCCCTACAGGTAATGACAATCCAGAATTATTACGCTACTTACCTTCTGATGATGGACATAGTAAGAGTATTGTAAATGGCGTCAGTCGTATGGGCTGGATGGCCGGTGGTAAAAGCGCTGAATGGGTGGATGAAGATTTTTATCAAGTATTTACCGATAAAGCGAATAACTTTATCGCCAGCAATAAAAATGATCCTTTCTTTTTATTCTTTTCATTCCATGACATTCATGTCCCACGTTTACCAAATAAAAGATTCCAAGGTAAAAGTGAAATGGGACCTAGAGGCGATGCGATAGTGCAAATGGACTGGATTACAGGACAAGTGATTAAACAGCTTAAAGCTCAAGGAGTGTTTGATAATACTATTATAATTTTCACCAGCGACAACGGTGCTGTGTTGTCTGATGGCTACGAAGATAGAGCCATTGAATTGGTGGGAGAACATAAAGAAAATGGCATCTACCGAGGTGGAAAATATAGTGCATTTGAAGCCGGCACACGTGTACCAACTATTTTGCATTTTCCTAAACAAGTTAAACCGGGTGTGAGTGATGCATTAATGAGTCAAATTGATATTTATGCCTCTTTAGCTGATTACTTGGGAATTGAGTTAGCTGCCGATGAAGCCATCGACAGTGAAGTGAAACTAGAAGCCTGGTTTAATGCTGATAAACCAGGACGGCAACAGTTGGCTGAAGAGTCTGCAACTTTAAGTTTGCGTGATGGTCAGTGGAAGTATATTCGTCCAATGAAAAACGGCGAAAAACGAGCAAAAAGCACTTGGCAGCGCAAACGTATTGAAACAGGTGCATCAAGTCTGCCTCAATTGTACAACTTAGCCGAAGATCCAAGTGAACAAGTTAATTTAGCCGCTAAATTTCCCGAAAGGATCGCTAGTATGGAAGCTAAATTATTAGCACTAGAAGGCAAAACTTTACGTTAAATAAAATAAAGCAGACTAAGCAGAGTGGCGCAGAAAAAAGCAGTTTAATAGTAGTAGATAGTGGGAAGTAGCTAGGAGATAGTGCTATTTTTTAGTCATATCGATTGACTGTTTACTACCTCTTATCTACTAGGATCTGCTGTTGCTTTTCTCTGTTTAGCGCAGCTCTGTGATCGGCTTTTGATTTTCATAATGTTATGGCTCTTCTCGGCGCACCTCTGTGAAACTCTTTGTCTTTTCTGCTTCACGCTGCAGGACTCTGCTTAGTCTGCATCACGCTGTTTTATTCTGTTTTCTCCTCTGTGTAGTTCTTACGCTCGGTGTATATCCAAAATTCATTCATTTATTAAAAATAAGTCCGGTTGGAAAATTAGCCGTGCTTATGAATTTTTTTCAGGTCTAGTAAAATATCAATTTGCCGTTCAAATTTAATGCTTCAAAAAACAGCATACCGGCTACTAATGGATCCAATCTCACTGTGCTGGTTATTATTTTGGGTGTCTTTGTATTTTGTTGTTTCAAAAACAGCACAAAACAAATAAAAAGAATTAATAGTGTTTAATTGTGTTTTTATTATGTGTAATATCTAGGGTCTACATTTTTACAAGGATACTAAATGAAAATTTTTAATAAATTTTGGCTGTGTTTATGGCTAAGCGTCAGTTGGGTAATAAATGCTGCAGAGCAACCGAATGTTGTTTTAATTATTGCTGACGATTTAAATTGGGATGATGTAGGGACTTACGGTCATCCCAATATTTCTTCGCCGAACTTAGATAACATGGCAAAAAATGGTATGCGTTTTGACGCAGCTTATTTAACAGCCAGTTCTTGTAGTCCAAGTCGCTCAAGTATTTTAACAGGCCGTTACCCACATAATACAGGTGCAGAGCAACTTCATTGGGATTTACCTTTAAGTCAAACCACTTTTTCTGAAAAATTAAAAGAGGCAGGATATTGGACTGGTGCCGCGGGTAAATGGCACATGGGTGAAGGAATAAAAGACCGTTTCGACGTGGTACGTGAAGCATATTATGGTAATGGATCCCTTTCGGGTTCTAGCGAATGGTTAGCATTATTAGATTTGCGCCCAAAAGATAAACCTTTCTTTTTATGGTTAGCAGCTTGGGATTCACATCGTCCTTGGGTTCCAGGAAGAGGCTTACCCCACAATCACACTCAAGCAGATGTGATATTACCGCCTTATTATCCACCAACTGAATTGTATTTAAATGATTTTGTTAATTATTATGATGAAATTAGTCGCTTCGATATGAACGTAGGTAAAGTGGTTGAAAAGCTTGAAAAACAAGGCATTGCAGACAACACAATCATTGTTGTTATTGCAGATAATGGTCGTCCATATGCTCGAGATAAAACCACCTTATTTGATTCTGGAGTCAAAACGCCATTTATTGTTTATTGGCCAAATGGCATTAAACAAAAAGGCACAACGACTGAAAGTATTGTTAGTTCAATCGATTTATCGGCTACTTTTCTTGACTTAGCAGGTGTTAAAAAACAGCCATCTATTGAAGGTAAAAGCTTTAAAGCGCTTTTCAATGACCCTAAAAAAGCATTTAGAAAATATGCTTTTTCAGAGCGTAACTGGCACGACTTTGAAGATCATGGACGAACAGCCCGTTCAAATCGTTACCGCTATATTCGTAACAATTACAATGATCTACCAGGCACACCAAGTGGCGATACTATGTATCACGAAACTTGGACAGAGCTAGTTCGCTTACATAATGCAGGCATGTTAAACAAACATCAGTCTCGCCCTTTTATTGCGCCAAGAGAAAGAGAAGAGTTGTATGATCTTAAAAATGATCGATACGAGTTAAACAACTTAGCAGCTGATCCCAAGTACACAAAAATACTTAAAGAACACAGCAATGCCCTTGATGATTGGATTAAAGAATCTGGCGATTATATTCCAAGTTTCCGTACCCCGGATGACTTTGATCGTATTACTGGCGAAAAGTTACCTCCACGTAAACGTCCTCGCCCATCGAAGTTAGAAATGTATAAAACCAATGGTGCATACTAGCCCGTATGCTTCATAAACTAAGCGTATAAAAATCGCTGGAACATATTCTATATATACCAAAAGGCCTCAGCAGAGGCCTTTTTTGTTTTGACTGCATTCACTTCGTTCACCGTAATCCATTGCGGCCTAATATGATAATGGCTGAGCCACTTTATGAGCTTCGCTTACTACAGTTCATAGCTTTTCTTGTCTACTTCTTTCAACGGCTAAAACAATTGCAGAGACATGTATTGTAACGAAATACTATAAAATAAGTAAAATCAATGCGTTAGGTTTTATCTGTGTAGTTAAGCCTCTGTGACAAATCTTGTTGTTTAGTCTTTTCCTCGAATTTGGATCTATCTGCTCCTGCTGTTTAGTCTGTTAGGTTCTGTTTTTTACGGTCTGTTATTCCTTAATCAATATGTATATTCATAAATTATCAATTGTTATATTAAATAGTTAGTAAAAAATAATGTAATATTCATAAAATTGTAATATTTAGTGTGTATGGCTTTTATTTATTGTTCCATATACTTTTTTAAATGATTGGAATTATCTCTCTATGAAATTTTCCCCTAGTTTATTATTTTCAATGTTCTTGGTTACTATTTTTTCTAGCGTTACTTTAGCTGATCCTATTAGTGTTTATGGTCGAGCGAATATTTCTGCACAAATGTCAGATGATGGGCAAGGCAGTTTTACTGAACTTAAAAGTAATGCTTCACGCTTTGGTGTAGAAGGCGATATGGATTTAGATAATAACCTTAACGTGTTTTATCGAGTGGAGTGGGGGGTAGATATTTCTGATGTATCGGGCGGCGATAATATTACCGCTCGTGATCAATATTTAGGTTTGAAAGGTGATTTTGGTACTGTGATCCTTGGTCGTAAAGATAGCGCTTTAAAAAGTTTATCTGCGCCGATTGATGGTATGAATAATTATGAAGCTGACTTTAAAGGTCTTTGGCAAGGTGATAATCGATACAATGACTCAGTTAGTTATCTAAGCCCTTCATTCAATGGTTTTTCAGCTGAAGTGAATTATGTGGTTGAAGATAGTAAAGAAGGTCAAGATAGTTTGACTGCCGCTATCTATTACGGTGATAAAAAGCTGAAAAACACCACTTGGTATGCTGGGGTGGCTAGTGAAACTGATGCCAAAGGTTATGACGTGCAACGCGCGGTGGCGCAAACAAAACTAGGCAGTTGGGTTTTAGGTATTGTTGTACATAATCAAGAAGAAGTTGTCACAGGGGAAAGTGATTCAGGTGTGGCACTAAGTTCACAATATTCTATCAAAAAATGGAAACTTAAAGCGCAATTTCAAACACTAGAAGATGATAGTAGTATTAGTTTAGGTGCCGACTATAAGCTAGGTAAGTCGACTAAAGCCTATGTTTGGTATACCGATAGAGCCTTGGATGAAAGTGAAGATAAGTCATGGTTAGCCTTAGGTTTAGAGCATAAGTTTTAGTTTTTTAAAAGCAACCTTTTTTACTTGAAACCGCAGGAGTTTATTCATTCTTGTGGCACTTACCTAATCAAATAAAATGATTTAAACTTAGGGTATTAATCGTTTTATTTGATTCTAGTTACTATGATTTTACCCAATCTTAAACACCTACATTATTTGGTGGTGTTACACCAAGAGCTGCATTTTGTAAAAGCGGCCAAGCGTTGTAATGTTAGCCAGTCTACTTTGAGCAGTGCCATTCAAAATCTGGAAGAGCAATTTGGTTCACAGTTATTAGAGCGTGAACACAAAACCTTTGTTTTTACGCCTTTTGGTATGGAGCTGGTGGCTCGCAGTAAGGCCTTATTGACCCAAGCTCATGAGTTAGTGAACTTTGCTCAGAGTGCTGGTAATTGGCAGGCTGGTAGTCTTAAGCTTGGGGTGATCCCAACTATTGCGCCATTTTTATTTGAGGGGGTGATTACTGAGGTAACAGCACACTTACCTGAGATTAATTTGCAACTGCAAGAAGACACCACTGCTAATTTACTTACCCAGTTAAATGAAGGAACCCTAGATTTATTGATTTTAGCTTTACCTATGGAAACCCCCGGCTGTAAACAACTGCCAATCGGTCATGACCCTTTTCATTTAGTGGCACATAAAGAATTGGCTGAATCATTGGTTTCACCTCTAGATATGTCAATTTTACCTAAAGAAAGTGTTTTTTTGTTGCACAAAGAACATTGTATGACAGGTCATGCCGTGAGTGCTTGTGGCTTAAAACAGACAGAACAAGTTAGTGCGTTGGCGGCTAGTAGCTTGCATACTTTAATTCAGTTGGCCAACAGTAAGCGTGGATTTACTTTTATGCCAGAGCTCGCCATTAATAATGATATTTTGCATTCGACTTCTTTAATTTCGATGCCAGCTGAAGCGGGAGGTTATCGAGAAATTGGTTTAGTCTGGCGTAATGGTACTACACGACTTAGGTTGTTTCGGTATTTGGCTGAGTTGTTCGCGCCCTTAATGCCTATTCCGACGTTTAAGCGTTAGTGTTCAAAATAGCTAACAGCAGGCTAGTTTTTATTAGGTGAAAACTTCTGTAATTTGCGCTGCAAACTACGTCTATGCATGCCTAGCGCTTCTGCTGTGGCAGAAATATTACCTTTATGGGTTAACAAAACCCGTTGGATATGTTCCCACTCAGCTTGGGCTTTGGTTAAAGATTTAACCTGGGGTATAGAGTCATCCGCGGGTTTTTCTTGCAGCCGTGAGATTAGCTCCTGCAAACCAACAGGTTTAGCAATAAAGTCAGTCGCTCCTCTACGCATAGCTTCTACAGTGGTCGCGATACTGGCATAGCCGCTTAACATAATTAGGTGTTTAGGGTTAAATTTAGCTTTTAAAGGGGCAATGCCGTCTAACCCAGAACTATCGAGTAACATCATATCTAACAATATGCCGTGTATATCTGCGTTGTCATGTAATAAAGCCAGCTCTACAGAAGTAAATGCAGAGACATTAAAATCCGCATTTTTTTCTAAACGACGTTGTAACACGGTAATAAAGGTTTCATCGTCATCTATCAGTAAAATATTAAGTATCATTTGTGTGTGACCTGGCTTAAAGGCAGCCTAACGCTAGTCAGCATTTGTTGTTCTTGTTGTTGCCAGTTAACTTGCCCTTTAAACTTTTCTATTGTGGCATTACTTAGCACCGCTCCTATGCCATGACCATGTTCACTGGGTAATAAACGGCTACCCAATAGGCTAATTGCTTGTTTATCTAAGGTTTGCCCTTGGTTATAAATGTTTAAACACCAGCTGCCATTATCTCCCGCATTATCTAATAAGGATTCAATTCTCACTTGTTTGTTATTTGTTGTAGTGGCAGCTTCACAAGCATTAATGATCACGCTGGTTAAAGCGGGTAATAAGGTTCTGTCAGCGCAAATATAGGCCTTGTTTTTGTCTATATTTGATTGCCAAATAATGGGGGATTCAGGTCGTGCTACAGCCATTAAATGTTGTAATGATTGCCACAGCTCATTGATTTGATAGAAATGTTGACGCTTTTCTCGTACATCGTCAGCCACTTCTCGCCAATTTTTAAGATGTTGTTCAACTCGCTGAAATTGCTGCTCTAGGTTATGCATCAGTTCAGACTGAGAGGGTTGTTCAAGGATTTCTTCTAATATTAAGCGAATAGATTGTACTGGCGTGGCCACATCATGACTGAGTTGTGCAGCGGCTGTACCTATGGCTAAAAGTTGTTCATCTCTCAATTGTTTTTCTCGTAATTGTTGAATGGATTGTTCACGACGAGCCAGCAGTACTCGAAAATACAATATAACCGCAGCCATTAATAAAGCGGTTAAAATAAAACTGCCCACCATGGCATAAAAATGATTGAGCATTTGTCCGCTGTGATGACTGTGTTCGGGTAATAACAGTAATTGTGATAACTGAGCCAATATGCTTATTACTAATACGGCGGCGGCATGTAGATAAGGCAGTAACATAAAGCCTAAAACTAAAGGCACTAGTAAAATGGCATTGAAAGGATTACTGGCTGCACCATTTGCTGCGATCAATATGTTGATACCAGCGACTTCAATTACCAGTAGAAACAACATTACCCAAGGCGCAGGACGAATCTGTCTACGCAGGGCCAAGACAATCAATAACAACATTGACACTATTCCAAAACTTAGTTGCTGGAAGAATACTTAAAATTGATAGTTTAAGCCAAAATTAAATGAACGTCCTTCACCCGCTAACTGCATTAAACCGAGTGAACTATCGTTTTTATACTGAGCTATGGATACGCCACCTAAAGGTTGCTGGTAATACTCGTCTAAAAGGTTAGTAATGGATAACTTTAACGTTAATTTATCTAATGCATATTGGCTACTAATGTTAAGTAAGTGGTAACTGTCAGTGCTATTTTCAAAACGTCTTAGATCAATACGATCCTTGTTTGCTGTCCATTGCCAACTAAGTGTATTTTGCCAGTCGCCTGATTGTTGCTGTAAAGAGACTTTTGTTTGCAAAGGTTTGATTTGGTACAAGGGCTGATTGCTGTCGTCTCGTTCGCCATGTGTTGTTATTAACTGCGCTTTAAGCTGCCATAATCCTAAAGTCTGGTTATCGCTCAATTTATAGGAAGTATCTAATCGGCTACCGTATAAAGTGGCATCTAGGTTAGAAAATTGCAAAATATTACGTTGAGTAGGGGTACTTGAACTGGTATCAAAACTGCCGATAATCTCAGCATCTACATAATCAGACACTTGGGTATACCAAAGGTTAATACTGAATTGCCAATCTTCGTTTACAGCGATATTATGATAGCTGGCGCTAAAAGTATGAGCTGTTTCTGGTTTTAAATCAGGATTACCCACATAACCATTAGCATCACCAAACCAGCCAATCATGGTCGTTGCCATTGTGCTTTGTCCCCAGCTATATCTTTCGTATAGATTCGGTGCACGGTTTTTGCGGGCGAAACCGAACTCAATCGATTTTTGCTCTGTAAGTTTGTAACGGGCCAACAAGCTAATATCAACTAATGTGTCAGATTGTTCTCTATCAAGTGCATTGAAAGCTATCGCTGCTGCAGAATTCACATCTACCATGCCGCCCATACCCATACTAGAGTCCATATCCATGCCAGAATCCATATCCATACCTGAGCCCATATCCATGTCAGAATCCATATAACCTTGCACCTCTTTTGTATTGGTGGTCACATGTTCAATCCTGATCCCCGAAGATATCTGCCATTTAGCTGTTAATTGCTGCTCTAATTCAGCATAAGTAGCAATACGTTGACGTCGCCCATCATTAATATTGATGTAGTCATTTGGTCCCATCATCATGGATCCTTCAACAGCAGGCCACCAATCGTCAATTTGATAATGGTAGTAGGCGTGGCCTAAGGTTAACCTTTTTTCAGCACTAAGGTCTATGTTCCATTCTAGTTGATAACTGATATCTTGAGCATCGGTATTCATTGGCATCATGCCGGTTTTTTCCACAGTGAAAAATCCCATTTTATGTTTCACTTGATGCCAGTTAATTTGCGCAGAAAATTCTCCATGCTCAATGTTTCGTTGATATTGGCTAGTTAAACCCCAACTTTTATTTTCAGTCATGTCCATATATTGATTAGGAAAACCCTGATATGGAATATATTGATGGCTTAACTTTATTGCTAATTGTTGTGTTTGATCTCTAAATGCGGCGGTTAAATTATGATTCTGCGCACGATAAAGGGTATCTAAAACCTTGTCGCCATTACCGTCTTGATAACTTTGCGCGTCATCGTAAGCCCCTTGATAATCTATACTAATGGATTTACTTGCCCAGTTAGCACCAACACCTATTGATTTACCATGGTTTATACTGCGGTATTGGGTCGACAGGTAACCCACATTCCAAGCTAAATTTGCTTGTTGATTGAATTGAGGGTTGATCGAATTAACACTGATTACGCCGGCTATATTATCTCCAGCTGCACTCACTGGAGATATCCCCGCAACTACTGTCATAGCTTGTACTTGATTGGCCGAAATATAAGATAAAGGAGGATTCATATGATTAGCACAGGCAGGAGTAATGTCTGCACCATCTACTAATACTTTCACTCGGTCGCCCATCATACCGTTTAAAATAGGTAAACTCGACATACCGCCAGCGGCAGAGAAATCTACACCTTGCTGTTTTAATAAAGCATCTAGATTACCTAGGTGTTCTTTTTGATTAAGTTGTTGACCGTGAACTTCGATTACGTCGGTCTCTTCATCAGCTAACACAGTGGTAGAATAAAGCGCATGCATGGCAATGACTATGGGAGATAAAACCGATAAACAAACTGAGCGAGGAGCTGAAGTGCACTGAAGTTTCATTAATAACCTTAATCACATAATTAATATTTTTTCTAGTATACAAACCATGTTTGATGGTTGAAATGTGGCAAATTGTCGCACCCCTAAATTGGTATTTTAAAGTTCCAAGCAAAGTTGTTGCCTTTGATGTTTTTTTTAGCCCAAATTGTCCGAATTTTTTCTTTTTACAATATGACATATCAATGACAAACCGATATGCTAGTAACATTAATTGTATGGCTTGTTTGATGATCGTATCTGCCAGCCTTCGAAGTATTAAGTTAGGGTCAATATGTCAACTTCTGTGGTGGTTAGTGGTTCAGGATTATGGACGCCAGAAAATTGTATTTCAAACGAAGAGCTGGTGGATTCATACAACGATTACGCCGAACATTTTAATCGTATTAATCAAGTCGCAATCGAACAAGGTGAATTAACTGCTAAACCCTTTTCAAGCGCTGAGTTTATCCAAAAAGCGTCGGGTATCAAAAGTCGATACGTTTATGTAAAAGAAGGTATTTTGGACATACAGCGTATGTACCCTGATATCCCCGAACGTTGCGATGAACAATTATCAGATCAAGCTGAAATGGCACTAAAAGTGGCAAAATTAGCTTTAACTGCAGCTAATAAACAAGCGCAAGATATCGATGTTGTTATTGTAGCTTGTGCATATACTCAACGCTCTTATCCAGCAATCGCTATTGAAGTGCAAGGAGCCTTGGGAATTAAAGGTTTTGCATTTGATATGTTAGTGGCGTGTTCCGCAGCCACATTTGCTTTGCATCGAGCCTATGAAATGATTTCTGCCGGTACCGCCAAATCCGTCTTACTAATTAATCCTGAATTAACCTCACCACAAGTGAATTATTGTGATCGAGACAGCCACTTTATTTTTGGTGATGTGGCTACCGCTATGGTGGTAGAAAGTTCAGACACGGCTAGTTCTAAACATGTTTTTCAAATATTGAGTACCAAAGCCGTCACTGATTATTCTAATAATATTCGCTCTAATTTTGGTTATGTAAGCCGAGCGAATGACGCGGATCCTTTTGCGGCAGATAAATTGTTTCATCAAGAAGGTCGCAAAGTGTTTAAAGAAGTATGTCCTATGGCGGTAGAACATATTGAAGAGCATTTAGCTCGTCATCAATTGACAGCAGAAAATGTTAATCGTTGGTGGTTACATCAAGCGAATATTAATATGAACACTTTAATTACCCGTAAATTATTAGGCCGCGAACCTGCAGAATCAGAAGCGCCAATTGTTTTGGATAAATACGCTAATACTGCTTCGGCAGGCTCTATTATCGCGTTTAATTTACATCACCAAGATATGCAATCAGGGGATGTTGGGGTGTTATGTTCTTTTGGTGCGGGATATTCCATTGGCAGTTTAGTACTAAAAAAAATCTAATCTATTGAGAGTCTATCTATGCCTGATTTTATTCGCATAAAGTGGACTCGCTATAAATAGAGATAATTGTAAAGGATAAACAGGGTCTCTTATGTTGACAACGATTGGTTACGCAGTTTGTGCTGTGGGCTACATATTTTTACTTTTATTATTGTTCACGGTACGTAAGTCTGGATTGGCAAAATATTTACTGATTTTAGCCACTGCTTCTACATGTTTGTGGGCGATTGTACCTTTCTGGTTGTCACCTATGACAATCGAACAACTTTTGTTATTTGATAATATTAAAAACTTTTTCTGGTTGTTGTTTATCGCTTCTTGCTTAAAAGATAACTTTAAAAATATAGGTGATGTGCTTTGTCGGGTCGACACTTGGTTGATTTTAGCTCTACCTATAGCTGCTTTTGTCTTGCTCGCCGCAGGCGTTTATGACAGGCAGTGGGAGTTTCTTATCCAGACTATGATTGCCTTAGAAGTGTTAGTGTTACTTGAGGTGATGTACCGTCAAGCGGGTGATAATGCTTGGGCTTTAAAACCCCTTGTTTTGTATCTCGCTGCTACTAGTATTTTTGAATTTGTTACTTTTGCCAATGCGCTAATGGTTGAACACATTCATTACAGTTATATTGCTGCTAGAGGATATATCTACACTGCATTTATTCCCTTCTTGATCTTAGCCATTAGGCGAGTGAAAACTTGGGGAGTTGAAATATATATTTCTCGTGAAGTGGTGATGCACAGTACTTTATTAATGGTTGCCGGTGGATATTTATTCATCATGGCTCTTATTGGTTATGCAGTGCAGTACTTTGGTGGAGAATGGAGTACGACCATCCAAATAGTGCTTGTGGCATTGTCTTTGGCATTACTGGGCACTTTGTTTTTGTCTTTAAGTTTTAGAACTAAAATAAAAGTATTTATTACCAAACATTTTTTTGCCAACCAATTTGATTATCGTAATGAATGGTTGAAATTAACTCAGTGTCTGGATGAAGGTGACCCAGATGGTAACGTTTATGCAACAGGATTGAGAGGTTTTATTCAAGCTTTTGATTATCGTCAAGGAAACCTCATTAAGTTAAATAACGGTAGATTAGAAGTATTAGCACATATCGACAGCCAACAAATAACAGCAAATGAACGAACTGTTTTATTAGAGTTTTGTGATTTTTTCCAAACTAAAAACTGGATAGTCGATATCGAAGAGCTGCGGGTTAAACCTTTTATGTATGAAGGGTTGAAAGTGAATCATGCATTGTTAAATGATGTCTCGTTTCAATTGGTTATTCCTATGTACAAAGAAGATGCTTTGTGGGGGCTAGTTGCAATAAAGGGAGACGATAATACCAATAAAAAATTAAATTGGGAATTAAGAGACTATTTGACTGTGGTCAATGCACAAATTTCTAATTTTATTTTTCATCATTTGGCTGCCCAAGAGTTGGCAGAAAACGCTCAGTTTTCTGCATTTACACGTATGTCAGCTTTTGTGGTGCATGATTTAAAAAATGTTTTAGCACAAATTGATCTCATTTTATGTAATGCTGAGCAACATAAAGATAATCCTGAATTTATTGAAGATACTTTTGAAACATTGCATCATACCAAAGCACGTATGGATAAAATGCTACGTCAGTTGACAGAAAAAAATACTGTGCCCAAAGGCGCTGAGAGTTTAGTTGTTTTATCTCATTGTATTGAACAAGTCATAGAACAACGTTGTGGTAGTTATCTTCCTAAACCTAGCTTGCAAATCATCGATGAACTACCTGTAGTGTTAGATCAAGATAAGTTAAGTAACGTTATGTATCACTTAATTAGTAATGCACAACAAGCAACAAGTGATCAGGGTGAAGTAAAGGTTAGTGTTGATAAATCACTTGACGAACAATTCATCATAGTAAAAATTATAGATAATGGTTCAGGTATGAGCGATGAGTTTATCCGAACGCGGCTTTTTAAACCTTTTGACACAACTAAAGGAAATGCCGGAATGGGAATTGGTGCATTTGATGCCAAAGCTTATCTAGAGAAAATTGGCGGGCAACTGTTAGTAAATAGCGAAGAACAAGTAGGTAGTATTTTTACCTTACGTATTCCAGCTCACTAGTCAATATTGTAAATATAAGGGTTTTGTTACATGGATAAAATTTTAGTCGTGGATGACGATTTAGGTATTCAAAAACAATTAAAATGGAGCTTTAGTGGTTACGAAGTGGTTTTTGCTGAAGATCGTGCTTCGGCGATTGCACAACTGAGACGTTATGAACCCAAAGTGGTGACTTTAGATTTAGGTTTACCACCGGATCCAACTAATGCCAGCGAAGGTTTAGCTACTCTGGAGGAAATTCTAGCGTTAGCACCACAAACCAAAGTGATCGTGGTGACTGGCAATAATGACAAAAAAAATGCCTTAAAAGCGATTGATATTGGTGCCTATGATTTTTATCAAAAACCGATTGACTCAGACACTATTCAAATTTTGGTTGGCCGAGCAATTAACTTATTTGATTTGGAAATGGAAAATCGTCATTTAGCTTCGGTTGCGCCTTCGATGGACCGAATTTTAGGTCAGAGTGAAGGAATATTGCTGGCTAGCCGTAAAGCTGAACGTATTGCCCAAACCGATATTAGTACATTATTACTGGGGGAAAGTGGTACAGGTAAAGAAGTGTTTGCTCGTAGTATTCACGAACATAGTTTACGTAAAGACAAACCATTTATAGCCATCAACTGTGCATCTATTCCTGAAAATTTATTAGAAAGTGAATTGTTTGGTTATGAAAAAGGTGCTTTCACGGGAGCCAATAAAACCACCCCAGGTAAAATTGAGTCCGCACAAAATGGTACTTTGTTTTTAGATGAAATTGGTGATATGCCAATAGGTTTACAAGCGAAAATGTTACGTTTTTTACAAGAACGAGTGATTGAACGAGTAGGCGGACGTAGCGTAATTCCTGTGGATATTCGTGTGGTTTGTGCAACTCATAGAGATGTGCAATCAATGGTGGCAGAAGAGACCTTTCGCGAGGATTTATTCTATAGGGTAGGTGAAATCAGTATTATGATCCCTCCTTTGCGTGAACGAGATAACGACGTTATTTTATTAGCTAAAACTTTCTTAGCTCAATACAACGAAGAGTTTAAAACCAAAATTAAAGGTTTCAGCGACTCGGCTATTTTGGCCATGAAACAACATAAATGGCCTGGCAATATTCGTGAATTACAGAATAAATTAAAATCAGCTGTGATTATGGCTGAAGGTAACCTAATCCAAGCAGACGATTTAAGTTTAGTGGTAAAAGATGAAGGGCCTTCACTTGACTCTTTGAATTTAAGAGAAGTACGAGAACATGCTGAAAGCCGTGCTATTCGTAACGCTTATCTAGTTGCTGAAAAAAACATGTCAAAAGCCGCTGAGTTATTAGGCGTGACACGCCCTACTTTATACTCATTAATTGATAAGTATCATCTAGAAGATATAAAAACCGGTGCCTAATCTACGTTATTGTGAAATTGGCTTATGGTCGAAGCATATTCGTCCATAAGTGAATTTATTTCTCACTTCTCCTTTCTGAAAAGCTTGGCTGGTATGCTAAGTGCATATTAACTTTCATCCTTCGATATAATTACTTTACTTTGGTTTACTTGATTTATGAAAGTTGTGCAAAAACTATTAACCGTTATCTTAGTGGTGAGCGTTTTATTGACCAGTTGTTCTGGTGGATCACTTGATAGTGATTCTAATGAGGAACGGGCCAAGGTAATAGTCAATGCTGGAAGAGATCAAATCATTAATGAACAAACTGTCATTAATCTTAATGCCCAAGCGACCGGTCAATCAGAAAATTTATCCTTTTCGTGGCGCGCCAGCCCTGCGTTAGAGATTACCCACGATGATACAAGTACAGGTTTAGCAACTTTTACCACGCCTATTACCACTAAGACTTTAACTTATACTTTTACTTCTGTGGTGTTAGATGAGGAAGGTAATCGTGGAACTGATGAAGTGATATTTACTATTGCACCAGTCAATGACTTGCCTACTGCCGTATTAACTGTGCCTGACTTTGCCGGTTTGTCTGCTAATCAATTTCCTGCCGGAGAGGTCATTACTTTAAATGCCGCTAACAGCCTAGATTCGGATCCTCCGACAAATACTGCCGCTATTGCCGAATATTTATGGCAACAAACCGCCGGTGAATCAGTATTAACAGGGGTGAATACATTAGGCGGTACTTTATCTTTTATTACTCCTATTTTAGATGAACCGAATGTGATCAGTATAAGTGTGACAGTGACAGATCAGGAAGGGGCTGTGGATACAGAAATTGTAGATTTGAATATCCAAAGTGCCAGCCAAACGCTACCGAAAATTGCAGCAGGAGTCAGTCATGAAGTGTTCTCTGGAGAATCGATTAATCTAAATGGTGTGGCAAGTACTAATATCGCAGCTTCTAGACCTCTGATTGCTAATTGGTTAAATGACTCAGAAAATGCGCCTGTGATTGACAGCAGTAATAACTTACAAACTTTTGCCATTGCACCCACTGTTTTAAGCTCTCAAGATCTGACTTTTACTTTGCAAATAGAAGATAAGCAAGGCAATCAAGTGGAAGACAGTGTGACTGTCACAATTAAACCTTTGCCGATTCAACCTTTGAACGATACTGGTGTCTCCCAACAAGCTAATAATTCACAAGTGTTGAGTAGTTATCAGGCTGATTTTCCGGGGCAAGATGGTCAGCGAGGGCAAGATGTTATTTATCAAAATGGCATGTCTGCTAAAGCTGGAAGGGGAGAACAAGGATTTGATTTTACTAAATTAGATGTGATTGGAGATGAAGTAGACGATCCTACGCAAGATTGGAGTTGCATTAGAGATAATATTACTGGCTTAGTTTGGGAAGTAAAAACCGCCTTTGATAGTGCCGGTTTACATACCAGTAGCAGTACAGTTAGTTGGTATGAAGAAAGTGAGGATGAAGATCTATATTTAGGCGATGAGTTAGGTGCTAATGCCAGTTGTACCCTTGCTTTATGTAATACCAGTGCGTATATCACGGCAGTTAATACTCAAGGGTTGTGTAATTTTAGAGATTGGCGTTTACCTACCCACGAAGAATTATTATCCATCGTACATTTTGGTAAAACGTCTTCACCAACAGTTGATGAATTATATTTTCCCTACACCACAACATCATTAGGTTCACCTGTATGGTACTGGACCCAAGACTCAAGTGCTGATGGGATGTCTGAATTAGGTGCGCAAAATGCTTGGGCGATAGATTTCACCTCAGGTAATGATAATTTTTTGAATAAATCAACTGCAGCGCACATTCGTTTAGTTAGGGCAGGGCGATAATATGAAGGTATTTATTTTAATTTGCTGTTTTTGGTGTTTTTCTGCCATTAGCCAAACTTGTTTGGTTGATTTTGATGAAACGGCTCAAGCACAAGAGTTTCTTGATAATGGTGACGGGACAGTTACTGATCAGATTTTAGGGTTAACTTGGATGCGTTGTAGCTTAGGTCAGACATGGGAGAGTGAGACCTGTACTGGTGATGCCAGTGAGCTCACTTGGCAGCAAGCGTTACAAACGGCTCATGGTTATAAATATGCCGATAAATTAGGCTGGAGGGTGCCTAATGTGAAAGAGTTATCTAGCTTAACTGAACGAAAATGTGTTCGTCCTGCGATTAATGAAATTTTCTTCCCAAATACCCCGTCAGATGATTTTTGGAGTTCAACTCCTTCAGTAATCGATCCTCAGCGTTCTTGGGTGGTGGCTTTTTTTAATAGTAGTAACTCAATTAAAGAGAAGAATTTATTCGTTTTTACCCGTTTAGTACGTAATGTTGATTAACCGATCTTTTGTTTGTCCTATCTGATCTTATTTGCATTTTAGATTGATATTGGCACACTAGTTCTTTCTGATGTTATTACAAATTTATTCGTGGAAGTTGATGCGGTTCGAATTATTCTTTTTATTCTTTTTTAGCAGCACAGTGCTGGCTAACAATAACTGTGAGGTTTCCCTCAACTTTGGCATTCTGGTGACTGATAAACAGATCCGAATCATTGATGATGGCGGCAGAACTGTATATCAAATTAATGGTAATTCACAACTTTTTGTTAAAGGTGAGTGGATTGAATTAGATCAAAAGCAAAATCAAACATTAAGCGAATTATCGAAAGGTTTTCATAAAGTGGTGCCCAAAATGATCTTCTTAGCGAATGAGGGGGTTGAATTAGCAGTGGCCACTATAGAAAAAGTTTATGGTGGTTTAGTCAAAGATGATGCTAGCCAACAAAAACTACAGAAGTCCTTAAAACAAGTCAAAATGAGCGTTAAAGAAAAGTTTATTCAATCGAATAACCATTTTTATATGGGGCCTGGCAGGTTAGAGCAAGTGGACGATTTGGTTGATAAAGAATTAGAAGAGCAAATTGAGCAAGCTATTAATACTTCGGTTGGCGGCGTGCTGTCAGCAATTGGTGGTTTAGTGGTCAGTGAACAAACGACCGAAGAGAAAGTGGCAGCTATCGCTAAGCAGTTAGAAAATTCTGAGAATAATATCAACTCAGTAGATGCTCCCCCGCTGGATATGTTAAAACATAAAGCTAGATGGTTTTGTAAAAAATTCAAGCAGTTAGATGGTATTGAAGAAGAACTTAAATCTTCGATTAGTGAATTAAATCCCTATGATGTATTAACTACTGGCAGGGCTTGGTAATACAGTTATTTGTGTGCCATTCTGTATCTAAATTTATAGAACACTCTGGCAATTAATATTCCTCCCACCCCAGCTAATAACATTAAGACGATTAGTTGTTGATATAATTGCAGCTGATATTCACTGTGGTACTTCATTACTTCTTCTTCTTTTAACATAATACGTAAATAACCAATCAACTCGTCTTGGTATTTTATCTTCTTCACGAAAACTAAAGGCGTAGCTGAATTTAATTTATAGATGGCAACAACAGAAGTTGCTATTTTATTGTTAGCTAATATTGTGCCTTTGTTGTCATAAATTGAAGCGGATAACACATGCGGATCTTCACCAATAAATGCTAATTGTTGAGTTAACTTTTTTGAGTCATTTTTTCTGATTGCTTCGACTAAAATATGGGCAGCCAAATTGGACAAACTCTGGCCTAATTGATTGGCTTGCTTTTTATGCCAGTTTGCCGCTTGTTCTGAATTGAGTAGCCAGAGGTTTGTGCAAATAATTATCGCTAGTAAAACTAAAGACAAGTTGCCAATTCTTTTAAACACAGAATATTTGCTTTGTGCAGTTAAAGGGGCGATAAGTGATGATGTTCTAATATTTTCCATAGTGGAACAATATGACAGAACAGAGGTTTTTCCAAGTGAAGAAATATGCTTTAAATATTTAGTTAGGTTTTATTATAAACTTTAGGTTAAAAATGTTGAAAATAATGTGATTATCACCATATATAAGCAGCGTGAATTTTGGCCATTATAGGATTGCTATGATTTCAGTAAAAAACTTATTTAAGTCATTTGGCAGTTATACCGCTGTTGATGATCTATCTTTCGACATAAAACCTGGTGATGTAGTAGGCTTTTTAGGGCCAAACGGTGCAGGTAAGTCAACCACCATGAAAATGTTAACTGGTTTCCTCCCACCTACCAAAGGTGATATCACAATATTTGCTCAAACCTTTGAAAACTCCTCAATGGACATTAAAAAGAGAATAGGTTATTTGCCTGAAGGGGCTCCAGCTTATGGAGATATGACTCCTTTACAGTTTCTGACTTTTATTGCTCAAGTACGAGGATTTAAAGGAAAAGAAAAAGACGCGCGTATTGAGGATGTAGTTAGGCAAGTTGAACTACAAGAGGTATTAGATAAACCCATAGAAAATTTATCAAAAGGTTTCAAGCGCAGAGTGGGATTAGCCCAAGCATTAATTCATGACCCAGACATCTTAATTTTAGATGAACCAACTGATGGCTTAGATCCAAACCAAAAACACCACGTACGTGAACTGATTAAAAATTTATCAAAAGATAAAATTGTGATTATTTCTACTCATATTTTAGAAGAAGTGGCCGCCGTGTGTAATCGGGTAATGATCATTGCTAAAGGTAAATTGTTATTTAGTGATACACCAGATGCTCTGAATAGATTATCTAAATATTATGGCGCAGTGACACTACATTTTAGTTATCGAGCCGATGCTTCAGAACTGGGTGAGTTAGAAGGTGTTGCTGAAATGGAAGAAGACTTTGAAACTGGCCGTGTGACGTTATTTCCTAAGCCAGGCGCAGATATATTACATCTAGTCACTGCTCATGCTCAGCGTTGTAAATTACCTGTAGATAGCTTGTTTGTAGAGCAAGGTCGTTTAGATGATGTCTTTAGACAAATTACACAGGAGGAATCTAATGGGTAATATTGGTATTTTATTTAAGCGAGAATTTTCGAGCTTTTTTGCCTCACCTGTCGCATATGTTTTTATTGGTATATTTTTAATTTTATCAGGTGTATTTGCCTTTTTTATTGGTGGACTTTATGAAAGAGGTCAAGCTGATTTATTGCCATTCTTTAATTTCCATCCTTGGCTATATTTGTTTTTAGTGCCAGCGATTGCAATGCGCAGTTGGTCTGAAGAACGTAAAAGTGGCAGCATTGAGCTATTGATGACCCTACCTATCAGTATTTGGCAAGCTATGCTGGCGAAACACTTAGCTGCATGGGCTGTATTAGGCTTGTCTCTGTTATTAACCTTTCCCTTATGGCTAACTGTGAATTATTTAGGAGATCCTGATAACGGTATCATTGTGGCAGCGTATATAGGAAGTTGGTTAATGTCTGGCGCCTTTTTATCCATTGGTTTATGTATGTCCGCGGTGACTAAAAATCAGGTTATCGCCTTTATTTTATCTGTGGTGGTGTGTTTCTTATTTGTGGTTAGTGGCAGCAATATTGTATTAGATGCCTTTAAAGCTTGGGCACCTAATATAGTAATAGATACAGTGGCGTCATTTAGCTTTTTAACTCACTTTGAAGCTATGGCCAAAGGTGTGATTGCTTTAGATGACCTCGGATATTTTTTATTAGTCACAGTTTGCTGGTTATTTGCCGGTTTAGTATTAATTGAACAAAAGAAGGCTGACTAGTCATGTTAAAAAATACCCAAAGCAAATTGACTTCTTCTCTTAGTTTATTGCTGGTGGCAATTTTATTTTTTGTCCTAGTTTTTATCAACAACCAACTTTTATCATCGGTGCGTTTAGACCTTACCGAAAACCAAGTTTATTCCTTGTCTGAAGGCAGTAAACAAGTGTTAAAAGAAATTGATGAACCAATAAATTTGTACTTCTTCTTTTCTGATAAAGCCTCAAAAAACATGACCAGCTTACGTAATTATGCCAATCGTGTTGAAAGTTTATTAACCGAATACGAAACCTTAGCTGAAGGTAAATTAAAACTACAAGTGTTAGATCCTGTAGCTTTTTCAGAACAGGAGGATCAGGCCAGTCAATTTGGTTTAACTGCGGCAAATATTGGTGCTGCGGGTGAAGCTGTTTATATGGGCTTAGCAGCGACTAACGCTTTAGATGAACAAAAAGTCATTGCATTTTTTGATCCTCAAAAAGAAAGTTTTTTGGAATACGACATCAGTAAATTAATCCATCAATTGAGTGAACCTGAATCTGTTAAATTGACATTGATCACGGATTTACCTATTAGTGGTGGGCAAAATCCGATGACAGGACAAGCTGATCCTGAATGGACTTTTTATAGCCAGCTACAACAATTGTATTCAGTAGAAACCTTAGGCAGTGACACTACCCACTTACCTGAAGATACAGATGTGTTGTTACTGATCCATCCACAAAACTATAGCGAAAACTTGTTATATGAGATTGATCAATATGCCTTACAAGGTGGAAAAGTTTTAACTTTTGTTGACCCGCACAATGAATCTGATCAAATGGCAATGATGACAGGCTTAATGGAGGGGGCTAATAGCTCAAGTTTATATCAGTTATTTAATGCTTGGGGCATAGAGTTTGATACATCCAAAGTATTATTGGATGCAATGGCTGGATTAGATATTCGCACCCCAACAGGCGATGTTGCTAGGCATTTTGGTTTTGTTGGTTTTAATGCTGAACAACTAGACCGCGAAGATATTGTCAGTGCTAATTTAGAGTTGTTAAATGGCGCTTCTTTTGGTGTCTTAACTAAATTAAAAGGCAGCCAGTCAAATTGGCAACCTCTTATAAAATCCACTGTAAACTCTGATTTAATTGATACTAACCTTTACGCACAAACTAGAGATCCCCTAGAGTTGTCTAAGGTTTACCAAACCAGTAATACACAACACGTATTAGCGGCGAGAGTTTTGGGTAAAGCGAGTAGTGCTTTTGCTGAAGCTCCAGAAGGCAGTGATAATTCTAATTATATAGATTCTACCAATAAGTTAAATGTGATGGTGGTGGCCGATACAGACATGTTGGCAGATAGATTTTGGGTTCAACAATCTAACTTCTTTGGTCAAATGATTGCCACGCCTTTTGCTAACAATGGTGATTTTATTACCAATGCAGTAGAAAACATGGGCGGTAGTGATGCTTTGATTAGTATTAGAAGTAGAGGCACATTTGCTCGTCCATTTACTAAAGTCGATGAGTTAACTGTGGTGGCTGAACAAAAATTCAGAGAACAAGAACAGTTATTACAACAGCAATTGGATGAAACAGAACAACAGTTGATGCAATTACAAGGTCAGCAAGGAGAAGATGGCTCCCTGGTGATTTCTCCACAACAGCAGGTGGCTATAGACCAGTTTATGCAAAAAAGGGTGTCTATACGTAAGTCTTTACGTGAAGTGAGACACCAATTAGACAAAGATATAGAAGGTTTAGGCAATGTGTTAAAGCTATTAAACATCGCCGTGGCTCCCCTGTGTTTGATTTTATTGTTAGCTTTATTACGTGCACTGTTTAGAACCAAGCCTAAAAAGGCTAAGGTGAAAAAAGAAGGGGTAAGTGCATGAATAAGCAGTTATCAGTTCTAAGTTTATTGTTATTGATTGCTATTGGAGTCGGTGTTTGGATACTGCAAAAGCCAAGTTATAGCGAATTTGAGTCTGAATTATTGTTTGCTGATTTAAGTTCTGTTGCCGCTGATGTTGATAGTGTGATGATAGAAAATAGCAGTGGTACCTTATTTAAAGCGGTGAAGTCTGAAGATACCTGGTTGGCTGAGTTGGGGTATACGGGGCAATTATATCCTGTTGATAAACGCAAATTAGCCAACCTTATTAACACATTAATGCAGGCTAAATTAATTGAAGCAAAAACCAAACTAAAACAAAATCATGGACGTTTAGGACTGCAAGGTATAAACCAAGAAGATAGTTTAGCTAGGTTGGTGACTATCGCTATAGGTACTAAAACTTGGCAGGTGTTAATCGGTAATCAAGTTAATCTTGGTGAAGGCAACTATGTACGCTTACCTAATGAAAATCAAAGTTGGCGATTAGATAAAAATATTAACTTGCCGATTGATCAATTTAGTTGGTTTAAACACCCGATTTTACCTTACAAAAGCGAAGATATTGTTAGTGTTTCTAGAGTTGATAAACACAATTGGAGCATGCTTTATAACGATGATATTGCAGAGTTTACTTTGGAGCAGTTACCTGATGGCCGCACATTACAATATGACGGTGTGTTAACTGGATTTGTCTCTAGTCTAACCAACATTGATTATCAAGAAATAATATCTGCTGATGAATATTTCATTCAGTCCTTAGAGAGGGAAACTGAACTTAATCTGGTGACAAAGCAGAATGTCCAATTCAAGCTGATTGTCAGTAAAGCCAAAGATATTTATTACCTTAATTTTTCCTCTGATAATGCTCAGGAATATTGGCAAAATTACTACTATCAAGTTTCAACATTTTCTGCCCAGCAGTTAAATAAACAAGTTGAAGACTTTTTGGCTGAAGTTACTCAGAGTATTGATGACAATGTGGATGCTTTTGTGGAAGAAGGTGCCCCAGAAAATTAATAATGAAGTCCCACCAATTCATAGGCCACGTATTTTTCTGTTGAGAATTACGTGGCTTTTTTGTGTAATAATGCTTTTAATTTATCAACACCTAACTTGCGGGCTTTATTTATATTATTGGCCGGAATATTCTCAGGGTTAGGATAACGTTTAAGTACTTGTTCGATACTTGATTCACGCAATATATGCAGAATAGGGAAGGGGGAGCGATTGGTATAGTTGGCCGGATCCGTGTCAGTTTCACCTGCAAAACAATAATCTGGGTGGAATGTAGCTAGCTGGTAAATGCCACTATAGCCACCTTGGGCGACTAATCCATTGGCATATTCCACTAAGTCTAAATAATCATCAAAGTCGCTAAAACCTTGAGAGAAAATCAACAAGCTAGTTTGTATTTCTGGTTGTTGATCTAATAAAGTGAACTGATTGATAAGGTGTTCTAAAGCTTGATTGATACTTTTGCTGTCACTGACCGAATAATTAATGGTTAGTTGTTCCATTTCTTTTTTGGCAAAAGGGCAAAAGTTTAGGCCAATAATTACGGTATTGATCCAGTGTTTAACTAGAACAATAAAATGCTCATCGGCTAATTGATAATTATCACTCATAATTAAGAGTGATATTTCACATAGGCTTCTAAAGTATTTTCTATTAGGCTGGCGACTGTCATTGGACCCACCCCACCCGGTACAGGGGTGATCCAACCTGCACGTTGACTTGCACCTTCGAAGTCCACATCGCCAGTTAATGTGCCATCACTATTACGATTAATACCCACATCTATGACAATTGCCCCTTCTTTAATCCAATCTCCAGGAATAAAGTTAGCTTTACCTACTGCAACAACTAGTAGCTCGGCTCTTTGCACATGAGCTTTTAAGTCTTGAGTAAATTTATGGCAACAGGTGACTGTGCACCCAGCTAACAATAATTCCATCACCATGGGACGACCAACTATGTTTGATGCACCTACTATGACAGCATCTAAACCCTTAATAGGACGTTTGCTAGACTCAATTAATGTCATTATCCCTTTCGGAGTACAAGGGCGTAATGCCGGTATCCTTTGAGCTAAGCGCCCTATATTGTATGGATGGAAACCGTCTACATCCTTCTTAGGATCAATTTTTTCCAATATTTCTTCTGCATCTAAGCCGGCAGGCAAAGGTAGCTGAACTAAAATCCCGTCAATTTTTGGCTCAGCATTTAGCTGCTCTATGATATCTAACAATTCTTGTTGGCTTGTGCTCGCAGGTAAATCAAAGGATTTAGAAACAAATCCTACTTCTTCACAGGCTTTTCGCTTTTTGTCTACATATACATGGGATGCAGCATCACTACCCACTAGCACTACTGCTAATCCAGGGGCTCTTTTACCAGAAG
Source organism: Paraglaciecola sp. L3A3 (assembly GCF_009796765.1). Classification (NCBI taxonomy): domain Bacteria; kingdom Pseudomonadati; phylum Pseudomonadota; class Gammaproteobacteria; order Alteromonadales; family Alteromonadaceae; genus Paraglaciecola; species Paraglaciecola sp. L3A3. Next base: position 1,506,651 of record NZ_CP047023.1, read on the forward strand.
AAACTATAGCACTAACCTGAGTTGCTACATTTTGTCGAATTTGTTTAGCGACTACTGCGCCGTCAATTTTTTGTGCAGGCATAAATCTATAAACCTTAATTTGAATATGGTTATTGTCCCATAAGGCAGGGCTTAATCGCAATTGAGTAAGTACAAAAAATTGCTAATCAATAATAATTCTTAAGCCAATTCATTCACTTAATGTTATAACGTAGTTTAATAATTCTAGTATTAGAAAAACTTCAGTAGATTTATTTATTGGACAGTTTATAGGGAGTAAAAAATTGAAAAAAATTCCAAACGAAACACAGTTACTTAAAAAAGCCTTAGTAGTCGGAGAGGCTTATGCCAAAAATCGTGGTTTTAAAACTTTTTCTGCAACTGATTCGGCTAAACAAAAAGTTGAATGCATCTATAGATTATTAGCCAATGATAAGTTGATTACCCCTTTACCCGCAGATTCTGAAGACTTATTAAGCATGAAACATAAATTAGCGGTTTGGCTAAAGAACAAATTACCGAAAGACCACCCGCTATTAAAAGGATAAATAAATGGTCGTTTTGTGAACGTTGTGAGTTAAAAATGCTCATTTTGCTTTGATTTTGAGCAAACAGAAAGTTTTTTTTAAAAAGTGTTTGACGAGGTGGGGGGGCGACTGTAATATGCGCCTCCTCGAAACGAGATAGAGAAAACGCTTCGGGTTAAGTCGGTGAGTAGCGCAGCTTGGTAGCGCACTTGGTTTGGGTCCAAGGGGTCGCAGGTTCGAATCCTGTCTCACCGACCATTTTCTCAATTTACACCTTAGGTTCCATAGCTCAGCTGGATAGAGCAACGCCCTTCTAAGGCGTGGGTCGAAGGTTCGAATCCTTCTGGGACCACCACTTAGTTAGAATCTTATCTGGCGAAGTATGTGAACAAAAGGTTGAGAAAGTAAGTTTTAAAGTTACTGCAATTTATCTGTGGTGAGCGTAGCTCAGTTGGTAGAGCCCCGGATTGTGATTCCGGTTGTCGTGGGTTCGAGCCCCATCGTTCACCCCACTCGCGGGAGTGGTGGAATTGGTAGACACGCTGGATTTAGGTTCCAGTGCTTCACGGCGTGAGAGTTCGAGTCTCTCCTTCCGCACCATTATTAAGAATACAATTAACAACATTTTGTAATTCATCCTAAGTTATATCCAATAACTTACTTTAATAGCTTTCTGAATATCCAATATTCGCTACTTTATTTAAGATTTATCCTCTTCTTTCTTCCTTTTTTGTACTAAACCAAAATTTTTATGGGTTTATTCTCGACTTGCTGTAATGCTATCGCTATACTACTGCGTCTTTTTTATCAGGTGATTCTGAAGTGACTTGTAAGTTGAAGCTCACTGAAGTAGACGGGCGTAATAGGTGTTTCAGTTAAATTTTTTTACGTCCCTTAAGAACCTATTAGTAATCATAAAATAAGCGCATGTTAGCGCATAGTTGAGGTAGAAGAATGCAAGTTTCCGTTGAGACGTCTACAGGTTTAGAACGCCGTCTTACTATTACCGTTCCTGCAGCGTCGATTGACACTGCAGTTAAATCTCGTTTACAACAATTAGCTAAAACCCAGAGAATCAATGGTTTCCGTCCAGGTAAAGTACCAGTTAACGTTATTAAAAAACGTTACGGTCAAGCTGTACGTCAGGAGATTGCTGGTGAAGTGATGCAACAAAACTTCTATCAAGCCATTACTCAAGAAAAAATTACCCCAGCGGGTATGCCTTCTTTTGAAATGAAAACAGATGAAGATGGTAAAGATTTAGAATTTGTTGCGGCTTTTGAAGTTTATCCAGAAGTTGAAGTTAAAAACGTTGATAAAATCACTGTAGAACAGCCTGTTGTTGAAATTTCTGACTCAGACTTAAGTGATATGATGGATACGTTACGTAAGCAACACGCCGACTACAAAGAAGTAAAACGTAAAATCAAAAAAGATGACAAAGTGACAATGGACTTTGTTGGCACTATTGATGGTGAGGAATTCGACGGCGGAAAAGCTGAAGATTTCGAACTTGAAATGGGTAAAGATCGCATGATCCCAGGTTTTGAAAAGCCAATCGTTGGTGCCAAAACTGGTGATGAAGTCATTGCAGAAGTGACCTTCCCGGAAGATTATCACGCTGAAGCCCTTAAAGGTAAAGAAGCGAAGTTTACTATCACTATCAAAAAGACTGAGCAGCTAAATTTACCTAAAGTAGATGAAGACTTTGCTAAGTTATTTGGTATTGAAGATGGCAACATCGATGCGCTAAATGATGAAGTACGTAAAAATATGCAGCGCGAACTTGATCAAACTTTGAAAGCATCGGTAAAAGAGCAGGTCATTAATGGTTTGCTTGAAAACAACGAAATTGATTTACCAAAATCTTTAGTTGAGCAAGAAATTAATGTGCTTAGAGAGCAAGCTAAACAGAGATTTAGTCAACAACAAGGCGGTAACATTGATAACATGCCTGAGTTACCGGCTAACTTGTTTGAAGAAAACGCTCGTAAGCGTGTAAGTATTGGTTTGTTATTAGGTGAAGTGATTAAATCTAATGACATTAAAGTTGATGCAGCTAAAGTTGACGCTTTAATTGCAACGGCTGCTTCTGCGTATGAAGATCCGCAAGAAGTGATTGAGTATTACAAGTCTAACGACGAGTTAACTCAACAAATGAACAATGTTGCTTTAGAAGAACAAGCTGTCGAAGTACTGCTTGATCAAGCAAAAGTAAAAGAAGTTAAGAAGAAATTTGACGAGATCATGAACAAACAGGCTTAATTTGTCTTTTGTTAATTGACTTAACTAGTCTGCAACTGCTTAAATGCTCGGTATATACCGAGCATTTTTATTTGTGAAGAAAATATACCTATGATGAATACACATTTCGATCCTACAAACGCCTTAGTTCCAATGGTTGTCGAGCAGACTGCTAAAGGGGAGCGTTCTTATGATATCTATTCTCGTTTATTAAAAGAGAATGTTATTTTCCTAGTTGGTCAAGTTGAAGACCATATGGCGAATCTAATTGTCGCTCAGATGCTTTTTTTGGAAGCAGAAAACCCTGAGAAAGATATCTTCTTGTATATCAACTCTCCAGGCGGTTCTGTGACAGCTGGTATGGCTATTTATGACACTATGAACTTTATCAAACCAAACGTGAGTACTGTTTGTATTGGTCAAGCTGCCAGTATGGGCGCTTTCTTGTTATCTGCAGGTGAAAAGGGTAAACGTTACTGTTTACCTAATTCACGTGTAATGATCCATCAACCTTTGGGTGGTTTTCAAGGTCAAGCTTCTGATTTTGAAATACATGCCAAAGAAATCCTGTCTATTAAAGAGAAGTTGAATCGTTTGATGGCTGATCATACTGGACAAGATTACAAAAAAGTCGCAAAAGATACCGATAGAGACAACTTTTTAAGTGCAACAGAAGCTATGGAATACGGTTTAATAGACCAAGTATTAACTAATAGACCTGATACCAAAAGCGATAAGTGATTAGATGACTGAAGCTAAGTTTAGCTGAAGTTCATTATTATTGACGGTGAGTTGGTTAAACTTAGTAGAAGTACAAAGATAGGAAAAAATCGTAAATGAGTGATGAAAAAAACAGTGATGGCGAGAAACTTTTATATTGTTCATTTTGTGGCAAGAGCCAGCACGAAGTCAGAAAATTAATAGCCGGTCCATCCGTTTTTATATGTGATGAGTGTGTTGATTTATGTAATGACATTATCCGTGAAGAAATTAAAGAAATTTCTCCACAGAAAAAACAAGATGCATTGCCGACTCCAAAAGAAATTCATAGCCACTTAGATGATTATGTTATTGGCCAAGAACACGCTAAAAAAGTGTTATCTGTTGCTGTGTATAATCATTACAAACGTTTAAGAAATGGTGATACACACGAAGGTGTGGAATTGGGTAAAAGTAATATTTTGCTAATGGGACCCACAGGAAGTGGTAAAACTTTATTAGCAGAAACACTTGCTCGGTTATTAGATGTACCTTTCACTATGGCTGATGCTACTACATTAACCGAAGCTGGTTATGTAGGGGAAGATGTTGAAAATATCATCCAAAAATTATTACAAAAGTGTGATTATGATGTTGAAAAAGCGCAACGTGGTATTGTGTATATCGATGAGATAGATAAAATTTCTCGTAAATCAGACAATCCGTCTATAACTCGCGATGTCTCGGGTGAAGGCGTACAACAAGCTTTACTTAAGTTGATTGAAGGCACAGTCGCCTCGGTACCACCACAAGGTGGCCGTAAACACCCTCAACAAGAGTTTTTACAGGTTGATACCTCTAAAATATTATTTATCTGTGGTGGTGCATTTGCGGGCTTAGATAAAGTCATTGAGCAAAGAGCTAATACAGGTACAGGTATTGGTTTTGGTTCAGAAATTAAGAGTTCTGAAAACAAAGCTAAAGAAGGTGAGTTACTTAAAAAAGTTGAACCAGAAGATCTTGTTAAATATGGTTTGATCCCTGAATTTATTGGCCGTTTACCTGTATTAACTAGCTTAGAAGAGTTAAGTGAAGATGCGTTAATTCAAATATTGCGTGAGCCTAAAAATGCTATCACTAAACAATATTCAGCTTTATTCCATATGGAAAATACAGAGCTTGAATTCCGTGATGATGCATTACAAGCCATTGCAAAAAAAGCAATGCAAAGAAAAACAGGAGCTCGTGGATTACGCTCTATTGTTGAAGCTGTGTTACTAGATACTATGTATGATTTACCTTCCATGACTGATGTCAGTAAAGTTGTTATAGACGAAACTGTTATCAGAGGTGAATCAAAACCCATATTGATTTATGAAAATAGTGTCGAGAAAAAAGCGGCTTCAGAATAAAACTTAAAATTTGCAAAAAAGGCTCGTTAGAGCCTTTTTTTATGTCTGTGATTACTGTTATCGAACGTTTCTTCATCAATTTAAATGGAAGATGGAATTTATTTACATTGTTTTACTGTTTTTGTTTGAACTTTACCTGCCCAGCCCCATATAGTTTACAAGATAAAATATAAATGACTTAGTACGAGACCTAGTATGACAGAAGAGCGAGAAAATCACGTAGAAATTCCAGTCTTGGCTTTACGTGATGTGGTAGTTTATCCACATATGGTAATCCCCCTATTTGTAGGTAGAGAAAAATCAATCCGCTGTCTTGAAGCTTCAATGGATAAAGACAAACAAATCTTCTTAGTAGCGCAAAAAGATGCTGGAGTTGATGAGCCTCAAGTAGATGATATTTTTTCTGTAGGTACACTCGCGACTATTTTACAGCTTCTTAAGTTACCTGATGGCACAGTAAAAGTGTTAGTCGAAGGCAATAAGCGCGGAGAAATTCAAGACTTCGTTAGCACTGAAGATTTTTTTATTGCCAATGTAAAAAGCTCAGTAGATAAAGAGTTACCAGAAGCGGAACAAGAAGTACTTATCCGCTCAGCTATTTCTCAGTTTGAAGGTTATGTCAAACTGAATAAAAAAATTCCACCTGAAGTGTTAACGTCGTTAAATGGTATAGAAGATGCTGCACGTCTTGCTGACACTATGGCCGCTCACATGCCATTAAAGTTAGCAGAAAAGCAAAAAGTATTAGAAATGCTTGCTATTAACGAACGTCTAGAATATTTAATGGCCTTGATGGAAAGTGAAATCGACTTATTACAAGTTGAGAAAAAAATCCGTACTCGCGTCAAAAAACAAATGGAAAAAAGCCAACGAGAGTATTATTTGAATGAGCAAATGAAAGCTATTCAAAAAGAACTGGGTGAAGGTGAAGATTCAGTTGATGAATTTGAAGGATTAAATCAAAAGATTGTTGATGCCAAAATGCCTGCTGAAGCTGAGAAAAAAGCTACTGCAGAGCTAAATAAATTAAAAATGATGTCTCCTATGTCTGCTGAAGCAACAGTGGTCCGTAGTTATATAGAATGGCTAACAAATGTACCTTGGGTCAAACGCAGTGCGGTAAAGAAAAATTTAGCTTTGGCTGACGAAGTATTAAATTCAGACCATTATGGTTTAGATAAAGTGAAAGAACGCATTATCGAATATTTAGCTGTGCAACAAAGAGTTAAAAAACTTAAAGGGCCTATTTTATGTCTTGTAGGTCCTCCAGGTGTAGGTAAAACTTCATTAGGACAATCTATTGCTAAAGCCACAGGACGTAAATATGTTCGTATGGCCTTAGGGGGGGTTAGAGACGAAGCTGAAATTCGTGGTCATAGACGCACATACATTGGTTCTATGCCAGGTAAAATGATTCAGAAAATGGCGAAAGTTGGTGTCAAGAATCCACTTTTCTTACTTGATGAAATAGACAAAATGTCTTCAGATATGCGTGGAGATCCGTCTTCTGCATTGTTAGAAGTTTTGGATCCTGAGCAGAATAGTACTTTTAGTGATCACTATCTCGAAGTGGATTACGATTTATCTGATGTAATGTTTGTGGCTACTTCTAACAGTATGGATATTCCAGGACCTTTATTAGATAGAATGGAAGTAATTCGTTTATCCGGTTATACAGAAGACGAAAAACTGAATATTGCCACTCGACACCTAATGGAAAAACAAATATCTCGTAACGGTCTAAAAGGTGGCGAGTTAATTATCGAAGAGAGTGCCGTTATTGGCATTATTCGTTATTACACTCGGGAAGCGGGTGTCCGTAACTTGGAAAGAGAAATTTCTAAAATTTGCCGTAAGGCTGTGAAAAATATCTTATTAGACAAGTCCGTAAAACAAGTTGTTGTGAATCAAGATAACTTGAAAGAATATTTAGGAGTACAGCGTTTCGACTATGGTAAAGCCGATAAAGAAAATCAAATTGGTCAAGTTACCGGTTTAGCTTGGACTCAAGTCGGCGGTGAATTACTGACTATTGAAACCACATCAGTGGTAGGTAAAGGTAAAACAACATTTACCGGTTCTCTTGGTAATGTTATGCAGGAATCTATACAAACGGCTATGACTGTTGTACGTAGTCGCGCTGAAAAGTTACGTATTAATACAGATTTTCATGAAAAAAGAGATATTCATGTGCATGTGCCTGAAGGTGCAACTCCAAAAGATGGCCCGAGTGCGGGTATTGCCATGTGTACAGCACTGATTTCTACATTGACGGGTAATCCTGTTAGATGTGAAGTGGCCATGACAGGTGAAATTACATTAAGAGGTGAAGTATTGCCAATTGGTGGATTAAAAGAAAAATTATTGGCTGCTCATCGTGGTGGAATTAAGACAGTAATCATTCCAAAAGACAACGAAAGAGACTTAGAAGAGATCCCTGACAACGTAAAACAGGACTTAAATATCCATCCTGTGCAATGGATTGACGAGGTCTTAGTCTTGGCTTTAGCTGAAAATCCGGAGAAATTTACTCCAGTTAAGACAAATAAGTCTAAAAAATAAGCATTTTAAGGTTTTTTTTTCTGATTTTTTTAGTTTTAGGGCTTCACTATGTAAAAAGATATGGTAGCCTTTGTTCCAGATTCGCTTAAGGCCTTGTCGCAAAAGGGATTGAGACGACTCATAAATGTTACATTTTTGTAAGTTGCTTGAATTTATGTTTCAAGCTTGATATAACAATCCGGCTTCGCATGTTGCGAGTCATTAGTATAATAAATAACACATGAAGGGGTTCATATTTTGAATAAGTCAGAACTTATTGATTCTATCGCTGCAAGTGCAGACATTTCTAAAGCTGCTGCTGGTCGTGCATTAGACGCACTAACAACTGCAGTTACTACAGCACTTAAAGATGGTGATCAAGTTGCGTTAGTTGGCTTCGGAACATTCTCCGTACGTGAACGTGCTGCTCGTAGTGGTCGTAATCCACAAACTGGTGAAACTATTCAAATTTCAGCAGCTAAAGTACCTTCTTTCAAAGCTGGTAAAGCATTGAAAGACGCTTGTAACTAAGTATTAGTCGAGTTTTTTTTAAAAGGCGATGATTTCATCGCCTTTTGTTTTTGTGAAACAAAAGTTTTTTTATACCGTTGAAAGATTTACCAGAATTCCTCATTCGCTAAACACTTTTTATTTGATAATAAACATTCTTAATAATATTACTTGTTTAGTATATAATCTCGCCCGTTTACGGCAGAGGTAACCTCTCAGCTTATCGAATAACCGCTCATTTGGAGTTTGGACTTAAGTATGTTGGAAAGAATTAGAGAAGGATCACAAGGCGTTTGGGCCATGGGGATCTTAGGATTAGTGATATTAAGTTTTATGTTTGCTGGTGTAGGTAGCTACATCAACTCTTCGGGGGCAACAGTTGCGGCGAATGTTAATGGCGAAGAAATCACTCTTGATGAACTTGAAAAAGCTTATCAAAACGAACGAGCTCGTATGGAACAGCAATACGGCGATGCCTTTGCAACTTTAACCAGCGATGCTGGTTATTTACAAAACTTTAGAAAAGGTATACTTGATCGCTTAATTGGTGAAAAGCTAATGGATCAAGCGGCTGATAATCTAGGTTTACGTGTGAGTGATGAGCAGATCAAAAAAGCTATCGTCAGTATGAATGAATTTCAAATTGACGGGAAATTTGATAATGACAGATATTTGGCGATTTTACGCCAAGCAGGATATCAGCCTAGTACGTTTAGAGATTATATGCGTGTTGATATGGTACGCAGACAACTTTCTCAATCTTTGATTGGTAGCGAATTTGCGTTGTTAAATGAAGCTCAGTTTGCGCATATGATACAACAACAAACTCGTGACTTACGATATGTGACTGTACCTGCAAGTAAGTTTAATGACAAAGTTGAAGTTTCTGAAGAGCAAATATCGACATATTATCAGGCTAATATTAGTCAGTTCGATACTGAAGAAAAAGTCAGCCTAGCTTATGTTGAGTTAACGCTTGAAGATCTGATGTCTGATGTAGTGGTCACTGAACAAGAATTATCTGACTATTATCAACAGAATATTAATGACTACCGTACATCTGAAGAACGCCAGGCATCGCATATTTTATTTGAAAGTAGCGAAGATGATGACTCTGTACTTGCATTAGCTGAATCAGTTTTGGCTAAAGTGGAAGATGGTGGTGACTTTGCTGAATTGGCTAAAGAATATTCTTCTGATACTTTCAGTGCTGAAAACGGTGGTGATTTAGGTTGGTTCGGTAAAGGCATTATGGATCCGGCTTTTGAAGAAGCTGCCTTTGAACTAAATGCTGCTGGGGATGTGAGTTCTGTAGTTAAGAGTTCTTTTGGTTATCACATTATTAAGTTAACTGATGTTAAGCCTGAGGAAGTAACTGCATTTGAAGATGTAAAAGATGAAGTAACGACTAAAGTCAAAACCAGTAAAGCGGAAGAAGAGTTTTATGCACTTCAGTTACGTATTGCTGAAGTGGCTTTCGAAATGCCTGATTCTTTAGAAGAAGTAGCAGCGGTTGCCAACAAGTCTATTCAGACCACTGATTTATTTACTCGTGTTGCCCCTCCACAAGTTGTGGCTAATCCTAAAGTGGTAGCCAGTGCTTTCAGTGATGAGTTAATCGCTGAAGGTGTCAACAGTGAAGTACTTGAGTTAGGGACTAACCACATTATGGTCGTTAGAGTCGCATCTCATGAAGAAGAGAGAACCAAAGCCCTTGATGAAGTTAACCAGCAAATAAAGTCAACCCTTTTGGCTGAAGGGGCTCAGCAAGCTGCTCGAGATTGGATTTTAGATGTTAAAACTCAACTGGCTAATAATGAAGATATTACCGCTAAGCTCGATTCTATGGAGTTAAGTTGGGAAGATAAAACTGCCGTAACTCGCAATGAAGCTGGTGTTTCTAGAAGTATAATAGAAGCGACTTTTAAACTAGCTGAAAACAAAACTGAAGTAGTGGATTTGATAACTGGCGATGTAAGTTTAGTACAATTAATGAAAGTGAATGAAGGTGAAGCTGCCGATAGTATGCAAATAACAAGCATACAGACTCAACTTGCTTCACTTAAAACACAAAACCTATATTCAGCTGTGATCGAATCATTACGAGCTGAAGCGGATATCGAAATATTACAATAAGAAGTAATAGAAATTTGCACAATAAAAAAGAGCGTTATCGCTCTTTTTTATTGTCAGAAGATTATGCTCATTTGACGATATTTATCTTTGAGTTATCCACAGCACAACCGTATAGAACACTGCAATAACGGTCGAAAATGCCAATATGTAGATATACCCCTGTTTACCTTGACCTAGAGTATAGCCTTGTAATTTTAGATACGCAGTCCAAATTAAACATAAAGCTAGCGGAAATAAAAACAACATTCTTAGCACAAAACGCCTCGTGTATTTCTTTGGTTTGTTAATAAATAAAGTCTAACAGAAAAATATAGGCTTTGTATTGGTGAAGTAGTTCTTAGCAGATCAAGAATATGACCTGACTAACGCATTTCTAACATGGTGTTCACCGTTCTCGGTAATTTTGCCATAATCCTCGGTTTTATTAGTCTTTTGCCTATTTATTGCATATAATCCGCGCGAAATTTTTAATGACTCATTTGTCGATGGGTTAACTTAGTATTTATAATTGGAGTTAAAAAGATGGCTTTAGAACGCACTTTTTCTATCATTAAGCCTGATGCCGTTGCTAAAAACGTTATCGGTGCTATTTATAATCGTTTTGAATCTGCAGGTTTAAAAATTGTTGCTTCTAAAATGGTGCATTTAAGTAAAGAAAAAGCTGAAGGTTTTTATGCTGAACACAGTGAACGTCCATTTTTCGGTGCGTTAGTTTCTTTTATGACTTCTGGCCCTGTAATGGTTCAAGTGTTAGAAGGCGAAAATGCAGTATTAAAAAATCGTGAAATCATGGGAGCAACTAACCCAGCAGAAGCACTAGCCGGCACATTACGTGCAGACTATGCTGAATCAATTGATGAAAACGCTTGTCACGGTTCTGATGCTCCAGCATCAGCTGCACGTGAAATAGCATATTTCTTTTCTGATGAAGAAATTTGCCCACGCACACGCTAAGTAAAGCAGTACAATAAGTAAAAGGGAGCTTCGGCTCCCTTTTGTGTTATCAGCTATTTGAATTATTTACCAAGATAACTCTGCATTGACCCACTAATCGGTTAAAATGAATACAGTGTTTTCTGACCATTGAGGTTTATTGTGACGTCCAAAGAAGTATCGCCCAAAACTGCAAAAATAAATTTACTTGATTTTAATCGTGCAGGTCTACGTGCCTATTTTAGTGAAATAGGTGAGAAGCCATTTAGAGCAGACCAAGTCATGAAGTGGATTTATCAGCAAGGCATTTCTGATTTCGAACAAATGACAAATCTTAATAAAGTGCTTAGAGCTAAACTCATCGCTAACTGCGAAGTGAAAGCGCCAGAAATTGCTTACCAACAAAATGCGACTGATGGCACCATTAAGTTTGCTTTGCGCTTAGAAGGTGGTCAAGAGGTAGAAACTGTTTGGATCCCTGATGGAGACAGAGCCACCCTATGTGTCTCCTCTCAAGTGGGCTGCGCACTTGAATGCACTTTTTGTTCCACTGCGCAACAAGGGTTCAATCGCAATCTAAAAGTGTCAGAAATTATTGGCCAAGTTTGGCGAGTGGCGGTGACTATTGGTTTAAATAACGATACTGCTAGAAGACCGATTACGAATGTCGTCATGATGGGCATGGGTGAACCTTTACTCAATGTCAAAAATGTCGTTCCTGCTATGGATTTGATGATGGATGACTTAGCTTTTGGTTTATCGAAACGTCGCGTAACCCTTAGTACTTCTGGAGTGGTACCCGCTCTTGATAAATTAGCTGATCAAATAGATGTCGCCTTAGCCATTTCGTTACATGCTCCTGATAATGAACTGCGTAATGAATTAGTTCCGGTTAATAAAAAATATCCAATTGAAATGTTTTTGGCCAGTGTTCGTGGTTATTTGGCTAAGTCTAATGCCAACTCAGGCAAAGTCACAGTTGAGTATGTGATGTTAAATGGTGTGAATGACAGTACAGACCAAGCTCACCAGCTAGCGAAAGTACTATCAGGCACACCCTGTAAAATCAACCTGATCCCATTTAATCCTTACCCGGGGTCACCGTATACCTGTTCTAGCAATTCACGTATTGACCGTTTTGCTAAAGTCTTGATGGAATATGGTTTAGTGGTAGTGGTTCGTCGTACTCGTGGAGATGATATTGATGCTGCTTGTGGTCAATTAGTAGGCGATGTGGTGGATAGAACAAAAAGAATCATGAAAAAAAGGCTGAAAGGGGAAAATATCTCAGTAAAAATGGCACAATAGATTTTTTTATGAGACAGCTACTTTTTATGTTAAGAATAAATTGCACGTTATTATTTATCGGTATGCTATTTGTTGGTTGCGCAGGACAAAATGGTTTGTACTCTGTCTCAGATGATTTTGATCAAAATAAAGCTGCACAAAATAGAATTTCTTTAGGTTTAACTTATCTTAGAAATGGTAATTATAGCCAAGCCAAATTTAACTTAGACAAAGCATTAGAGTTTGCTCCTAGATCTGCAGATGTGAATTATGCGATGGCCTATTACTACCAAAGAGTAGAGGAAATTGACAAGGCTGAAAACGCTTATCAATTTGCTATGGACTTAGAGCCAAAAAATGCCGATATCATCAATAGTTATGGGGCATTTTTGTGCGAAAATGGTAACTACCCCAAAGCGAAAGAGTATTTTTTAAAAGCGGTGAATACTAGTAATTATATTTCTAGTGCTGAAACCTACGAAAATTTGGCAATTTGTAGCCGTAGTTTAGGTTATCCTGAAGATGCAATTGGTTATTTACGCAGCGCCGTTAACCATCAACCTGGTAGAAGTAATAGCTTATATCTTCTGGTAGAAGCGCTGATTGATACACAGCAATGGCAAGAAGCCCGTGATGTATTAAGACGCTACGAACGAATAGCTCAAGTTAGTCCCGAAAGTTTGTTAATGGCGATTAAAATTGAAAAAGGCAGTAACAATTACGCTGCTGCGAAAGACTATACCGATATGTTGGTTAAGGTGTATCCAACACATCCAGAGGTGATAGCCTTATTAAAAGCAAAAGATCCTGTGGCTATGCAACCTAAAAAAGTGCAGAAAGTTTTAAAAATACAAAAGCCAACTAGTGATAAGCCTTTGCCATTGGTCGACACTGTTTCAGCAGCAAAGCAAGAAAGTGTTACGAATAAAGCTGATGTTGTGATTGCAGAAAACACACAGTCCAATATAGAATCTGAGAACAAACTACAAGCTAGCTATCATATTGTTGCCAAAGGAGAAAATTTGTACCGAATTTCTCTTATGTATAATATAAAAATGCAACGTTTGGTAGAATGGAATAATTTATCCAAGGCCTCTGCTATATACAATGGCATGAAATTAAGCCTTGTATCCCCTAATTCTGACGAGTAATGTAATAATATGAGCGAAGAACAAGTACCAGACAAAGAAGTAGTCATTATTGGGCCCGGTGAGATTTTAAGAAAGGCGAGAGAGGCGGTTAATTTAACCCCAGATGATATCGCCTTAAAAATTCGTTTAAAAAAGACATTAATCGAAGAGCTTGAACAAGACAATTATGACATTAATATTTCGCTAACTTTTATTAAAGGTTACCTGAAGCTTTATGCTAAACAGGTTAATGTACCTGAAGCAGAAATTGTTGCTGCATTTGAAGCTTTAAATACTCAGAAAAAAGAGCCTGCAAAACTACAAAGTTTCTCTCGTCGCTTTAACCATCAAGCTAACGATGACAAATTAATGTTAGTCACTTATTTAATTGTGGCTGCCGTGATTGCTCTAGCTGTGGTTTGGTGGTTCCAACAAAGTGAAACTGAAATAAGTCTGTTTTCTGAAAATACTGTAACAATTGAGCAGGAAACCGATAACGTATCTTTAAAACCTTATTCTCAATCCAGCTCAACTGCAGAATTGACTGATGTCGAGTCAGAGATTTCTGTTGATGAATTAAGCTTGCCACCTGTCATTGAGCAAACTGAAGATACTATTACTGAACAAGTTGAAGCCGTTGGATCTAGCTTGGAGGATACACAGAATGACAATGGCGCCACTGTTTCCACAGAATTAACCAATACCCTTGATCCTATTGCAAGCCAAGTTCCGGTAACCGAAGCCCCTATTGAGTTAGTCTTTGAATTTTTAGACAACTGCTGGACTAATATATCGGATGCAACAGGTGAAGATATTGCCTACGGAGTAAAAACCAAAGGCAGGATCATGACTATCACGGGTATACCGCCTTTTGTTGTTACTTTAGGTGCGCCAGAAGTAGTGAAAATTTCTTATGATGGACAGCCTGTGGATATGTCATTCATAGTGCCAGGGCGCAGTGCCAAGTTCGAATTACCTTTATCTGAATAATCTAGAGTTAAAATATTACCATGTTTGCAGATTCTCCTATTAAACGTCGTGCCTCAAAACGCATATATGTAGGCAATGTTCCTATTGGTGATGGTGCGCCTATTGCCGTGCAATCTATGACCAACACTCTGACTACTGATGTTGCAGCAACTGTTGCCCAAATTAAAAGAATTCAAGCTGTGGGCGGTGATCTAGTAAGAGTCTCAGTGCCAACTATGGATGCAGCAGAAGCGTTTAAATTAATTAAACAACAAGTTAGCATTCCACTGATTGCAGATATTCATTTTGATTATCGTATCGCCCTAAAAGTGGCTGAGTACGGGGTTGATTGTTTACGTATTAACCCAGGCAATATTGGCTCTATGGAAAGAGTTAGAGCGGTCGTTGATTGTGCCCGTGATAAAAATATTCCAATTCGTATTGGGGTGAATGGTGGCTCTTTGGAAAAAGAAATTCAGGAAAAATACACTGAACCCACTCCAGCTGCTTTGGTTGAATCAGCTATGCGCCACGTGGATATTCTAGACAAGCTTAATTTTGATCAGTTTAAAGTCAGTGTTAAAGCTTCTGATGTTTTTTTAGCGGTAGGGGCATACCGAGAATTAGCTAAACAAATTGAACAACCCTTGCACTTAGGCATTACTGAAGCCGGCGGTATACGTGCTGGCGCAGTAAAAAGCTCTGTCGGTTTAGGTATGTTATTAGCCGAGGGCATAGGTGATACAATTCGTATTTCTTTGGCTGCCGATCCGGTGGAAGAAATCAAAGTGGGTTTTGATATTTTAAAATCCCTGAGAATTCGTTCTAGAGGCATTAATTTTATTGCTTGTCCAAGTTGCTCTCGTCAGGAATTTGATGTGATCAGTACAGTCAATGCATTAGAACAAAGATTAGAAGATTTATTAACACCCATGGATGTGTCGATTATTGGTTGTGTGGTGAATGGACCGGGAGAAGCTGAGGTTTCTGATTTAGGCTTAACCGGTGCTCGTAATATGAGTGGCTTTTATTTAGACGGTAAACGTCAGAAAGAACGATTATCTAATGATGATCTGGTTGATCAGTTAGAAAAACGGATCAGAGCCAAGGCCAGTCAGATTGATGCGGGCAATAAAATAGCCATTAAGCAGTTAAGTTAAGGCTTATGCTTATTTAGCTAGGTTATTTCCTAACCAGTGTTTTACGTTTTAGCACAAAGCCCCTATAATGCGGGGCTTTTTTTAATTATTGCAATAAGAGATTACAGTTAGTGTCGAAACAAATTCAGGCAATTCGCGGAATGAACGACTGCTTACCTACAGAAACAAGTCTGTGGCAGTACGTTGAATCCACTGCGCGCCAAGTCGTCGCCAGTTATGGTTATCAAGAAATACGTACCCCTATTGTTGAAAGTACCGACTTATTTAAACGGTCAATCGGTGAAGTCACTGACATAGTCGAAAAAGAAATGTATACCTTTGCCGATCGTAATGAGGATAGTTTAACTTTACGTCCAGAAGGTACTGCAAGTGTTGTCCGTGCGGGTAACGAACATGGTTTGTTATATAATCAGCAGCAACGTTTATGGTATATGGGACAAATGTTTAGGCATGAACGCCCACAAAAAGGTCGTTATCGTCAATTTCATCAGTTCGGGGTTGAGGTATTTGGTCTTGAAGGGCCAGATATAGATGCTGAAGTTATTTTATTAAGTGCCCGTTTGTGGAAAATGTTTGGTATTACTGAACATGTCACCTTAGAAATCAACTCTTTGGGTTCTGCTGAAGCAAGAGCTGCTTATAAAGAACAATTAGTGACCTTCTTAAAAACCAAACAAGCTGATTTAGATGAAGATAGTTTAAGACGTTTAGAGTCTAATCCCTTACGTGTTTTAGATAGTAAAAACCCACAAGTTCAAGCAGCCATAGTGGGGGCGCCTAAACTGATTGATTGTTTAGACGAAGACTCGACAAAACATTTTCAAGGTTTATGTGAACGATTAGACAAGTTAGGTATCCAATATCGAGTTAACCCGTCTTTGGTACGTGGTTTAGATTATTATAATCGTACTGTTTTTGAATGGGTAACCGACAGCCTTGGCTCTCAAGGGACTGTTTGTGCTGGTGGGCGTTATGATGGTTTAGTGCAACAGTTAGGCGGAAAAGGTACACAAGGCGTCGGTTTTGCAATGGGCTTGGAACGTTTAGTGCTAATGTTGCAAACCTTAGAGTTAGATAAAAATGTTGAACCCGCTGTAGATGTGTATATTACCGCTATGGATGAGTCAGTAGAACTTTATGCTCGGTTAATTAGTGAAGATTTACGAGATAATCTACCGCAATTAAGAATAATGAATCACTGCGGTGGTGGTAATTTTAAAAAACAAATGAAACGTGCAGATAATAGCGGTGCAAATATAGCGTTAATTATTGGCCAAAATGAATTTGAACAAGAACAAGTTGCAGTCAAATATTTGCGTGATCAACAAGCACAACAAACGATTGCTAAAAATGAACTAGTGGCGTTTGTTAGTAATTTATTTGCTAAATAAAACTGCAAAGTTAGATATTAATATTGAGTGTTACCAATATGGTAATCAAGTTGTAAGAGGAATAAACAATGGACCAGTTTGAAACTGAAGAACAACAAGTCGAAGCAATTAAACGCTTTTGGAAAGAAAATGGTACTGCGCTAATTGTTGGGGCTGTGTTAGGTCTTGGTGGTTTATATGGATGGCGTTATTACAATGACAGTCAAATTGAAACGAAAGAACAAGCTTCGATTGCATATGAAAAGGCTGCTTTAGAATTACTTAGCGATGACAAAGGTTTTAGTCAGGCCAAAAGTTATATCGATACTCACAGCGACACCGGGTACTCTTTGTTAATGGCTCTTGAGCTTGCTAAAAAAGCGATAGATAGTGAAGATTTATCTGAAGCTGCGAAACAATTAGAATTTGTAGTCTCTAACACTCAAGTATCTGCTGTTAAGTCAGTTGCACAAGTGCGTTTAGCTCGTATTCAATTAGAACAAGGTGAATTAGACCTTGCTTTAGCCACAGCTGATAGCATTGATGATGAAGCTTTTACGGGAGCATCTCAAGAAATTAAAGGCGATGTTTATAAAGCGCAGAAATTGTTTGATAAGGCTCGTGCTGCTTATAGTGCTGCGTTAGAAAATAATGAGCGTAATCCTGTGTTAAAAATGAAGTTAGATAACTTAGCTATATTGGCTAACGGGTAAGGTGGTAAACGTGAACCGACTTTTAGTATCTTTACTGCTGTCTAGTTCTTTAGTTTTGTCTGGATGTACAACTATCGCCAATTGGTTTTATGACGATGATGAACTTGAAATTCGTCGCTTAAAACCGATTGATGCTCAGTTTACCCCCAAGACATTATGGTCTGAAGATTTGGGTAATGGCATAGGTAAGTTTTATTCAAAACTGACTCCGGCCGTAAATTACGGAAAAGTTTACGCAGCTAATAGACAAGGTTTAATTGCGGCTTTTGATCAAAAGACAGGTAAACAAGTTTGGCAGAGAAATTTAGCCACATACAAAGAAGAAGGTTTAACTGCTAGTGTTAAAAAACTATGGTCTAACGGCATACCAGCCAAAATAGCTGGTGGTGTAAGTGTTGCTTACGAAACCGTCTTTTTGGGCACTGAAAATGGTGAAGTTATAGCGCTCGATGCCAATACCGGTGAACAAAAGTGGATCACTGAAGTAAAAGGTGAAGTTCTGGCTCCCCCGGCTGTCGATTCTGGTGTGATAGTGGTGAATACAGGTTCTGGATTTGTATTCGCTTTAGATGCATCGAATGGTGAGCAACTTTGGGTATATGAATCTGATGTGCCTCCTTTGTCTTTGCGAGGAGTTTCCGCTCCAGCTGCAGCCAATGGTGGTGCAATTATTGGTACTGCGACTGGTAAGTTAGTGGTTAATATTCTTGAGTCTGGGCAGTCTGCTTGGGAACAAGTTATTTCTGCAGCGACAGGTGTGACTGAATTAGAACGTATTGTTGATATCGATAGTAAACCTCTAGTGGCAAATGGCATTATTTATGTGATTTCTTATGATGGCAGTTTAGCTGCAGTAGAAATGCGTACAGGCCGAGTGATCTGGAAGCGAGAGTATAAGTCGTACCGCACTTTAAGTTTGTCTGGCACTACACTTTATTTAGTTGATACAAATAGTTATATCTATGCGTTAGACAGCCGTAATGGTGTTGAATTATGGAGTCAAGGTGCGCTGAAAAAACGCTTGTTAACAGGTGTCACTCCAATAGGTGATTATTTAGTAGCAGGCGATAAATATGGATATTTACATTGGTTTAGCCAAACAGATGGCGCTATAGTCGCCCGCCTAGAAGTGGGAGGGGATGATGATGATGAAAGCATTTATGCTGCTCCTATATCAGACGGTCAAGTGCTTTACACCCAAACCAGAGATGGTACATTGGTTGCTATTGAAACCCCTTAAGTTTTAAAGTATCGAGTTAAGTTCGATATTTATGATGTTTAATACGGCTAAGAATTTTTCTTAGCCGTTTTTGTCTACAGGATATGTATTTATGTTACCCGTCGTTGCCCTAGTTGGCCGTCCTAATGTTGGAAAGTCTACTTTATTTAACCGCTTAACTCGAACCCGAGATGCGTTAGTTGCAGATTTTCCTGGTTTAACCCGGGATAGAAAATATGGCCAAGCTGAATACGAAGGATTGCAATTTATTGTTGTTGATACTGGTGGTATCAGTGGCGACGAAAAAGGCATAGATATGGCAATGGCTGAACAATCATTGTTAGCCATAATCGAAGCTGATGTGGTGTTGTTTTTAGTGGATGCCCGTGTAGGGATGACAGCTGCCGATCAAGGCATAGCTGAGCATTTACGCAGACAAGAAAAACCTGTTTATGTGGTGGCTAATAAAGTAGACGGTATTGATGGCGATGCTGAAAGTGCAGACTTCTTTGCTCTTGGTTTAGGTGATGTCAATCAAATTGCCGCAGCCCATGGACGAGGTGTGACACAGTTATTACAAGCTTCTTTAGCACCTCTAGCTGACCAGTTCCCTGATATGCATGTTCCTGAAGAAAATGATGAAGAGTTTCAAGAGGAAGATGCAGAGGAGCAACTAGCTCGTCTTCAAGCTTTACCTATTAAATTAGCTATAGTGGGTAAACCCAATGTAGGTAAATCAACTTTAACCAATCGTATATTGGGTGAAGAAAGGGTCGTGGTTTATGACCAACCTGGTACCACTAGAGACAGTGTGTTTGTGCCTATGGAGCGAGATGGTAGAGAGTACGTATTAATTGATACTGCTGGCGTAAGAAGACGTCGTAATATCTCTGAAGCCGTTGAAAAATTCTCTATTGTTAAAACCCTACAAGCCATAGAAGAATCGAATGTGGTGCTGTTTGTGGTCGATGCCCAAGAAGGGATTACCGATCAAGATCTGAGTTTATTAGGTTTTATTTTAAATGCAGGTCGTTCGTTAGTTGTAGCAGTAAATAAATGGGACGGCTTAGATAAAGATGTAAAAGACGAAATTAAACGGGAATTAGACAGACGTTTAGGTTTTATTGATTTTGCCCGTTTACACTTTATTTCTGCATTACATGGTACAGGTGTAGGGCATTTGTTTGAGTCGGTACAGGAAGCTTATGCATCGGCAACCAAACGTATTACCACTTCAATGTTGACCCGTATTATGGATATGGCGCAAGATGATCACCAACCACCAGTTGTGCGTGGGCGCCGTGTGAAAATGAAATATGCTCATGCCGGTGGGTATAACCCTCCATTAATTGTTATTCATGGTAACCAGTTAAAAGATCTGCCCGATTCTTATAAACGTTACTTAATGAACTACTTTCGTAAGTCTCTGCAAGTCATGGGAACACCTATTAAGATTGAGTTTAGAGAAGGGGCTAACCCTTACGAAACTGATCACAGTAGTTTAAATGATTCACAACGTCGTAAACGCAGACAATTAATGCGCATGCATAAAAAGGCTAAATAAATCTGAAAAAATCAGATTAAAATATTTTAAAAAAAGTGGGGCAGAATAAGCAGTAGCTAGCCAATAGTGAGTAAAAAACACTGTGAACTGGCCCCATTTTAGGACTTCTCGGTCCTAATTCAGAAATATTACCCTAATATATTGAAGCTAGTTCTATCTGCTCTAACTAGCGTTTTTCATTCGCTTCGTTCTCCTGCGATTCTAATGATGGTTTTGCTTCTTTATCTGCTACTGGAATTTCAGCTAATTCAAGTTTTGTTTGTAATGTTTTAATGTGGATAAATGCTTTGTACCATTGCCGCGAAAATTTAGATATCTCGGCCAAACAATCAATTGACTCAGACATTTGTGCAATAGAAATTTGCGAACGTGTACCTTCTAGTATCAACTGCGCTTTAAAATCATCATGTTCAGCTTGTAGCTGGGTAAATTGTTGCTGCAGTAATTCGGTGTTATTGGCTTTCTCTGTACGACTAATAGTAATGAATGTCAGTACACCTGTAATATATTGTTTGAAATGTTTTTGATCTGAGGCAATAGCAGGATATTCCAGTTTGTTCAGGTGTTCTGCTAGATGCTCGATTGACGTTATGCAATTGACAAAATATTGGTTTATTCGCATCAAAGCCGCTAAATCATCAGTGGTATCTTGGCCTAAAACAGAACCTTGTATATTGACAATAAACTTGGATACTCCAGAACATCGTAGTTTTATGACGTTTATTTCATGTTTAAAGTCGTGACTTTTAGTGGCGTTCTCGGAGGAGAACTTTACATATAAGGTGATTATTTTGTCGGAAATAGCCAAACTTTCCAATATTAAGGCATTAACTGCAAGCACTGGAGTTTGCGCTATGGTGTTATCTAAAAATTGCGGGTGAGAGGCGGTTTCTTCCCATGTATGAAATCTGGCTTCTAAAAATGTCGCAAGACGATCATTAAAAGGATATATCAATAACACGCCAAGTATATTAAACAGGCTATGAAAAAGGGCTAACGAAATAGCTGGATCTGCATTTAGATTAAAAACTTTAGTCATTAGTGCGATCAGATAAAACAGCACGGGTAATAAAAGTAAAGCTACCATAGCGGTAGCTGCATTAAATATAACTTGAGCGAGGGCTACTCGTTTGGCGTTTGATGTCGCGCCAATTGAGGCTAGTAGAGCGGTAGAGGTTGTGCCAATATTCGCCCCAATGACCATAGCGCCCGCCGCATAAACACCAACCATTCCTGTAGACACTGCGGTGATAGTCAGTGCTATGGATGCACTTGAGCTTTGAGTTAATACAGTCATGATAATGCCAACCAATAGAAAGGTTACAATCCCCATAATACCGTCAGCTTTGAAGCTACTAATATCTAAGGTTTGCACAATCCCATCGAATGCATCTTTAAGAATATCAATACCAATAAAAAATAAGCCAAATCCGACTAATGCCGTACCAAAAGACGCAGCTCTTCCATGTTGTTTAACTAGCTTGAGTAACATGCCCAAACCCACCATGGGTAATGCAAAAGCATTAATATTTAGATTAAACCCCATTAAGGCTACTAACCAACCTGTCATGGTTGTACCAATATTTGCTCCGTAAATTATACCTAAAGCTTGGCGCATACTAATCAGGCCGGCATTAACAAAACCTAAAGAAGCTACGGTAACTGCGCTGGATGACTGGACTACTGCAGTCATAAAACAGCCAGAATAAATGCCGCGAAGTGGGGTACTGCTCCATTTTGATAGGAGTTTTCTAAGTGATGTGCCCGCGGCAAGTTTTAAGCCATCAGTCATCATTCCGATAGCTAATAAAAATAAGCCTAAACCTCCAAAAATAGTGCCTACTAAGGTTAATGATTCCACTTAAGAGTTACCCTTGTATTAATTTGAATATTGATTTTAGTCGAAATAGGTCTTTTTTATGGTTTCTATAATAAACATATTTTTATGCTGTAGCAGAATCAATCTTAAACGTTACTCACAACTATTTACTTTATTTATTATTTTTTAATGCTTTGTATATAGCACTGGTCAGTTGTTTTAATTGTGGCTGGCTGATGATATACGGGGGCATAATGTAAACCAGTTTACCGAAGGGGCGGATCCATACGCCTTGTTTGACGAACTCTTTTTGGATTTCAGCTACATTCACCGCAGATTTGGTTTCTACCACACCTATTGCGCCTAACACTCTGACATCTGCTACTGATTCTAAGTTCTTACAGGGTAATAAATCATTTTTCAGTTGTTGTTCGATTTGCGCCACTTGCTGTTGCCAATCACCTTGTTGGATCAGTTTTAAACTGGCATTGGCCACTGCGCAAGCTAGGGCATTTCCCATAAAAGTGGGGCCGTGCATAAATACACCAGGCTCACCTTGGCATACACCTTGAGCCACGTCTTCTGAACATAAAGTGGCCGCTAGAGTCATATAGCCGCCAGTTAACGCTTTACCTAAACACATGATATCAGGACTGATATCGGCATGTTCACAGGCAAAGAGTTTACCCGTGCGGCCAAAGCCTGTGGCGATTTCATCACAAATAAGCAGTAAGCCGTAATCGTCACATAGTTGGCGACAACGTTTTAAATACTCAGGATGATAAATACGCATGCCGCCAGCATTTTGTACTATAGGTTCAATGATCAGTGCTGCCAATTCATGATGATGGTTATGAATTAATTCTTCTAAAGATGCGATGTCGTCTTCGTTCCATTGTTTATCAAAACGTGTTTGTGGGGAAGGAGCAAATATTTGCTGATTCAGAGAATCAGTAAATAAACTATGCATGCCGTTCACTGGGTCGCAAACCGACATAGCAGCGAAAGTGTCGCCGTGATAACCGTTTCTTGGGGTAATAAACTTATGTTTGTTGCCATTGCCTTGGCAAGCCCAATATTGCAGGGCCATTTTCATCGCTACTTCTACTGATACCGAGCCAGAGTCTGCTAAAAATACTCTATCTAAACCCGATGGCGTGATATCAATTAATGTACGACATAAATCAATGGCAGGTTGGTGAGTTAAACCGCCAAACATCACATGGGAAAAATCTTGGGTTTGCTCTTGTACTGCTTTATTTAACTCCGGATGGTTGTAACCGTGAATCGCTGTCCACCAAGATGACACGCCATCTACTAGTTTTTCACCACTGGCTAAATGAATATAAACACCTTCAGCTTTGACTACTTGATAACAGGGCAGAGGATTAATAGCTGAAGTATAAGGGTGCCAAATATGTTGTTGATCAAAAAGAAGATTTGTTTGTATATTATCTTTGTTCAAAATTCATCCAGATGTAAATGGTTGTTTTTAAATTAGGTTGACAATGTGGGCCGGAAACATAGACTAAGCGCGCTCGCTTTGGAAGTAAAGTTTGATAAAAATTAAGGTTTATCTATGTCATCACAATTGTCACAACAATCTGAACCAGTCAATTCTAGTTCATCAAATGTCCGTCACGACTGGAGTTTAACAGAAGTTAACGCACTTTTTGCCCTGTCATTTAATGATTTATTGTTTAAGGCTCAATGTGTGCACAGACAACATTTTGACCCGAATCATGTACAAGTGAGCACCTTGCTTTCAATCAAAACAGGTGCTTGCCCTGAAGATTGTAAATATTGTCCACAAAGCGCACGTTACGATACAGGCCTAGAAAAAGAACGTTTGTTAGAAATAGAAAAAGTGATCCAACGAGCTCAAGAGGCCAAAATAACGGGCTCAACACGTTTTTGTATGGGCGCTGCCTGGCGTAATCCTCGTGACAGAGATATGCCTTATGTGATTGACATGGTCAAAGAAGTCAAAAAACTGGGCCTAGAAACCTGTATGACTTTAGGTATGTTAACCCGCGATCAAGCATTGGCACTAAAACAAGCGGGTTTAGATTATTACAACCATAACCTAGATACCTCACCAGAGTTTTATGGTGATATTATTACTACCCGTACATACCAAGATCGACTAGATACTTTGTCTAATGTGCGAAATGCGGGCATGAACGTATGTTCTGGCGGTATAGTAGGTATGGGTGAAACAGCAGCTGACAGAAGTGGTTTGTTGATGCAACTAGCTAATCTAGAGCAACAACCAGAAAGTGTGCCTATCAATATGTTAGTAAAAGTTAAAGGTACACCTATGGAAAATGTCGATGATTTAGATCATTTCGAATTTATTCGGACCATAGCGGTTGCCCGGATCATGATGCCTAAATCTTATGTGCGTTTGTCTGCTGGCCGCGAAGCCATGAACGAGCAAATGCAAGCTATGTGTTTCTTAGCCGGGGCTAATTCAATTTTTTACGGCTGCAAACTATTAACGACTTCTAATCCTGATACCCATGAAGATGTACTCTTGTTTAAAAAATTAGGGATTAATTCACAACAAACCCGTGAATATTCAGACGAAGCTCACGAAGGCGCACTTTTAGAAGAAATTGAGAAACTAGCCGAAATGGATAATAAAAATAGTGATAACTTATTTTATGATGCCGCTAGTAAACCTCTAGAAGCGTTATAAAAAAATTAGATCAATGGGAATTGGTATGAGTGCTTTTGGTTTTATTTCAACCGCTTTAGCTGAACGCAGAAGCACTGGCTTATTGCGTCAAAGAAAGATTATTGAATCTGCCCAAGGTCCTTTAATACAAGTTGATGGTCAGCATTACATTAATTTTTCTAGTAATGACTATTTAGCCATGCGTCGCTCCAATGTTGTTGCTCAAGCTTGGGTAGATGGCATAAGTGAGCTAGGAGGGGGAAGTGGCGCTTCATCTCTTGTGACTGGTTATAGTTATGTGCACCAAGCATTAGAAGAATATTTAGCAGCAGAATTAGGCCGTGAAAAAGTGTTATTGTTTAATTCAGGTTTTGCCGCCAATCAAGCTATTTGCCAAGCGCTGTTTGCCGCTAGCAATAAAGGCTTAATTTTGGCCGATAAACTGATACACGCTTCTTTTATTGACGGCGCTCAAGCTTGTGATGCTCAGCTCAAGCGTTTTCGCCACAATGATCTAAACCATCTTCAAACTCTTTTAGCCAAGGCCGATCCTAAAGACGATATTTTAGTGGCCACTGAAGGAGTATTCAGTATGGATGGCGATCAAGCGCCATTGACTGATATTTTATCTATCACAGAACATACCCCTGCATGGTTGCTGGTGGATGACGCACATGGTTTTGGCGTGTTAGGTAAAAAAGGTTTAGGTGTGACGGAGTTGCATAATTTGTCACCACAACAATTACCGGTATTAATGGCCACCTTTGGTAAAGCAATAGGTACGGCAGGCGCATTTGTTGCTGGTAGTAACAATTTGATTGATTACTTAGTTAATTTTGCTCGTCATTATATTTACAGTACAGCTATGCCTGCAGCTCAAGCTTACGCCACACTGGCTTGTTTGCAGTCGCAAAAAAGATTACAAAATAAGGACATACTGCAGCAACGCATTCAGCAATTTAAGCAGTTAGCCCAAGCTGCTGGATTAGTTTTAATGCCTTCAGACACCGCTATCCAACCTGTATTAATTGGCAACGCTGAAAAAGCGTTAGAGGCCAGCGAAAGGCTCAAAAAATTAGGAATATGGGTGTCGGCGATACGTTATCCAACTGTGCCTAAAAATACCGACCGTTTACGTATCACCTTAAGCGCAGGGCATGAAGAACAAGATATTCAAGCTTTGGTAGATGCTTTGCAATTAACTTTACAGTCCACCCAGAAAAGTACTAAAGCATAATGTCGGTATCTGCACAGTTAACATGTCACAAATCACGTATTGCTCAACAATTTAGTCGTGCTGCCAAGTCTTACGATTCAGCAGCTGATGTGCAGCAAAAAATAGCTCAAGATGCCATGGCGCTTTTGTCTGCTGGCGGTCACAATCTATTAGACATAGGTTGTGGCACTGGGCGTAATATTCCGTTGTTAGCAGCTAAGTCTCACCGAATATATGGGCTAGATTTAGCCTTTGGTATGTTGTCTTATGCACAACAGAACAAGCAAATAAAAGATAAAAATGTTCACTGGTTACAAGGTGATGCAGAACATTTACCTTTAGCTAGTCAATCGGTAGATCGCGTTTTTTCATCTATGGTGTTGCAATGGTGTCATCATCCTGAATTAGTGGTCGCTGAAATAAATCGTGTATTGAGTTCTGGCTCTGAGGCTGTTTTAGCCATTATGTGTGACGGCTCTTTTACTCAGTTGAATCATAGCTGGCAACAGTTAGATAATATTAAACATGTGAATGACTTTGCTAGTGCCCAAATTTGGCATGAGGCTGCATTGAAGCAAGGTTTACAAGTACAACTAAGCACTAAGAAATATGACACTTGGTATGCTAACCTTAGGCAATTATTAGCCTCGATTAAATGTATTGGTGCTAATATTGTTTTACCTAATGAACAGACTCAGTTAGTTGTGCAAAAACCATTCAATCGCCATATCTTGCAAAACCTTGAAACAGTTTACCAAGAATTATTTGCCGAAAATACGCAACTTCCTCTGACTTATCAGGTCTGTTTGTTACATTGTATAAAACCCTAAATTTAAGAATAGGATTAATATGGGACAGCTAACAGAAAGTAATCGTGCATTTTTTGTCACAGGTACAGATACCGAAATTGGTAAAACTTTTATTAGTAAAGGTTTGTTGCTGGCGTTAAATGAAAAAGGTTACTCGACTGCGGCTTATAAACCTATTGCTGCTGGCTGTGATAAAACTATTGATGGTTTGCGAAATGAGGATGCATTAATTTTGCAACAATACGCCAGTATTGAATTGCAATATGAAGAGGTAAATCCCATTGCTTTTGAAGCACCCATTGCCCCGCATTTAGCTTTAAAAGCCAATGCTGGTGAAGATGATGTACATTTTATTTCTATCGACAAAATTCGTGAAGGTTTTGTACATTTGGTACAAAAAGAAGCAAACGTGATTGTTATCGAAGGTGCGGGTGGATGGCGATTACCTTTAGGGGGAAGTTATCAAGGACGTGCTAGGTATTTGTCTGAGTTTGTGGCGGCGCAAAATTTGTCGGTTATTTTAGTAGTTGGCATGCGTTTAGGTTGTTTAAATCATGCAGTATTAACTGCCGAAGCAATTCGTAATGATGGACTGAAAATAGCAGGCTGGGTGGCCAATCAGATTGATTCGAATATGGCATTGATCGACGAAAATATTGACAGTTTAAAAAGTCTTATTGATGCGCCATTTTTGGGGAATGTACCGAGATTGGCAGATCCAGAACACGCAGGGAAATACTTAGATTTACAAGCCTTAGGTTTTCGTCAGCATGAGTTAACAGACTAAATTGCAATGATTGACCATCAAAATGATGCGGCTTGAGCAACTTCTTAAGTAGTCAAAATTATAAAAAACAGCTCAAATATTGTGTATATTTTATTGCTAATATCTTTTTGCCTTGAAATACCACAGCAGGCAAATGGCCTTTTAACTGTAATGTATTCTCCTTCAGTAAGAGGGCACTTCCTTCTCTAATACCTATGACTGACATCTATGGATGTAAAGAACAAAATTCTTGAATACGTTCAGCACGAGTTTCGCCATTATGCCCTGGTGGCTAATAATCTTTATAGTGAGGATTAATACCAATCAGTATTGAAACGTAGCCACTCAGCGAGAGTTTACATGCGCTTAATCAAGGCGCTAGAATGAATCTTTTTATTAAAAAAGAGCCAGTGCTCTTTCGAGTTTGAGCAACACTGAGTAAGCGCATTGAAAACTCGCCTGAAAGGAATGTCCCAGCAGATTTTTCCCTGCGTTCTCGGTATTTGAAAGGGGACAACCATTCCTGCACAAAAATGTCTGGAACATTTTTGAACAGCTCCGCTGGCTTAAGCGAAAGGCAGGATGCCTGAAGTACACCGAGGCCTTGTTCAAAAACCGCTGGATGCATTCTGAGAGGTCACTTATCAATGCGGATTGTCGTACGTAATAACGTGTTATTGCTAGACAATCCAACGCCGTTAGGTACAAAAAGAGCGTTATCGAGAGGTTCGGTTTATTCAGTATTCAGGTTACTTAACATTAAAACTCGCATTGGCACTTTCAAATTAACGTATTTCGTGAACATATAATAATAACAAACTTGCTTACTCTTTTCTTATTCGTATTAATGGGAATTGCCAGTAGAGACAGATACAATACCTTGGATGTAATAAGAATATAATGAGTAGGATAACTAATGGCAGCTAACAAAGTTTCGGTGTTGTTTGTATGTTTAGGAAATATTTGTCGCTCGCCGAGTGCAGAAGCTGTGTTTAAACATAAAGCTAAAGAGCTTGGTTTCGATGTTATTGTGGACTCGGCGGGAACCGCCGGTTATCACAAAGGTGCCGCGCCAGACAAACGTTCTCAAGAAGTCGGCCAAGAAAGAGGCTACAGCTTCAAGGGCTTAAAATGTCGTCGAGTAGATGAAAAAGACTTTGAAAAATTCGACTATATATTGGCGATGGATAAAAAAAATCTCGAAAATTTATTAGAGATCTGCCCTGAAGAGTATCAGCAAAAAGTATCGTTATTTTTAAGCCATTGTGATTCTGAAGAAGAAGAAGTGCCCGACCCATACTATGGTGGTAAACGGGGATTTGAATATGTTTTAGATCTTATAGAAGAAGCTTCTATTGGTTTATTGAAAAATATCCAATCAGCTTAGGACTTTATTCGTAAAAAAGTAGCTTTTGCTGTTGATATTTAGAGGTATTACCACTAAGTTCTTCATCCCAGTTTGTTGGTGGTGTTTTAGCCAATAAATTAAAATTTTTTAACTAAATATAGCAAGGAAAAATCGTGAGCCAGTGGCAACCTGATAGTTGGCGTGCAAAGCCAATAGTGCAACAACCTACATATGAAGATAAACAAGAACTTAGCCAAGTGGAAAAGACCCTAAAAAGTTACCCTCCTTTGGTTTTTGCGGCTGAAACCCGTGAGCTGTTTAGACAATTAGGTGATGTGGCAGAAGGCAAAGGATTTTTGTTGCAGGGTGGAGATTGTGCCGAATCTTTTGACGAATTTAATGCGCCTAAAATTCGTGATACTTTCAAAGTTATTTTGCAAATGGCAATCGTTTTAACTTTTGCTGGTCGTTGTCCGGTGACTAAAGTTGCACGTATGGCTGGTCAATATGCAAAACCTCGTTCAGGTGATTTTGAAACCATAAATGGTGTAGCATTGCCGAGTTATCGTGGTGACATCATTAATAATTTTGAATTTACTAAAGAAGCCCGTCGCCCTGATCCTCTGCGTATGGTTGAGGCTTATAATAAAAGCGCATCTACACTGAATTTGTTACGTGCGTTTGCCCAAGGTGGCTTAGCAGATTTACACGAAGTCAATCGTTGGAATATGGCTTTTGTGGAAAATAATCCATTAAAAGATAAATACCAAGATTTAGCCAAGCGTATTCAAGATTCATTAGAGTTAATGAGTGTGATGGGCATAAATGCAACGAATACGCCGACACTTCGTGAAACCAGCTTATATACCTCGCATGAAGCCTTGTTATTAAACTATGAACAAGCCCTGACACGCGTCGATACATTAACTGGCAATTGGTATAACTGCTCTGCACATATGTTGTGGATTGGTGAACGCACTCGTCAGCTAGACCATGCACACATTGAATTTTTCCGTGGTATTCACAACCCTGTTGGCGTAAAAGTTGGGCCAAGCATGCAAGAGGATGAATTAATTCAATTAATTGATGCCTTGAACCCTAATAATGAAGCTGGCCGTTTAACCTTGATTACCCGTATGGGGGCTGATAACTTAGAGCAGAATTTACCTAAGTTATTACGTCGAGTGAAACAAGAAGGCAGAAAAGTGGTATGGAGTTCTGACCCCATGCATGGTAATACTTTTACATCTGAAAGTGGTTACAAAACTCGTAACTTTGATGCTATTTTACGGGAAATTCAACAGTTCTTTGCTGCCCATAAAGCAGAAGGTACACATGCTGGTGGTATTCACTTAGAGATGACAGGGCAACATGTCACTGAATGTACTGGTGGTGCTTATCAAATTGGTGATGACGATCTAGCTCAAGCCTATAAAACTCAATGTGATCCTCGCTTAAATGCTGATCAAGTACTAGAAATGGCTTTCTTAGTGGCCGATCACTTAAAAGTCAGCTAAAAATATCGGGCAGGGGAGTGTAACTGATTGCACTCCTAGCTGCTCGGTGTTATAAATAGTAATGATTTTCATTTGTGATAAAAGTAGAGTATTTCAGTGACACTTTGGGAAATAAAAAAGAAACAAACTGCCTTAGTTGATGGGATTGATCCTACCTTAGTACCAGCTGTCAACCAGCGTTTAAGTGAAATGGGCTTTGCCGCAGGGCAGGTTATTCAATGTTTACGACGTAGTCCTATGAAAGGGCCTTTGGTATTGCAGTTAGGTGATTGTGTTTACTCTCTCGAACAAGATATCGCAAATCGTATCAATATTACGGTTAACTAACCGTTACTGTAAATAAGTTTGCATAGAGTGCTGATTTCAAACTTTTAACTCGTTATTAAATTTACACGTTTAACCCCATCTGAGTCCTACTCTTTATTTCTTGTGAAGGTTTTCAATGAAAAATATCATCTTAGTTGGCAAACCCAACTCTGGTAAAAGTCTTCTGTTTAATCAGCTTACAGGTATGCGCCAAAAAGTAGCTAATTTTCCTGGTGTGACTGTTGAGTTAAAAAGCGCAAAATTCGATCAATACCAATTAGTTGATTTCCCTGGCACCTATTCTTTAAAAAGCTTATCTCGAGACGAAGAACTCGCGATTCAAAAAATTCATGAGGCTATGCATAACGAAAAGACCTCTTTGGTGGTGTGTAACTTAGATGCTACTCGTTTAGAGAGTAGCCTAGTGTTTGGTTTACAAGTGAGAGATTTAGCCTTAGAACACAATAAAGGGGTTATTTTCGCTTTAAACATGATTGATGAAGTACAGCGTTTTGGTCACAACATAGATACCGAACAACTGAGTAAAGATCTAGGTTGTGCGGTATTAGCTTTATCAGCCAAAACTTTGACTGGTTTACATGAGTTTAAGTTGGCCCTGTTAGATGCGATTACCCACCCAGAAGATTTTATTCCAACCGTTAAAGTTGATGCCGAACAACCCATATTAGAGATTAGCCGCAGTTTGTCCCAGCGTTATGGGGTAAAAGCCGATGTGGTACTTAAAAGACAGAATAGAATTGATGACTTTT
This sequence comes from Paraglaciecola sp. L3A3, assembly GCF_009796765.1. Classification (NCBI taxonomy): domain Bacteria; kingdom Pseudomonadati; phylum Pseudomonadota; class Gammaproteobacteria; order Alteromonadales; family Alteromonadaceae; genus Paraglaciecola; species Paraglaciecola sp. L3A3. The sequence continues at coordinate 1,538,296 of NZ_CP047023.1, forward strand.
TATTAAATAGCCTATTTGGTGGCATGATGTTTTTAGTCATCATGTTTTTGTTATTCCAAAGTATTTTTACTTGGGCGAGTCCATTGATGGATGCGGTGGAAATGTCATTAGCCGAAATAGCTGCAGTTGTCAGTACCACTTTACCTACAGGAATGGTTAATGATTTTGTGACTGATGCCTTGTTTGGAGGTGTGGGGTCTTTCTTAGTTTTTGTTCCACAAATTATGGTATTGACCTTTGTTATTGGTTTACTTGAAGACAGTGGGTATTTAGCCAGAGCTGCGCTTATTTGTCACAAGCCTTTAAGCTATTTTGGTTTGTCTGGCCGAAGTTTTATTCCGTACTTGTCGGGACATGCCTGTGCCATTCCAGCCATCATGGCAGCCAGAACCATAGAATCACCTCGTAAGCGTTTGATTACTATGATGACCATACCTTTGATGTCGTGTTCAGCTCGTTTGCCTGTGTATGCTTTGTTAATTGCAGTACTTATTCCTGATACTCAATACTTAGGGGGGCTGATTAATCTTCAGGGTATTACTTTCTTTATTTTGTATTTCATTGGCATATTGACCGCTTTGGTGGTTAGTACTCTGTTAAATAAATTAACTGATATGGACAAAGATAAAACTGAAATGCCCTTCATTTTAGAATTACCAACTTACCGTTTGCCTCATTGGAAACCATTAATTCATAGAATTTTAACCAGTGCTAAGCAGTTTATCCGACGTGCTGGTCCGGTGATCTTTATGGTTTCTGTGGTAATTTGGTTTTTGGGTTACTTCCCACAAAATGGCGAATTACAGTCTTCGTATTTAGCCATGATAGGGCAGTGGATCGAGCCTATCTTTGAACCTCTTGGTTTAGATTGGCGTTATGGTGTGGCTATCTTGGTTTCTTTCTTGGCAAGAGAAGTATTTGTTGGTGCTTTGGGGACATTATTTGGTATCGAAGGGGCTGACGAGAACATCGCAGGTTTAGCCGCTAATATCCAACATGACGGACTGACCTTAGGTGCAGGTATTGGTCTTATGTTGTTTTATGTGGTGGCCTTACAGTGTGTTGCCACAGTTGCTACCTTAAAAGCTGAAACTGGTAGTCGCAAAATTGCTTGGGGCTTGTTCCTAGGTTATGGATTATTGGCTTATTGTATGGCTTGGTTAGCTGCTACTTTTATTTAAAAGCACGGCCTTAAGAGGCAATACTTTGCCGCCCGTTAAGTATTGAATACTTATTCAAGGGATCATATTTTTATATTGCATCGCTCTGTATGAGCGGTGTAAAGGCAATCGTTTACTCCTAACCCCTCTGCTGGCTAAATTGGCCTTTTAATTGCTATCTTTTGTGACTCACGCATTTTGCTAAGTCTTTAAGAGCAATCATATGAAAATAGATAGCCAAGTACAGGTCTCTAACCCATTACTATTAAACTCAGCTGCGACGAGTTCTCCTCAGCAAGCCGAGTCTTCGTCTACTTTATCTATTGAACAAATCAAACAAAAATATGATGTGACTAACATCAGTCTTAAAGACATTGATCACTTAGTGCAGGATCTTAAAAATAACAACTTGGCTGAAGATGGCGAGTGGTTAATGTTAGCCACCCACGGACATCAATTTCGGGCTAATTTGCCAGGTTATGGTGGCGGTAGCAATAAAATTAATTTAGTCGAAACCTTAAGTAATCAATTAACTATGGCTATCAATAACGGTGAACCTACCGATGCTATAAAAAGTCAATTGACTCTAGTGAAAAGTCTAGTAAGTGAAGATGCCAGCGGTAAAGGTCAAGATAACCAAGTGTCTGAACGAAATGAGCAATGGTTAGCGCAAACCATGGAAAGATTGTTAGATAATCGTATGGGCGTTGATCGAGACAAGCTTAAAGAAATAGACGAAAAAATTAGACTAATCGAAAACGATGACTCTCTCAGTAAAGCAGATAAAGCCGCATTGATTGCTGCTTTAGAGCAGCAGAAAGATAATTTATTAGAACAAGCCGCAGAGCAGGCGGCTGAGAAAGAAAAAAAGCTAGGGGCTAACCGTGCAGTTGCACAAAATCAAAAGTTATTGGATGCATTAGATCCCGAATCGCCGCAAACCCCCTCTAGGCAAACAGCCGACAAAGATAAAATATTTTATAGTTAGTGATTTTCTAGACAGAAAAATTATTGCAACAGACTGTCATCAATTTTATGAAATTTTTGGCAAGCGTTAACTAATGAATTCGCGGTTAATTCTGGCACGCCATACACTTCGGTTTTACAGCCGAATTTTTCAGTTACCTTTGTAAGTAATAAATCAAAATCACCATCACCTGATAATAAAATAATGGTATCCGCTTGTTCTGCTGCTTCTAATACATCTATGGCGATACCAACATCCCAGTCACCTTTAGCTGAGCCATCACTGCGCTGAATATAGGGTTTAAGTTTAACGTCAAAGCCAATGTGTTTGAGGGCACTTTGGAATTTCTGCTGTTGTTGATCGCCTCTATCAATGGCATAGGCTTTGGCTTCAATTATTTCACCTTGGTGGCTGACATACTGCCAAAAACGTCGGTAATTAAATTGACGGGCATAAGCTTGGCGTGTGGTGTAATAGATGTTTTGTACATCCACAAAAATAGCAATTTTTTCCAAGGTAATTTCCCCCAAGATTGTGATTCAGTATTTTTTGTTCATAACTAATAGTAACATCTAGATTAGGCAGCAGCAGTGTAAAGTTTTGCTGGAATATTGGGGGCTGATATTTTGTAAAATTTTTTTTTGACCATTTAGTCAAATTGCTTGCTTAGTGCATTTAGATACTCTATAGTGCTTGTCGATTTGTTGAACCTCTCTCAATGCAGATCTTCAATGTTATGTCTTTCCTTGATCCAGTCAGCCAACATTCAAACAAAGTAATTAACAGGAAAAAACTTGTTGAATTACATAATAACAAGCTGAATTATTGTACGGCGAAAAAAGTGAGTATTAAGCACTGTGGCAAATTAGTATTGCCAGTGTCTCCCTAGTAAAACCTTTGGGTAATATCGTCAACACTATAGTGAAGCTTATGAAATAATTTGGGCAAGTGTAAACTTGGCCGTAAAAAATGAGTTTTATTATGTCTTATACATACAACGGAACACAGATCCGAGTGAAGCACCCAGTGCATCAGATTTCTGTGAACAAACATAAAGTGGCATTTGCCGACAAATGTGGCCAACAACTTAGTACCTTCTCGAACACATCAGAAGCGAAACAATTTGTATCTTGGTTACTGCAAAGTCACTAATACCATATAGGTAAATTTGAAATGAGTCTCAGGCATAATATGCATAGGCTCATTTTTTTTGCTTAAAAAATAGCTAGCAGTTGTGAATACAAGAAAAACACAAGTATTTCACAGAGAAAACTACAAAACAGTAGCTAACCTGAGTTCTGGATAAGAAATATCGTCTAAGCTAAATTTATCACTACAATTCAATAGCGTAATAACGTGTTATTGCTAGACAATCCAACGCCGCTAGGCACAAAAATAGCGTTATCGAGAGATTTGGCTTATCCAGTATTTAGGTTAGCTAGTAAATAGGTGGTAGAGAATAGTTAAAAAAACACCGTTATCGTTTAATTTGACGGGCTAAAGCCACGACCTACATCGCTTTTATCTTTAGCTGCTTCATTCTGCCCCACGCTGCTTTTCGTCTTTTGTAGGTGTCCATTTATGGCGTCTATTGTTTAATTTGACGGGCTAAAGCCACGACCTACATCGCTTTTATCTTTCACTATTTCCTAGCTACTATCTCCTAATTACTGCTCTTCTCTGTTCCAACAAAAAAGCCAGCGATAAACGCTGGCTTTAAAATTTACTTTTTAAGTACTTACTAAATGCTGATTAAGCGAAGTTTGCTGATGCAAATTCCCAGTTAACCAATGCCCAAAAACCTTCTAGGTATTTAGGACGAAGGTTACGGTAATCGATGTAGTAAGCATGTTCCCATAAATCTACAGTTAGCACTGGAGTTAGGCTGTCGTCTGTTAACGGAGTCGCAGCATTGCTTGTGTTGACAATGTCTAGGCTACCGTCAGCTGTTTTAACTAACCAAGTCCAGCTTGAACCGAAGTTGTTAACTGCTTTGTCGTTTAACGCCACTTTGAAGTCTGCGAAAGAACCCCATTTAGCATTAATTGCATCAGCTAGTGCGCCAGTTGGCTCACCGCCACCATTTGGGCTTAAGCTGTTCCAGTAAAAAGTATGGTTCCAGATTTGTGCTGCGTTGTTAAAAACGCCACCTTCAGAATTCTTAACGATTTCTTCTAGGCTCTTGCTGGCTAAATCAGTACCTTCAACTAAACCATTTAACTTAGTTACGTAAGTTGCATGATGTTTACCGTAGTGATATTCCAATGTCTCAGCTGAGATATGTGGTTCTAAAGCGTTTTTTTCATAAGGAAGTGCGGGTAATTCAAAAGCCATGTTGTTTCTCCATTAGATAGTTAAAATGTGTCACTATTCAAAACGAACTAAATGCTAGTACTTTATGTCGCAATGTAAAAGTACTGGTTAGTTATTTATTACAATTATTTCGAACTAATGAAATTGAGTCATTTTAGAATTTTTCAAGGCTAAGATTGGTATTAGTCCTTGAAAAAGTTAAACTTGCCGCCAGATCTGCAACAATTAAAATTTGAAATGAGAGCCACTATGGAAACTATTGACAAAATTAAGCAACAAATAGAAGAGAACCCAATCTTATTGTACATGAAAGGTTCGCCTAAGTTACCTAACTGTGGTTTTTCGTCGCAAGCGTCACAAGCATTAATGCAATGCGGTGAACAATTTGCCTATGTAGATATTTTACAAAACCCTGATATTCGTGCAGAACTACCTAAATATGCAAATTGGCCTACTTTTCCACAATTGTGGGTAGACGGTGAGCTAATTGGTGGTTGTGACATTATTATGGAAATGGCACAGCAAGGCGAACTACAAGAAGTGATTAAAGAGTCTGTCGCTAAACGTGCAGGCGATGCTGTTGAATAGTTGAATAAGCTAATCATCAGATAAAAAAATAGAGCGTTTATCGCTCTATTTTTTTGTCTTGTTATCGCCGACTAAATAGCAAAAGCTATTCACCACAGAAGTTACAGAGCGCTACGCTCACAGAGAACAGCAAAAAGCATTGGCTAGGAAATAGATTTTAGTAGGTAGGCGTAATAAACCAAAGGGTTAGACGGGCTAAAGCCACGACCTACATCGCTTTTATCTTTTCTGCTCCACTCAGCTTCATGCTGCTTTTCTTCTTTTGTAGGTCGTCCATTTATGGCGTCTATTGTTTAATTTGACGAGCTAAAGCCACGACCTACAATGTTCAGAATTTTCATTGTATTAACTACCTCCTATCTCCTATTTACTGCTTTAAACTATAAAGCAGGTCCTGGAGTTAATGGTTTAGTTAATTTTTCTGTGACTTTTAAACGCCTATCTAAATCATCAATTCGATTCGTTAAGTTATTATTAGCTAAAGCCGTGGATATTAACTTTTCTCGCAAGCTGGCCAGTTGTTGCTCAACTTCAGCATCACCAGAACTGACTTGAACCAATTGCTCTTGTACTTGTTTAAGCATACTGCTTTGGTTGGTTAATTGTTCTTTAAGTAAGCTTATTTCAGTATCGTTTCCAGATGACGTCTCTTTTAGCGATTTAATATCTAGCGCATTAGAATTTTTTACTGACGCTAATGACGTTTCTAGCTTTTTAATATCCGCTTGGTTACGACGCCATGCAGAAGCCCAAAGTTTATCCATTTGATCCCATAACTCTTTGGTTTTAGCACTTAGCTCTTTTACTTGCACACCTAAAGCTACGGTTGATTGGTCCATTTCTTCACCGGTGGCAGACAAACGATTTTCTAATTCAGATATACGCACTTGGGCTTGTTGTAATACTTTATATTGTGTGGACGACCAGTAGGCTGTCACCGCACAGATTACGGCTAAAAAGAATAAAAACATAATCCATGATGGTCCCTTGGAAGGGGCGACTGGCTCTTGCGGCTCAGGATCTTTTTTACCAGTGCTATTACTCGCTTGTGCACGTGTGCGTTGAAATGATTCAAGGTCATCTTTTTCTAAGGTGAACTTAGGCATGTCATCAAAAGGGTCGTTTGCCATTATTTGTTTTACTAGTTATTGAGTATAGGTAGCAATGATTATACATAGCTATGAAAATAATGGGATAGGGGAGTGGAGTTCAGAGCAAAAATGAATGATAAAATAATCATTTTTCTTTCGTGTTCCTAAATTTTGGCAATAAATGGGTCAAATAGATCAGTGCAAGTCTGGCTTTAAGCCAAACCTGTACTGATCCTTTATTACATTTTTATTTGTTGATTAAGGCTAACTCAGCGTCGGCAGTTAATACTACCCACCAACGATTACCAAATTCGCTGTCGTATCCTACTAATGGATAATCACTACAGGCGGCGTCACGGCTTGGTGTTTGGGTTAAAAAGCTTTCATCCCATGCTTGTGTCACTACACATTCAGCAGGGGCTATGGCTGCCCAATCATTGTTGTAACTTGCCAATTGTACTGTGCTTGCATCTATAGTCTCAGGTGCAGTAAAGCTGACTGCATAGGCATCGGCTACCGCATTACTAATATCCCAAGATTGAGTGGCTGTTGCGGGTAACACCATGGCTTGTTTGGCAGACCCATCTGTTTGCGATAATGTTAACCCTGTATCGGCTTCAATATCTTTTGTCACACCATAATCATCTTGGTAAACACCTGTTTGGTTTTGTGTGCCACTAACAATCAAAATATCTGACGCGGTACCATCAGCAGGCATCCAGCTTAATGTGACATGTTCTTTAAGGTCAATAGTTGTCTCAGGGATAATCATTTCGTCGTTGTCATAATCAGGTATAACGCGAGCCGAACTGTTTAAGTTAGGAGACCAACTTTCATGATATTGAAATAACCACTGAAAACTTAGACGCATTAAATCATTCAATGTTTCGGCGCGGCTAAAACCAGGCGTAATGCCCATATCTCTGGTGCGAGTATCGGTACGATTAAATGTATTATTTTCACCACCCACTAAGCTCACGTACGAACCGTCGTTAGCATAACAATCATTGGTTTTGTATTCAGGTGATAATACTAAAACGGGGCGAGTATCTTGCAAAATTGAGTTGGGATATACCACTGTTTCACAGCGGTTGGTGGTACGAGAAAATTTATCTGACATATGCCAATCAGCTGCAAACTCTTCCTCTGCTGCGTTAGAGTGGGCAGTGTGCTCTGCAAAGTAAGACTGGTAATCAACTCTTTCTTGATTGAAGGTTAAAAAAGATGAATTCACATCATAATGGGTTGAACCACTGCTATTGGTGGCATTTTTTTGTGACACAATCATTTGCACTAGATCGCGCTCACCAAAACGGAACTCGTAACCTTTATACGAGGCATTACCAGCAATGATTTGGGTGTAAGTATTCATTCTGTAGTTACCGCCAGTTGGCGTAGAGCTAGATGGTAATGTAGTCAGTGCTGTTTGTGAGCTAATTAAAGAACGTTGATATTGATGCTCATGGCCTTGTACATAGATAACATCACGTTCAGCAAAAAATTTACGAATTTTAGGCTGCACATCAAACACCCAATTATCACCTTTAGTGCCGTCGACTATTTGTTCACGAGTTTGACCATATTTAGCGCCAATCAAACCATCGTGGCTGGCAACCACTATATGTTCAATCTTGTCTTCGTTTTCTAATACGACTTGTTTGATCCAATCAAAAGCGATAGGCAAATTGTAATAAGCCAAACCAATAATCAATACGTTTTCCCGTATCACATAATAATTCACCCACTCATAACTTGGCATGTGTACCGCGTCTTCTGGAATGAAATGCTTCATGTTTTCAATCCAGTTATATGTATAAGCATAACTGGTTTCGTGATTCCCCATCACTGGTAAAAATTCAATACCTTGCTCTTTATAACTGTCAGCAACTGAACGCCATTCGGCAAATTCTACCTCTGAACCATTGTCGGTTAAATCACCTAAAGCAATTACCATATTTGTGCCTGCAGCAGCTTGATGCTTTAACAACTCTGACATGGGGTGCATAGCAACGTGAGCTTGCCCTTCTGAGTCACTACCACCTTGAGTATCGGGTAATAAACCAATTTTGAATTCATTATAAACAGGAGCTTCAGGGGCTGGAGTTTCTGGTTCAGGCTCAACTACCTCTTCAATTACGTTGGTAACATAAGTGTTATCACCTTCACAGGCAGCTAAAGCGCCTAAAAGTGCTAGTGAGATAATCGATTTTTTCAAAATGGAGGGTGACATTGCTGCTTCCTTAAATGATTTAGGTATATTTAACCGGATAAAAGTGAAGCAGCAGAGTAGTAATGTAACACTTCATTTATATGGCAATTATATGAAGGTTAAATGAATCATATTGCATATAGGTACGCACGTGAGGGTGGTATTTTTACCTATTTAAGAGAGAAAGAAAGATATTCTTAAATTAGTTGTATTTAATTTTTTTGGGGAGACGTTGATAAAGTAATTATGTGTTACACATGTGTATCAATAGGCATAAAAACCGTCTATTTTAGTTAGTTTTGATTAAAGTGAGAAAACCACGTGATTGGCCTGAAGGCCTTTGTTAAGGTGGTTTTATATTAACTGAGGTATATGGTGATAAAGAGAAATGGCGTCCCCACCAGGAATCGAACCTAGATCTAAGCCTTAGGAGGGCGGAGGTCTTCCATCATACGGTGTTGAATTATAAGGATTAATTTATATTCCATAGTTATACTGTAGTTGATATGCAATTAAACGCAAAATAACCGACTCGGTGTACTTCGTACACTAGCAGCAAGCTGCTGTCGGCTAGCCCAAGGGCTAGAATCGGCGTTCAATAGCTTTCTTAAGGGGATAATAATGAATGCACAGTTTGTACATCTTGAAGAGTATGGCCTTGAAAGGGGGAGGCAGGGGCAGCCTAACGTGTTTGGAGTGCTTAGAGAGGCACGGAGGGAGATTGAATACTGCAAGCACGTAGAGAATGTAAGGGCACCAATAAAGCTAGATGGGATTGATCTGAAGGAAGTTGAAGAAGAGATTAAGAAGGCTAGGGATGACATAAAAGAAAAAGGAAGGGCAATAAGGAAGGATAGTAAAGTTATAGTCGCTGGAGTCGTCTCATACCCCATAAAGGTAAAGGATGTAAATGACATCGGCGAGTTAAACAATTGGTGCAGGAAAACAATTGGATTTCTAAATAAAGAATTCGGGGAAAATATGAAAAGTGCGATTTTACACATGGATGAGGAAAATCCCCACATTCACTTTTATGTTTATAACAAAAACACCTTGCGAATAAATGATATTCACCCTGCGTATATTGAAAAAGACAAAGAAAAAATAAAAAAGAAAAAAAGAGGGGCGTTCAAAAAAGGACTTATGAAGTTCGCTGATAGGTACTTTCACGAAGTAAGTTCAGATATAGGGCATACTAGATTTAAGAATAAAAGAAAAAGAATGGATAGGGATAACTACCTTGAGCTTAAAAATGAGGCAAGTAAAAGAATTCACCAAAAAGGTGAATTTGAGAGGAAGCTAAAATTTAAAGAATTGGAATTGGGCAATGTGAAAAAAGAAAATAACGAAATAAAATTAAAAATGGCATTTCTTATAAAAATAATCAAAAGCTTTAAACTAAGAGCTAAAAAAAATATAGGTATAAAAGTGCCACATTAACAGAGACTCGGCTTCAGTGACGAAAACTAACATGGAGTTAAACTAACTCTAACTCCTGCTGAGCCTTTTTAATTATTCCTTTCATAGGTGAATTTGTTAATGAGTTTTTTATTGCAAGAGTTACAACCTGAGCTAGCTTACATGGAACAGCATTTCCAATTTGGCTAAATACTCTAGTTTGAGGTCCCATAAATTTATAATCTGTAGGAAACGTTTGTAAAATTGCAGCTTCATCAATAGTCAGCCTTCTTAACCTAGGGGGGGCGTCTTTGTATTCAGCTTTACAAGCTCCTGTCATTAGTTTTTGGTGATGATCCTCAACCCAACTTGGCTCATCATCATATAAATGCTCCTCGTCTATTATTGGAGTTCTATTACCACCCATACTAGCTGGAAGGGTGCTAGACCATGCATCTGGATTAAGTGGCCTACCTTGACCATTAAATAACATTCCTGCATATGGGGATTTTCTTAAAACAGGGTTTGCGGCAAGAGTGATTTTTGCTTTAGTCTTATTCGGATTGCTCTCAGAACCCGCCCTGCCTAAATGAGAAATTGCTTGCCTTAATGAAATTGATTCTGTTCTAAATGGTTCATAACATTCAGAAGAAATAGGCCGAAACCCTTTTACAATACCCGTAAAAAAAACTCGCTCTCTTGACTGAGGTACCCCGAAATCTTTAGCATTTAATATATTCATAGTAACTTGATATCCAGCGGATTCCATTCTTCTATATATTTCTTCTCTCACGTCCTGGAACTTTGCCAAACTTCCTAGAGACTTTACGTTTTCCATTATAAAGGCTTTCGGCTTCACCATTTCCACTACATCACAAAAGGAAAACACCAGCTTCGACCTAGGGTCTGAGGGATCCATTTTACCTGCAACAGAGAAGCCTTGGCATGGTGGGCCACCTATGACAAGATCAACGCCTTTAAATTTAGCAATTTCTTCAAGGTTTTGGTCGATGTCCCCCTCTATTACAATTGTATCAGGGTGGTTTTCTCTGTATGTATTACATGCGTGTGGATCAAGTTCTGAAGCAGCAACAATATTAAACCCCGCATTAATAGCCCCGATATCCATTCCCCCAGCGCCAGCAAAAAGTGATATAGCATTTAGTCTCATACAGTCCTCTAAATATTGGAATTTCGAATATTTTGGGGAATGTAGCACACTCCATTTCCTATGAAAAGAAGTAAAACAATACATAATGAGCAATACAGCAACTTGATTGAAAAGCTGTGTCAAGAAAGAAAACGTTTGGGTTTATCACAGACGGAAGTCGCTAACACCCTAAAAATGACACAGTCTGAAATATCTAAGATTGAAACAAGTGAAAGACGGATCGATATACTTGAATTTAGAGAACTATTGTCCGTTTATCGTATGAGTGAAAATTTAAAGCTGAAGCAACTTGTTATTGAGTTTTTTAAATTGGAAAAATAATGAACGTTGCTCAACGAAATGAACGTGCAAAACAATATGTAATTGATAAGTTAGATTTAGCATCAGACTTCACAGAATCTGATTTTCAAAATATACCAAATTATGACTATATAAAATCAATCTTATTAGCTTTGATATTTGTACCAGCTAAAGGTTTTCGAGGGGTTGTTGCTACAGCTATAACAGGTAAGTATTTAAACCCCAACTATGACCCCTTAAATGATTTTTATTCATGTAATCCACGTTCTATATTTGAACAAGGAATATTCTATGCTTTTGAAAATAGAATTCCTTGTGGAAAGTCAGACCCTTTGAATGTAGCAAAAAACATTAATGTTCTAGATGACGCTTGGGCTAAAGGAAAAAGACCACAAGCCTCAGCACAAGCGGCTGTCGATTACCTACATTGTATTGAAGCCGCATCAAATGAAGAGCAAGAAGATCTTATTAATTATTTTTTCTTTAAATTGGTTGAGTATGCCAACAGTATTGCATCGATTCAGATTATTGTTCCCGATCAGCAAGAATTAGCCAATCAGGTTTCTGCTAATAAACTATTAGAATTTGTACTGAGATTCCCAGAAAGCGGCACGATACCTCAATTAGTGGTATCAAAATTGATGAAAAAATTATATTCGACTTCAACAGTTGTTGTGGAAGGGGGAGACGAAAGTGTATTTGGTACTAATACTACATCAAAGAAGCCCGCTGATATTTGGCTGGAATCATCAAATACGCCATATAATCTTTTTGAAGTGACAGTGAAAAAAATTGACGCGAAAAGGCTGGATGATTGTATCCAATCGCTACATTCCGTGGGAATGTTAGAGAAGCAAGTAAGTTTTGTTTGCAGAATACCAGAGGATATAAACTCATTGTCCGGTGTTCAAAATGGTGCGTTAAATTATAAGGGGAAACAATTCAACTTTGTGGAGATAAGATCTTTTATTCTTTCAATGATGGCATTTCTATCAGCACAGGAAGTTCACGAAGTAATGCTGGAACTACAAAGTTTTATCAGTCAAATTGAAAGACCAATAACAACTAGAAATGGCTGGAATAGCATTTTTTGTTAGCTTCCTTTTAAATTGACATTTTAGCTTCTAATCTTAATCGTATGCTTTTTTCACCACCCGATATTGTGATGAGCGTTACTTAAATGTAACGCCTCACAGTTCTTGATACGTGAGACAAGCGGATTTAAGCTGCTTCAACGTCAATAACACTAAGTCGCCCACTACCTAAATCAACATTAAAGGAAATGCTTGCGGTTAATGGGTACTTTAAACCTTTAGCTTTTTGAAATAATTCTGGAGTAATATTTAGCTCTTGACCGGCTAATCCGAATGCCTCACCTTCACTACCGAAAGCCTTGCCTTCTGATGCGATATTAATTTTACTGATATCGTAGTCATTCCCCGTTTTTTTAGATGTACCTTTGGAGCGGGTAACTCCCAAAACTAAAGCCTGCTGTTTCATAGTAAATCACCTTATTAAATTAAACACACAAAGCTGTATGTATAGACAGTATCATATATCATTTTGATATATGGGTCAACATTATGGTGCTATGTGTCAGGTTTACAATATATCAAAGTGAAAAAATTCTTTAAAAATCAATAAGATAAAATTTGTTTTTTTGCGTGCGGATATGTGTCATCTAGATGATATAGCTTATAATTTATAAGTCATTGACAGATAATGAGTTTTTTGTTTTTTTTAGAGGATTATGTCTGGTTTTTAAGAAAAAACCTGCACGAGTAGTATTATATAAGAAAAGCTAAGGAATTCATAATGTCACAGGATTTTGTTTTTGTCAATAGTCAGAAAAAGGCCGACCTTAAAGTCAAGTCAGACAATGTTGCCGAACTATGGGAAGCAACTCAAGCGAGAGCAAACGAGGCTAAAAAAACGCCCGAATTTATTGACGATGATGGTGAGAAAAAGGGAATTCATGAATTAAACTCCTCTTACACGTTGAGTAACTGGTGCTCTCTAGTCCTTGAGATAAAAAATTGCAGTCATAAAGCTATATCGGACTTAACAAAAGTAATAGCTACAGAAATAGCGTTAAAAGTCTCAGAAGTAACGACAGGGCAAGCAAAAGAACAAGAATTTATAAAATGGATAAAGAAAGAGATAGATATTCTAGAGCCAACTTTAAAGACTGAAAATTGGATGGAAAGAATAAAAGATAAGGCGCATATAAAAAGAGCCATAACGAAAGTTGCGAACGCCTTAAAACTAAGGAGGTTGACTCGCGTAACTGGAAGAAGAATGAAGAGATTAAATACCTTAAGAAACAAGGGCAAAATATCGCAAAAAGAAAAAAATAAAGGTATGAAGTGGACAAGGGAAGTTTACAAATATTCAACACCTGATATGAGAGACACAAGAGCAGCTCAAATTGAATCAAATGATAAATTCTTAAAAAGTAAAATTATAGTAGATTTAAAAAATGGTAACGAATTTAAACTTGATGGATACGAAGAGCAGGTAAAGAAGAAATTCAATGAATACTACATGCAAATAAAAGCTATGGAGTTAATGTCTGAACAAGAAGGGAAGAGGTGGATGTTTATAACAATGACATGTCCTCCTAGAATGCACCCGAACCCAACTAAAGGAAAGAATAGCTATGATGGAACGACGATCAAAGAAGCTGTACATTTTATAAATGAACGATGGGATGAGTCAAAAAAGCATTTTAACAGAAGTGGAATAGAATTAAGTAAAGGGGATGCATACGGCTTCAGAATAATTGAACCCCATATGGATGGGTGCCCACACCTACATGTACTTTTATTCGTAAATGAAAAAGATATAAGAGCGATAATGGAATATGTATTTAAAGGATTTGACTATAAAAATCAGTTTACAAAGGACAGAGTGCGTGTAACTGGTTATTTGAAAAAAATGGATAAGCTGGAAAGTGAATTAATGGACGGTCAGTATAAAGCAAGCACCCCTAGCGTAACAATTACAGTTGACCAAAAAGTAGATGTTCAAATCGGTGATGAAATAAGACCAAGAGCAACCGCCGCAACATATGTGAGTAAATACCTAATGAAGTGCTTCGGATCAGGGCTAGACAGTAAATTAAAAAAAGATATAGCATCGGTAGACGCTTGGAGGTCTTGTGTAGGTGCTAGAGCCTTTAGTGTGATTGGCTTTAAAGGAATAATAAGTAAATGGAGGCAGGCAAAAATGGTCAGTGGAATAGATATACTAAAAATGGAGGGAATCCAAAAAGAAGTACATTTATTAGCGAAAGGCGGAGTCGTTATTAAAATACAGGGGAAATGGCACCTGTGGAACCTCAAAATGGACAAAGCAATAATATCCTACAATGACTCAGAAGTAATGATAAAAGCAACTGAACAGGCACATGAGAGTTATTTGAAATTCACCAATCTAATAAAGGAAGAAGAGAATAGCGTGAATATAATAAAAGAAGAATATAAAAACAAATACGGGGAAATAAAAGAAAGAGCAGTAGGGCTAGAAGTTAACGGATTGGGGTCAGCAGCGGTAAAATACCAAATATCAGATCAAAAGATTGCTGGCGAGTCCCCAAAGCGTGGGGGACTTATTATATATTGTCCAAGTGCGCAGCCTTCGGCTTGCGCTAAAAGCCAAGTTGAGAGCAAGAAAACAACAAAATTGATAGATATTTGGAATCCAGAGAGGAACGACGAAAAAGAGTGGACAACAAGAGAGGTTGAAGTGATAGAATAAAGCCCGCTGTCCCCTTAGTTTAATGGATAAAATAGAATCCTCCTAAGATTTAGATGCAAGTTCGATTCTTGCAGGGGACACCATTAAGGGCTATTAGAGAGAAAGGCTTCGTGAAAATCATCAGAAGACACTGTATCTTCTTTGATGCCGTAAAGCTCCTCAGAAACTAAATTAAGTTCAAATGTATTATTCCTTCTTAAACTCATAACCCTATAAAAAGGCATATCCTTAATGCCCTTAAGAACCTCCAGCTCACAACGAGTTAAAGGGAGTTCAAATATAGCCTTTAAAGCAACTATCTCTTTTTCAATAGAATTAACGGACTCTTTATCAATACTCATACTTCTTCTAAGATCTAAAATACTATCCATAACAAAACGACTTATAGCTAAATAATATATATTATACCATAGTTAGTTTAATTGGTGGTTAAAAAAGACGTTAAAAAGCTTTTTATTTTTTTTGTTTTTAATTCCAAAGATGGCATTTACCTATAATAAGGCAAGAATGAAGAAATTAAGGGGGGAGCTGAAATTTTAAATAGTTTGAAAAAATGGCTGGGGCAGGGAGGCCACAAAATATAATTTTGATAAAATGTAAGAGCTATTTTA
The DNA here is from genome assembly GCF_009796765.1 of Paraglaciecola sp. L3A3. NCBI lineage: Bacteria > Pseudomonadati > Pseudomonadota > Gammaproteobacteria > Alteromonadales > Alteromonadaceae > Paraglaciecola > Paraglaciecola sp. L3A3. The sequence continues at coordinate 1,553,863 of NZ_CP047023.1, forward strand.
AATTAGAAGTAAGCTTCCTTGTCTCCTCACTATCCATTGAAACATAATATTTTGTAGCAGTAGAAATAGAGTCACCGAGCAGATAAGCGACACCAGCTATATTTGAAGTATTCTTAAACACCCTAGATGCAAAGGTGTGTCTTAAGTCATACAGCCTACCATTAAGGTCAAACTTAGCCTTTAATAAGTCCCAAGTAGGGCGATAAACACTTGTTGTAAACTCCCTATGGATTGGATTACCTGATTTATCTTTAATACTATTCATAAGACGAGAAGAATAACCTTTAGAGTGCAGAGAATAAGACAGAAGTAAACGCTCTAAATACTTAGAATAAATACTATTATTAACATGAACAGTTCTAGAGGTAGAATTTTTAGAAAAAGCACTAATGTACTCGACCTTATATTCATTATCTGTAACTTTAGTATACTGGGTGCAATTAGAGCGAATTATCTCAATGGGACGAGCGCCAGTAAGCATAATTGATAAAACAACAAACTTACCTTCATCAGAAGTATTAAGGCTATCTATATAGCTACTAGCAGCGTCATAATCTAAATTGTGATAAGCTATCTTCTCAGTATTACCAATATTAAAAGTCATTTTATCTATTGGGTTTTCTTTAATATATTTTTTTTCAACTAATGTATTAAAAAGCGACCTAAAAACAACATAAGATCTTCTCTTGGTAGCATCCTTTACGGCAGACTTACTCCCCCTCCAAATAATCATATCATCATTACAAATATCCTTAAGACGCTTAGAAAGAAGTGCCTTAAATTCACGCTTAATTAAATTAATAGTGTCGTCACCAACAACCCTACCAAGCAACTTACGATCTTTCACATAAAAATTATCAAGATAACCCTCTAAGGATAAATTAACGAAACCATTATGCTTTGCACCTTTAGAACTTATCGCATTTATATTAGCCTTTTCGCGAGCCTGCTCAAGAGTTAAACTGTCAGGAGCAGAATCAAGAGTAAAACGACCTAAATAAGACATACCTTTATCAATCTTACAATAAAACGTCTTATAACGCTTAGAGAGCCTTAAAATAAGAGTCCTAGACTCCGTGTCCCAATAATCACGAGTAGGCTTGCCATTAAGATTATCGACCGTAAGCTTTTTTATAAGTGTATTGCTGAGCTTATACCTAGTACCAAAATTACTCATAATAAACCCTATTTGATTTTCTATAACTATAAGTATAGTTAAACTGTAGTTAAAGTGCATCTATTGATTTTTGTTATGCTTTTTGTTACTATATTTAATAGATGGTATATTAAAAAGTAATAAGTAGATTTATTTAATTAAATCAATGATTTGAATTAATAGATGGTATATAAGTTAAAATTAAATTGATCAAAATTTGACTTTATTTTCACGGGAAAAGTAGGTAAACACCTTAGGAGGGCCTCGTTTTATCCATTAAACTACGGGGACAGAATTTAATGCAGGTGCATTATGGCTTAGGCTGCAATTGATTGGAACCTCTATCGCCTTGCAACAAAGTCGTTTGGTTGAATATTAGCCAAAGGTACACCATTTTGTGAGACTACAATGGCACTTTGATGGAAAACACTGGTGACTTTTACCTTTTCGGGATGTAATTGGTAGTGTTTCAATGTTTGGTTATTGTCATCATAAACATAATTTACTTGAAATAAGGTTAATACATCGCCTTCTTTCACCCCATTTTGTTTACCTATATTAATGGTCAATTGTTCGTTACCAGTAGCAACCACTCTGCCATAAGCAGGTAAGCAGCTTACAGTGTCATCTATATTTTTATTGATCTCTAGGATCAGTTCTTGGGTGGCTTTACCAAATCCAGATTGCCATAGGGCCGGGCCTTCTGAATTAACCATAGAGTGCAGGTTAAACCTCCAAGGCGCTGTGATACTGACTTGATCTTTGAAGATTAATTCACCAGAGTTGCCATCGTAAAGAGAAAAGGCTAATGATAAGTTGCGGCTTATTTTGTTTTCTTTCCAAAAGGTTAATTTTGAACTTTTTTCTGTTTCAATGCCAAAATCTAAAATTTCCCCCAATAATACATATTGAGCGCCGGTTTTTTTGGCCAAGGTCATTGCTTGAGATGGACTGTGATGACTATTGGGTTGTATATAGTAATTTTCTACTGCATTAATATTAGAGTGTTGTGCAAACTTTTGTGATGCTTGCTGAAGCCTATTGGCTAATACCTTGCCAAAGTCGAACATGTTGCCGACGGCAGCTTGTTGCCGCTTATTTATTTTGTACCAAGTGGTGATAATATTCTTTTTGTAATCTGATGCACTACAAAATGTTTCTTGTGGGAAAATATCAGCTCTCACAGATACAGTGATAACATCACCCTGATATACCTCGCTGATTAATTCGACACTGGCTACCTCACCAGAGGTTGTGACTTCAAGCCTGTCTTCGGATATCAAACCATTTGCCATATGTTGCACACTTTTTACTGAGGCTCCGGCAAAGAGTAATGCTTGTTTAATCGCTTCTTGTGTAGCTTGTTGTTTGGCAATGGTTTTGTCGCCGTTATGGATCACGGCTTGCCCAGAGGCCTCAAACCAAATACTTAATGCAGGTAAACTGATTGTGAGTAAACTGCTGCAAAGAAGTATTTTTGTTAAATTTACCAATTTCATATTTGAGCCTTTTAAACAGCTTGAGTTCAGATGACAAAATAATGACGTTTATCTATCTGCTTTTATATTTACTTATAAAGCACAAATCGTACCCAACTTTATGTTCTTCTATTCTTTGTGGCAAATAATGTACATTTGGTGTAGTTATTGCAGAAGAATGACCAATGTCCTCTATTGGAATGGTATCGTGAATAAATTAACAAGTTATATGTCGAAGTTTTGCAGTCAAACTCTGCTTGCCAGTATTTTTTTACTACTAACGGGCTGCACTAGCCTTTTTAGTAAGCATGTTGAGTGGGAAACCGTTGAACCAGATTCTTTTCCTATTCTCTCTGCCGTGGGTTATGCGCCTATTTCTGCACAAAATGGCAAAAATGCAGCAGGCAAAATGTTGATGGCTTTGAAAGCATCTAAACTGGATGCATATAGAGAATTAGCTGAGCAGGTTTATGGACAAAAAATTAACGGCGAACAGTCTTTATCTAGCTTAGTAATTGAAAACACTCAATTAGACAGTTCAGTACAAGGAGTGATTAGAGGCGCTCGTGTCGTGAAAAGCTACCCTGTTGGCGATGATACTTACGCCACTGAACTAGAATTAGATCTGAAATTAGTGAATGATATTTACTTATCAACGGCCAAGCCGAAAAAAGTAAAAAAAGTTCATTATTATTAAGGCAGAACCTGGTAAATAGGAGGTAAGAAATAGTTAAAATGATGATCCTAGTAAATAGTTAAAAATTAGGATTAAAAGCAAGATTATTACTTGACCTTAAAGTCTGTCATTCCTGCATGTGGTTAGCAGGAACCCATTTAAGGCAGTCGCGTGATACGAGAAAAAATAACAGCAGAACTTTACTAAAAAGTAGATTTTTTTTAATCGCTGTTTTTATAGTTTTGCTGGAAGCTCGAATCCGAGTTAGTACAATTAAGCGCTTATCCCACCACCACTAGAACCACCTCGTGTACGACCGCTTTTATCGTAGGTCATAGATTCTTTGGCTCTAGATTCAAGAAGTAAGTTTCTTAGATGTTCTAGACGCAATTGTCCCTGTTCCACTGCTGTCTGATTTATTTGTGTACGAAACTGACATTGAGACACCATGTCTTTGGCTTCATCAAATAAAGCAATAAGTTCAGGCTCAGTTTTTTGTTGTTCACTCAGCTTTTTATAGAGCTCAGATATAACATTGTCTTGGCTTTGTATTGATTCGAGTAAGGATTCTTTGATTTTTAGTAGATTAATTAATGACTCTGCATCCCTGCTACTGATTAAATGTAATTCAGTTTCTAAGGTTTGTTGTAGTTCAAGTAAAAAATTATGTTGATCTTTTATTGCTTTTTTTAATTCAGACATAAGTGCTACCAAAGTTAATGACAGCCTCTATTATGCTGTCATTATGCTTTAGTACCAAATATTTCTGATTCCAATGCGAAAATTTTATTCGCAACAGATTCAGCATTCACTTTATATTCACCATTTTGGATGGCTTTTTTAAGCTTATCTACTTTTTCTTGATTAACTGGCGCTTCATTGCCTTTCTTTTGAACCTGAGTCAACTGCTGAGCAGATGAGGTTAAAGACACAGAATCTTGACGCGCAGTTGATGCTGCCGATTGCTGTGAACTAGCTTGTTGCGTATTATTGTTATTCAAAGCTTGCTGTTGTTGATTAAGCTTTTGATTATCAATAGGGGTTTTCACACCACCATTATTATTTATATTGTTAATAGACATTTTGATTACCCACTACCTATTTATCCTCAATATAGTTATCGACCGTTACCTGCGATACTTTAGCAAAAATTTCAATTTTCGGCATTAAATCAATCAGACTTTGATTTATATACTAATTATTGATTAAATATTTATTTCAACTTGGCCAGTATCGGCAACTACGGCTTTAATTCTTTTATTAGAGCGACTGTTTCTGACACTAATGGTATCACCCATATTACCATCTTCTAATGCAATACCAGTGGTTTTTACTTGCATTGCAGAAGTGTTTGCAGAAATGGTAACACTATCTCCTTTACATACATAACAAAGGTTAGATGGCTCTATAGGTCTACCTGCTATTGCCCTGCGTTTCATTCTTGCGCCAATCACTTCATTTATATCGGCAAAAGTTGTACTTCTTAAACGTTTTTTATCCATATTAATTACATGCACATTATTTTCGGTTAATAAAGTACCGGGGCTAATAGCACTAGATAAAACCACTACTGGTTGTATCTCAATGGCTTTAATAACTAAAAACATATACCAACCATTTTTAATACATTGCGCCTTTACACTGATATTAGATTGATTTAACCCATCTTCATTCACTGTGAAGGTTAATCCAGACGGACACATAGGTATATGTATACGGTCATCTATCGGCATAGCTTCCACTGTAATTTTGTTATTTGTGTTGCTGTGTAGTCTACTCAACAGGTAACTTTGAGCTTGGTTAATTAAAGCGACTTTAGCTAAATTATTTTCGGATTCGGCCGCTATAACATTCGTCATGATTAAAATGTTTATGATAAATGCAAATACGACTGGATAATAATATGATTTTTTCATGTTCACTTGTTGTTAACTTGTCTATGCTATGGATTAATTATTGAATGAGTGTCAATTTATAGTCACTCGTTGATTACAATCGATAGCTAATATTAAAAAGATTAGTTATTTCATCGTTTTAGTGGTCATTCGTAGTAGATTAAGCAAAAGCTACGCCGCTTTTTGATTAATAGTTTTATTTTGGAGTATTGCATGTCTGGGATCCTTAACTCTGTCAACCAACGTACTCAACTGGTTGGTGAAAATAGACTTGAATTATTGCTCTTTAAACTGAATTCAAAACAACGATTTGGTATTAATGTGTTTAAGGTGCGTGAAGTTTTACAGTGCCCGCCATTGACCTCTATGCCTAAATTGAATCATTTAGTTCGTGGTATCGCTCATATACGCGGTCAGACTATTTCGGTTATTGATATGAGTTTAGCCACTGGTGGCCGCCGCATTGAAGATCTTTCAACTGCTTTTGTGATCATTGCCGAATACAATAGTTCAGTGCAGGGATTTTTGGTGGGCTCGGTTGAACGTATTATCAACACTAATTGGCAATCTATTATGCCGCCTCCTAAAGGTAGTGGTAGGGCGAGTTATCTCACCGCAGTCACTGAGATTGAAAATGAACTGATTGAAATTTTAGATGTTGAAAAAATCTTAAATGAAATATCGCCGGTTAAAACTGATTTAAGTGATGATGTTGCCGATAATTTACTAGTTGATAACCAGGAAGAAAAAATTATCTTTATTGCTGATGATTCAGCAGTTGCTCGTAATCAGGTGAAAAAAGCACTGTCTGCATTAGGATTAAATATTGAGCTGGCTAAAAATGGTCTAGAAGCGCTTAATCGGCTCAAAGAAATTGCCAAAGATACTGGTGATGTGACTGATAGAGTTGGGGTCTTAGTCTCTGATATCGAAATGCCTGAAATGGATGGTTATACGTTAACTGCCGAAATTAGAAATACCCCAGAATTAAAAAATTTACACGTGATTTTACATACTTCATTAAGTGGGGTGTTTAATCAAGCAATGGTTGAAAAAGTGGGGGCTGACGATTTTATTGCTAAATTTCACCCTGATGAATTAGCTACCTCAGTGCAAAAATGGTTCGGTAACAAATAGCTCGCTGGTTTTAGTTGTTTACCAAAATTATTATCCCTTTAATATTAAAGTGGTATATCAATGTTTATAAGAGAAAGTAGTGGTAGTCGATCAATTAGATATTAATAAATATCAATCTTTCAGTCGGTTTTTAGAGCAAGCATGCGGCATCGTTTTAGGTGAAAATAAGCAATATTTAGTTCGCAGTCGGCTGGCTCCTTTATTAAAAACTGCCAATGTCGCTAGTGTTGGTGATTATATTGATTTAATTATCAAAGGTGATCAAAAGGCTAGAGAATTGGCTATTGAAGCCATGACCACAAACGAAACCTTATGGTTCCGAGATAGTTATCCTTTTAAGTTACTTGAAAATACCATATTCCCGCATTTTGCTAATAATAGAACACAGTTAAGAATTTGGTCTGCTGCTTGTTCTTCAGGTCAGGAAGCATATTCCATTGCCATGACATTGTTAGACTATAAACAAAATACAGGGACTTCATTTCGTCCTAGTGTTGAGATTGTAGGCACTGATATCTCCAAAGATATGCTCGAGCATTGTAAAAAAGGTGAATATAATCCTTTAACGATAGCTAGGGGCTTACCCCTACAAAATCAGCAACGCTATTTTGACACTACGGCGAATGGTAATTTGACAGTCAAGCCTGAACTGAAGTCGCTAACTAATTTTAAATCAATAAATTTGTTAGATAGTTATAATTCGTTAGGACGCTTTGATATTGTATTTTGTCGAAATGTTTTAATTTATTTTTCAGCGGATGTGAAAAAACTAATCCTGCAAAAAATTGCCGCTTGCCTGCAAGAAGACGGCATTTTGTTCTTAGGCGCATCTGAATCCATTTCAGATTTATCTAATGATTTTATTTTGGTTCGCAGTGCTTCAGGCCTGTATTACCAAAAGAAACCTCGATAACTTCACTTATACCCTCACTAAAATACTCATTGGCACAACCCTTGCTTTTACTTTCTTCATAACGAGGAGAAGTAAATGGCAATTAGTTTAGATAAATTGATGGGGTTCCATCACAAAGCATTACAAGTTCGTACTGATCGGATGGAAATAATTGCTGGGAACCTAGCCAATGCCGATACTCCAGGCTACAAAGCTCGTGATATTGATTTTCAACAAGTAATGAAAAGTGCTCAATACGCACGAGATCACAACTTAACACGTACTAACGAAAACCATATTAAAGGCACAATGAAAGGTATTGGCGAGCTGCAATATCGAATTCCTCACCAGCCAGATACCGGTGATGGCAATACAGTCGATGTGCAAATAGAGCGAAATACTTTCTTAGATAACGGTTTACGCTATCAGGCGGGTATGGAGTTTCTGAACGGTAAGATTAAAGGTATGAAAAAGGCACTCAGTGGAGGTCAATAATTATGAGTTTATTTAATGTAATGGACATTGCAAGTACTGGCATGAGCGCACAAAGTGTGCGGTTAAATACCACTGCCAGTAATGTCGCTAACGCTAATAGTGTTAGTAGCAGTTATGGTGAGACATATAAAGCTCGTCATCCAGTGTTTGCCGCTGAATTAGATAAAGCATCACAGGGCCAAGGTGTAGGCTCAAGAGTGAGTGTTTTAGGTATAGTGGAAAGTAATAAACCACTACAAATTGAGTATAGCCCTGGTCATCCGATGGCTGACGAAAATGGTTATATCTATAAGCCTAACGTCAACATAGTAGAAGAAATGGCAGATATGATGTCTGCTTCTAAGGCTTATGAAACGAATGTACAAGTTGCAGATACCACTAAACGTATATTTAGAAATGTATTACGACTTGGACAAGGTCAATAATGATCTTTGGTCTTAGGCATCGTCAGTCAGAGGAAATATTGTGAGCACTATTAACGGTTTAAATAGTAATTTGTATTGGCAAGAAGAAACCACACCTGTGGCTGATGATAGTAATCAAACCTTGTCACAAGAAGATTTCTTTTCATTATTAACTGAGCAATTGGCTAATCAAGATCCAACTAAACCTGTTGATAATGATCAAATGGTGGCGCAAATGACTAGTTTCACTATGGCCGATGGTATTGAACAATTAAATTCTAAGTTTTCTGATTTTGCTACCTCTATGACGTCAAACCAAGCCTTACAAGCCTCTAGTTTGATTGGTCAGCAAGTATTATTACAAGGTGATGTTGGTTATATCGGTGGTGATGGACAAAGTGTCTCTGGTGTGGTGATTAACGATGAAACCGTACAAGAGCTTAACATCACTATAGAAACAGAAGCTGGCGAAATAGTCAGAACCATAAATGCCGGAACGCAAGCTCCTGGCAATATTCAGTTTAATTGGGATGGCACAGATAATAAAGGCAATCAAATGCCGGTCGGCAATTATGTGATTAAAGCCCAAGGTAAAATAGGTGACGAGTCACAGTTGATCCCAACAGCGGTAAATCGACATGTAGACAGTGTTAGTTTGGCTGCAAGTAGCCAAGGTATTATTCTTAATTTGAATGGTAACGTCAGTGTCACACTTGACGATGTTATTCAAATCGGTGGTTAACAGGAGAAATAAGTATGTCTTTTAATATTGCGTTAAGTGGCGTGTCAGCAGCCCAAAAAGACCTAGATACAACGGCAAACAACATTGCAAATGTCAATACTGTGGGCTTTAAAGAATCTCGTGCTGAGTTCGGCGATGTGTATGCTCAGTCTCTTTTGGCTAGTGGAAAAACTAAAGTGGGTGATGGCGTTATTACGCAAGAGGTTGCTCAACAGTTTACTCAAGGTAGTTTGCAATTTACAAATAACTCATTGGACTTAGCGATTACCGGTAATGGATTTTTTGGTACTGTTCCCGAACTGGATTCTCGTGATTTTTCTTTTACTCGTGCTGGACAGTTTAAGCTCAATTCAGAAAATTTTGTGGTCAATTCAAATGGTGACCATTTATTAGGTTTTCCTGTTAATTCTGATGGTACTTCATCTTCTGTCGCTTTAAGTACCACTGAACCGGTGCGAATTCCTGACTCTTCTGGCTCACCAACTCCTACTTCTGAAGTTCAAATAAAAATGAACTTGCCTGCAGGATCTGATGCTAAAGACCCAGACTTGTTTGATCCAGAAGACCCATTGACATATAACGCGGCTACGTCGGTGACTGTATTTGATACCTTGGGTGATAGTCATGTGATGACTTATTATTTCGTAAAAGATTTAAACGCTGCTTCTGCAACGCCACAAAGAAATGAATGGTTAGGCATTACATATGTAGATGATCAACCTCTTAATACTGAGGGAGATACCATCGGTTCTATCCCAACGACCGGTGATAATGTTGTTGGCGAAACCTCATTAGGTGCAGCTAATGGAATTGCCGCTTATAGAATGACCTTTAGTTCAGGAGGTGATTTTGAATCTATACAAAATGCTGATGGCACCAGTGTTGCCACTGGAGATGTTGTTTCTGAGGCTTTAGGAGCATCTATCTTGACGAATGGTTCTGATCCTTCTCAAACTATCATCACTAACTTTAATTTAGACTCCATTAATGCAACAGCCAATGAGCCTACTCAATACGCTTCTAGTTTTGAAGTGACGTCATTAGAACAAGATGGATTAGCTGTAGGTCGATTAACGGGGATTGAAATTGGAGCTGATGGTTTAGTTCGGGCTACGTATTCGAATGGTACATCTGAGCCTATTATACGTGTGGCGTTAATACGTTTTGCTAATGACCAAGGGCTAAACCAACAAAGCAGCACCCAATGGCAAGAAAGTATTTTATCTGGCGAAGCATTAGCTGGTGAAGCTACTACTGGGACCTTTGGCGATATTAACTCTTCAGCCCTAGAACAAGCGAATGTCAATCTTACTACAGAATTAATTGATATGATTATCGCTCAACGAAACTTCCAAGCTAACTCCCGAGCGTTAGAAATCAATAACCAATTAAATCAAACAGTATTGAATATACGTTAATCATTGATTGAGGTACTTTCAACCCATAAAAAAGGCTGCATTTCGCAGCCTTTTTTATGGGTTGAAATGCAGAAAAAGCAGTGGATAGTGGGTAGGAGATAGCAGGAGCAAAAAACACACTGCAGAATAGCGCAGACTGAGCAGAAAAACTAAAGCGTGTCACAGAGTTACACTGAGAAGAGCCATTACATTATTAAAATCAAAAGCCGATCACAGAGGCTTCGCTACACAGAGAAAAGCCAACAGCAGATCCTAGTAAATAGGGGATAGGAAATAGTTAAAAAAATCAGTTCAAGAGTAAAATTATCACCGACCTCAAAGTCCGTGATTCCTGCATGTTGTTAGCAGGGATCCATTGAAGGTAGCCGCGAATGACGAGATACGAGCCGCGGGGAAAATATAAAGGCAGATCCTAGTAAATAGGAGGTATCACTCGACCACAAAGTCCGTGATTCCTGCATGTCGTTAGCAATAAACCATTGAAGGCAAGCGCGAGATACGAGTAACGAAAAAAGTAACCGCAGATTCGATATTCTAGTGTCTTGTCACTGTTCAATCTTTTACTCCTAAATATCTCCTAGGATCTACCGCCTTTTTACTGCTTTTATCTCGCCCCTCGATATTCGCAACTTTCTGTTCATGGCACCTTAATTGCATTTATTTAACTAAGTCCCATAAATGTCAAGAATCAGTCATGGATAAAATGCTTTACATTGCCGCTAGTGGTGCCAAACAAGATTTAATTGGTACTTCTGTGCGGGCGAATAACTTAGCAAATACTCAAACTGTTGGTTTTAAAGCTTTGCTTGAACAGTCTCGTGCCATGCCTGCTTTTGGAGAAGGATTACCAACCCGCGTTTTTTCTATGACTGAAAGTCCAGTCAATAATTATGCTGGTGGCTCTATGATAAAAACAGATCGAAAGCTTGATTTAGCTGTTCAAGGTGATGGTTGGTTTTCGGTACAAGATGCTAATGGCAATGAAGCCTATAGTCGAAATGGCAGCATGCAAATTGGTGCCAATGGTGAGCTGAAAGACTCTCACGGTAACACTATGGTAGGTGATGGGGGTCCTATATTTTTACCTATACCTCTCTCAGAACTTGATATCGCTACAGACGGTACTTTGTCGGTTCGGCCTCAAGGTGCGCCTGAAACCATCTTAGAAGAAGTGGGTAGATTAAAACTAGTTAATCCAGACGTCCGCAACATGGTAAGGGGGGAGGACGGACTCTTTCGATTAAAAGATGGTGAACAAGCAGACGCTGATGCTTTAGTCAATATACATAGCGGTATGTTGGAAGGAAGTAATGTCAATCCAGTAGATGAAATGGTCAGTATGATCGGTCTGCAACGACATTATGAAATGCAAGTTAAATTAATGAAACAAGCTGAGACATTGGATCAACGTGGTAACCAATTACTCAGAATTATTTAGATTAATGTAAAAAACAGAATTTTAGGAGGCACCCATGCATCCAGCATTGTGGATAAGTAAAACAGGTTTAGATGCTGCACAAACAGATGTCGCAGTGATTTCGAATAACTTAGCGAATGCTAGTACTGTTGGCTTTAAGAAAGACCGAGCGATTTTTGAAGACTTGCTGTACCAAAATATTAATCAGCCTGGTGGTCGCTCCTCTGCTGATACTGAGTTGCCTTCAGGTTTAATGGTGGGAGCAGGTAGTAAAGTGGTTGCCACCCAAAAATCTCATACTCAAGGCAATATGTTAACCACAGAAAATTCTTTGGACATGTTGGTAAATGGTCGAGGATTTTTTGAAGTATTACAGCCAGACGGCACCATTGCTTATACCCGTAATGGTCAATTCACTTTAAATGATCAAGGCCAAGTTGTGACTCCTGGAGCTGGATTCTTATTGCAGCCAGAGATCACAGTACCTGAAGATGCACAACAAATAACTGTATCCCAAGACGGTGAAGTATCTGTGACTATAAACGGTGAAGCTGAACCGCAAGTGTTAGGACAAATCACTATATCTGATTTTATCAATGCCACGGGTTTACAACCTATCGGGCAAAATCTGTATGTTGAATCTGCAGTAAGTGGAGCGCCCATTCAAGGGGTGCCAGGTTTACAAGGTTTAGGTTCAGTTGTGCAAGGGGCTCTAGAAACGTCCAATGTGAATGTAACCGAGGAGCTAGTCAACCTTATCGAAAGCCAACGTTTGTATGAGATGAACTCGAAAGTTATTTCGGCAGTGGATTCTATGTTAGGCCAGGTTATCCAACAACTATAGTGAGAGAGTGATTGTGATGAGTCTGTCAATGTTGCTAAAAATGTATGTTTTGGGTCTAGGCTTATGTTTGTTGACTGCTTGTCAGTCTACAGGTTCTAAAACCCCTTTGCCTAATGATCCATTTTACGCACCTATATTGTCTGAAGAGCCAGAACAAAAGATTGTTGATGATGGTTCTATATTTCAAGCTGACATGGCGAATAGCCTCTATTCTGATGTGAAAGCCAGACGAGTAGGCGATATTATTTCAGTTACCTTACGAGAAAGTACTCAGGCTACAAAATCAGCTGGTTCCAGTAACTCAAGAGAAACAGGAATGGATTTAAGTCCTATTCTTGGTTTAGGTGGTAATGCGTTAAATATTGGTAATCAGTCGATCCAGCTGGGGATTGATTCGTCCAAAGACTTCACTGGCGACTCGTCAGCGAATCAAAGTAATAATTTGTTCGGTAGTATTTCGGTCACTGTGGTTAAAGTGTTACCCAATCAGAATTTATTAGTCCGTGGTGAAAAATGGTTAACCCTAAATAACGGTGATGAATACATTCGTTTAACTGGAGTGGTTCGCCCTGCAGATGTTAGCCCTACTAATGAAATCACCTCGACCAAGATTGCTAATGCACGCATTCAATATAGTGGTACAGGTGAATTTGCATCCGCTCAAAAAGAAGGTTGGTTAAGCAGCTTTTTTTCCTCTGAATACTGGCCTTTGTAGCTAGGAGATTATGATGAAATTTACAATCAGTTTAATGGTGTTAACTAGTTTATTGCTTAGTCCATTCTCTTCAGCACAAAGAATTAAAGATTTAGCTAGAGTACAAGGTGTGAGAAGTAACCAATTAGTGGGATATGGTCTAGTGGTCGGTTTGCCGGGTACCGGCGAACAAAGTCCGTTTACGGAACAAAGTTTCCGCACTATGTTATCAAATTTTGGCATTAGTTTAGATAGTGGTCTCAAACCAAAGATTAAAAATGTGGCTGCTGTAGCTGTACATGCAGAATTACCTCCTTTTATTAAACCAGGTCAGACAATCGATGTCACAGTGTCTTCGGTTGGCGAGGCTGCCAGTTTACAAGGTGGTACTTTGATCCAGACCTTTCTGAAAGGCTTAGACGGTAAAGTTTATGCCATAGCTCAAGGGAGCTTAGTGGTGAGTGGTTTTGGTGCCGAAGGGGGAGATGGCTCTAAAATTGTGGTGAATACGCCTACAGTGGGTCGTATTGCTAATGGCGCTCTTGTAGAGCGTTCAGTGCCGAGTGGATTTATGCAAGAAGACTATTTAACCCTTAACTTGAATAACCCTGATTTTTCTACAGCTCAAATATTGGCTGACACTATCAATCGTCGTTTGGGCGCCGATCCAGCTAAAGGATATGTGATAGCTACACCTATCGATGCAGCTTCAGTGCGAGTAACAGCACCCAGAGAAGTAGGGCAAAGAGTAGGATTTTTAGCCACATTAGAAAATTTTGAATTTACCCCAGCAAGAGCTGCTGCTCGAGTGGTAATCAACAGCCGTTCTGGCACGATCGTGATTGGCCAAGATGTCAGATTATTACCTGCAGCTATTACTCATGGTGGGTTAACTGTGACGATTGCAGAAAATCAAACCGTCACTCAACCCAATGCATTAGCAGAAGGTGAAACAGTGGTGACTACCCAATCCATAGTGGATGTGAATCTAGATGATACTCGTATTTTCAAGTTTGACCCAGGTGTCACACTCGATGAACTAGTTCGTGCGGTAAACGAGGTAGGTGCTGCTCCAGGAGATTTAATGGCCATTTTAGAAGCCTTACGTGAAGCGGGTGCTTTGCAAGGCGAACTAGTCGTTATCTAGGATCCCTATGGAAAATTCAATTAGCAACCAAAGCCAACTAGAGTTATCTAGAAATGCCAATGACATCAAAGGATTAGATATCCTTCGTCAAGCAGCTCAAAGCGGTGATAAAGGAGCATTAGAAGAAGCAGCTAAGCAGTTTGAAGGTATCTTTGTGCAAATGATGCTGAAGTCTATGCGTAAAGCACAAGATGTAATGGAAGATAAGGACAGTCCATTTAACTCTGATCAAGTAAAGTTTTATCGTGACATGCATGATAAACAGCTTGCTGATGATTTGTCTCACAATGGCAGTATTGGCTTAGCCGATATTATCGTTCGACAACTAGGTCAGTTAGGCGATGGATACATGCCAGCTGGTGTGATCCGTAACGATGGAAATTTGTCGAGTATAAATCGACAAGCTATTAAAAGTACTCAATCAGCTCAAGAAAATGTGTTGTCAGAAAAAGAAATCCAAACATTTTCATCTTTTAAATCTGCGGCCTTTACTGATGCTCAAGCTTTTGTTGAACAATTATATCCTGCAGCTCAGCAAGCTGCTGAAAAATTAGGTGTCGATCCTAAAGCTATCTTAGCTCAAGCCGCAGTAGAAACTGGTTGGGGACAATATATGATCCATACCACTGACGGTAAAAACTCACACAATTTATTCGGTATTAAAGCTGATAAACGTTGGCAAGGTGACAGAGCAATTGTTGATACTCTAGAAGTGGACAAGGGCATAGCTAAAACACAAAAGGCGCCATTTAGAGTGTATGAAAATTTTGCTGATTCAATGAATGATTATGTAAGTTTTGTGCAGCAGAACCCACGTTATCAACAAGCTTTGAAAAATAATAAAGATCCTCAAGAATATTTTTCTGAATTGCAAAAAGCCGGCTATGCCACAGATCCTGATTATGCCAAGAAAGTCATATCAGTACTTGAAGGTGAACGTTTGCAGAGTTTATTGCCATGAAAATAGTCCAGTTGATTGTCTATTGGGAGACTAGCCATGATTGCAGATAATACAGGTACTACTCGAAACGCGAGTTTGATGTCTATTGCCACTAGTGGTGTGAATGCCAGTAATGAGTTGCTTAGAACCACAGGCCATAATATCGCGAATGTGAATACAGAAGGTTATGTACGAGAACGTACCTCTTTCGAAAGCCAAGTCACGGGGGGGGTAGGGCAGGGCACGACTGAACGGGTTATCAATGTTTTTGCACAAAATCAGCTTAGAAGAGACACCACCCAATTAAGTGAACACGAAAATTTTTATAATAAAACTACCATTTTAGATAATGTATTTGCCAGCGAAGCAAATAGTATCTCTAAAAGTATGAGTAGTTTTTTTGCCTCCATGCAAACGGCAAGTGATGACCCTACTAGTATTGCAGCTCGCCAATTAGTATTAGGAGAAGCAGAATCACTGATCGGCCAAATAGGCACAATTTCAGGTTTTTTAACAGAAAAAGAAAGAGAACTAAATATTGAAGTGACGGCCAATATCAATAAGGTTAATAGCTTAATTAAATCTATTGCTGAATTGAATGAAGCTGTTCGTGTTAACCAATCTAGTAATATATTTGATGAACCTGGTACCTTAAAAAACCAACGTGATAGCGCCATTCTTGAATTATCTAGTTTGTTGTCTATAGAAGTGCGAAATGATCCTAAAGATACGGGAGGCTTGTTAGTTAATCTTAGTTCGGGTGAATCTTTGGTTTTACAAGATGGCTCAATGAACTTGTTTCAAGTGAATAACGACGCAGACCTTAATTACAAATCTTTGCAGTTAACCAGTAATGGTAAACCTACAACGTTAAACCTAAGAGAAACCAATTTAGGTGGTGCGATAGGTGGATTATTTCGTTACAGAGATGAAGTTTTAGAAACTAGTCGCAGAGAGTTAGGTCAAGTCGCGATGGCCGTTACCGAGTCGTTAAATAATCAAAACCGATTGGGTATGGATTATGATGGTCAACTTGGCGGAGACATATTTAAACTGCCCGATATTATTGGTTTAGAACATCCTGATAATGTGGGGGTAAATGGTACTGTCACTGGCCGCATTACCCAAGGTGAAGCTGGAAAAATTACCAGTGCTGATTACGAAGTGACAATTAATAGTGTAGCCGCTGGTGCGCCGGCAACCCTGAATGTCACTGTGGCGGCTTTGAATGCTGACGGTTCGTCTGTGCTTGATATTAATGGCACGCCTATTACTCAAACTTATCCAGCAATTGAAGCTCAAGGTGGAACATTTACCTCAGTAATTGGTGGTATCGAATTAGAATTCTCTGCTGGGGCGGCTTACACTGCTGGTGATAAGTATTTGTTACAACCCACAAAAAATACGGCAGACAGAATAGAAGTGTCCATGACCCGTCCTGAAGATCTGGCTTTAGCTTCTCCTATCCATGTTGAACCTAGTATCAAAAATTTAGGTGATGCAGAAATTATTTCAAGTAAAGTGACTAATACCTTTATTGATAACACCTTTGCAGATAGTCGAGTGTCTGGGTTTAATGATGCTGGAGGGATCCATGGCCCCGGCTCTTCACCAACTGGAGCGGGTGGTGTTGGTGCACCCGCAGAAATATTCTTTACTGCAGAAAATGCTTATGAAGTGCGAGATAGCAGCGGCAATGTTATTACAGAAGTAACCGGAACCACTGATTTTAATAATATGTTAGCTCAGGCTGAAATTTCTGGTACTGGACCTACCTGGCCCGCGGCTTTTAGCGCTTTAGATAATTATCCCGGTTATGATCTATCTATTCAAGGGGTTCCTAAAGCTGGAGACAGTTTTACTATTGAATATAATATCGATGGCCTGAATGATAATAGAAATGGCTTAGTATTAGCTGATCTGCAGAATCAAAATATTATGCAGCTAAATAATAGTGGTTCAGGGCAGCCTGTTAGTTTTCATGAAGCTTATGCTAATACCGTCAGCGATATTGGCCAAAAAACTTCCAGTGCCGATATCGCAATGCAAGCGGCTGCAGCCTTAAAGTCACAATCTAAAGATTGGTTTGATTCCGTTTCTGGGGTGAGTTTAGATGAAGAGGCCGCTAACTTGGTTAGATTTCAACAATCTTATTCCGCTGCCGCTAAACTAATTGGAACGGCACAAGATTTGTTTAATACAATATTGAATATTGTTTAATAAGGTTTATTACGGGTTAAATTATGCGTATTTCTACAGGACAACTTTACGATCGAAGTATTCAAGCTGTATTGGAGAATCAAGGAGATTTATCCGACATTCAGCAGCAATTGTCTTCTGGTAAAAAACTGTTGCGTCCATCAGATGATCCTGTGGGTGCATCTCAAGTTATCCGTTTAACAGAAGAAATTGACCTTATAGCTCAGTACAAAAAAAATAGTAACTTGTTAAGCAATAGTCTAGAGCAAGAAGAGACTGTACTAAAAGCTATCAGAACCGCAACCGATAGAGCTAGAGTGCTTATGGTTCAATCTGGTAATGGAATTGTGGGTACAGAAGATCGAAAAGCGATTGGTATAGAAATTACTCAGATCAGAGACCAAATTTTTGATTTAATGAATAGTCAAAACCCTGCAGGCGAATATATTTTTGCTGGCTTTAAATCATCAGATCCTGCATTTTCTTATAATCCTAGCTCGAGCGATAACAAGTATACTTTTCAAGGAGATTCAGGGGCTAACAAGATTCAAATCTCAAGTACGGTTCAAGTCCAAATGAATAGTTCTGGCAAAGACGTATTCGAAGATGTATATGCTCGCTTTAAATCTACAATATCCGGCTCTGTTGGGGTCACATCAGCTCAATTGGATATCAAACAGCAGAGTACTTTTGATCAATTTCATCAAAGCAATTATGATGCTCTAACCCCTGTTAATAATCAATTTCGAGTCACCATTTTATCTGCCACACAGGCTGAAATTAGTAATGTGGGAACAGGTGCGGTGCTAGATACAGTGGATTTTAGTAGCGGTACGCCATTATTTTTTAAAGGGCTAGAACTTAATATTGAAGGTGCACCAGGCAATACTGTAGATTTTCAACTAGAGCCACCGCAAAAACAAAATATTGCAGAAACGCTGAATAACTTTATCAATGCTCTGAATAGCGACACTATCTCTGACGGAGATTTTCAAGAAGCATTAAGTGATGTTTTATACGGTACTGATAATGCTTTGACTAAGATTGGCAACGGAATTTCCGAAATTGGTGGTAGAGGTAATATCACAGATGCGGTATATGCCTCGAATTTAGATTTAGAAATTACTCATAAAACTGCACGTTCAAACATTGAAGAAGTTGACTACGCTGAAGCTGTATCTGAATTGAGCCGCCAAGAAGCAGCGTTACAAGCAGCGCAAGCTACATTTAGTAAAGTAACCGGCACGTCACTGTTCGATTATATTTAGATAAAACGAATTTGTTTTTTTGAAAAGCATGGCTGCGCCACTTATGTGCTGCGCTTATTGATGTGCTGCGCACACTAGAGCGCTATAGCATTCACTTCGTTCACAATGCATGCGCTTCGCTTATCGTCATCTCGATAACTGCGTCCTGCGTTATTCTACCTTCCGCCATCCTTGGCGGTCGCATGACGTTTTTCAAGCCTCATCCATGAGGCCTGACTGACTTATGTTATGAAATACTTCCCTATATTTCACCCTTCGGGCCGCACTAAAGTGCGTTCTAAATTTATCCATTAAATTTAGTCAACAGCTAAGAAAAGTAAGCAAAAGAAGCCGGTCTCCAACAAAGCTCTTACCCTATTTTTTATAAACTCAAAAGGCCGTGCTGATTTGTTCCCGACAAAGCACCACTTAATTGGCTATCCTTGCCAATTATCCATTTGAGTTTGTAATAAAAAATAGCGAGCTTTGAGTCGCGACAAAGTCAAAAGCATCGGCTTCTCCACTTAAGTGCTGCGCGCATTTTATTCGCTACGCTCACCGTCATCTCGATAACTGCGTCCTGCGTTTTTCTATCTTCCGCTGTCCCAAACAGTCAGTCATTCCGGAGCGCTTTTTAGCCGAAATCCATGGTTAAGTAAAATTTAAAGCCGAAAAACTCTATCTGTTGTAATAACTTACGCTCTATGCTTAAAATATGTGAAATCTAAATATGGTAAAAGCGTGTATCTAAACACTGGCTTTTTGGTTTGTTACTTTTGTTAGCTACTCACGGGGTGTGTATGAATGAATTATTACTGCTTGCACTGTTAACCACAATCACAGGAGCTTTACCTTTAATTTTTGTTGGCTATCAAATTGCTGTCAATAACAAAAATCATTGGATAAATGGTGTTGATCAATCGACATTATCAAATCCCGAAGGTTTTGCTAAATTCGTTGGGCACAGCATAACAATAACTGGTGTGCTAATTTCTGTGGTTTCTCTGCTACTTTATATGCAAGTTATTAATTATATTGGTTTTGCTATTGCACTAACAATGGTGTCAATTTTGCCGTTACCTTGTTTTTTTAAAGCGAAGAAAAAATACGCATAAAGCAAGATCTTCGTCTTTGGCTTTTTCTCGAATCTCGTGGCTCGCTGCTTTCTAGCTGATTTAATCTGCTTCTCTTCTTTTGTAGGTCGTCCATTTATGGCGTCTTTTGTTTAATATTTGATGGGCTAAAGCCACGACTTACAATAGCTTTAAGTCACCGGATCCCGGCTAAAAAGACTGCTGGGAAGACAACTTTTTAAGCTGTGATATAACATTAAACCTCCGTGAACTCTCTGCTCTGTGGTTCAATTTCTTTTGTTTTTGCTCGAATCTTCACTAATCTATTCGTTTCATGGCAAGTTTATATACATCACCTTTATTACGTTTGCCTACAGAGATGACAGTGACAGTCACCACTTCATCATTGACCTGGTAGACTAGTCGATAACCGGCTTGTCTGAGTTTGATCTTGTATAATTCGTTACCACCCGAAAGTTTTGCACTTTCAATACGAGGATTGCTCAACACTTCTGCTAGTTTTTTCTTAAATTGCGACTGAATGGTTGCACCCAGTTTTTTCCATTCCTTAAGGGCCGACTTTTTAAACGCTAACTCATAAGTCATTTAAGCTAACCTTAACGTTAGCCTCATTTTTTCTTTGTTCAACAATTGCTAATAATTCTAGATCTTCAATATGATCCATCATGAGTTCATAGGTTTCGGCAGGTATACAATAAAATGCAGGTTCATTTCTATTTAACACGGCAATTGCTTCACCATGAGCACTTAACGCGACCTTCATTGGGTTTGCTTTAAGTTCGCTAATACTTGCTGCAGTTTCAGTCAATATTCGAGTTGTCATACTATTGTTAGTACTTTTAAGTAGTCGTTAATTAGGTCTTAGTATAAGCCCCAAAACTTAACAAGGCAATTAAAACGGACACAAAATAACAGGCAACTTTCGCTTCACTTATTAGTTTAGCCTGCTTTTATCTTTACCTTTGTGCAGCGCAGCTTCTGTGATGAATTGCTTTTTTCTTTAGATTTTAACATTTATGCGCTTTTCTCTGTGACAAGCTTTTGCCTTTGTCTCGTATCTCGAATCTAGTATAACTCGCTACTTCATTTGTTTTTTCACTGCTTTACGCTGCTAAGTCTGCTCCACTCTGCTGCAATCTGCTTCTCTTCAGTCTGCCTTTAATAAAGTTTGAAGGTTGATTTCTGCTAGATACACATTGGTTTCTCGACTTTCATGAGATGAATAGTAGCTTACGTACAGCAGTTCATCTTTTATCACTAATCCTGGGTAGCTGTTGTCGCCGGCAGAGGGCAGGGTCGTGAGTAATTTTAGCTTGCCACTTGTTAATTCTAACGACAATATTCCAGTCACCAATTTTCGGCCTTGTGCAATTCTTCCTGCTACTAAGGCTAGATCATCTTTAATCTGCAACATGACGGGGCCGCCAATATAGGCTTTAAGATCGATCCATTTCCATTGTTTGTAAGGGTAATGGCTATAGCCTAGTTGGGCTGAGTAAGTGTCTGCATCTCGCCTGACTAATGCGTAGGCTATATTGTTTTGAAAAATAATCGCGCTTTCGTTGGGGTAACCCTTATTGTGTTTGGTTAAACTCAAAACATTCGCTTGGTGTAGGTGAAAACTTCTTCTTGGATCGCCTTTATAAAAATGAAGGGCATTGGCTTTACGATTGTAAGCCAAGCCATAAGCAATATCTTTATGCCAGGTTAAGCGCCATAACCACCAACCTTTATCAGCAAATTCTGTGCTTGAAGTCCAACTCTTTCCACTTTGCGACAGCCAACATAGATTACGGGTAGAAACGGTCTGATTATTCTTATTTGTCAGCCTTGCATAAACCGTGAGTAATAATTGGCCTTGTGCAGTCACACTGAGTTTTGGATCCCTAAGATCAGTATTGGCTAAAGTTATTTTAGTATCAAAGAGTGTCTCACCAGAAAAGTTCAAAGCAATAATTCGAATGCTGCCATCTCGACTAATATGATCTTTTGCTTCCCTAAAACAACAAAATAATAGCTGTTGGTACTCACATAAATCTGTAAAAGCATTGTGATTTGCTTTGTTTGCTACTTTTTTTAACCAATTAATGCACATTTTTTGATCTTTTTTTAGTTTGATAACTTATTGAAACTCAAGTGAATAATATATGCAAAGGTGGCAAAAAGCTGCCGCTTTGAATAAATAAAGGCAAATATTGTTAAAGGGATTTTTAAATAGGTCGATAAAATTTCTGAGAGAGCCAGTAGTAATAATTTTAAAATATCAAAATTATTACTCTATTAGTGTTATTTAACCAACCGAATTGTTTTCGGTCGCCAGCATCGCCTGGACTGAGAGTGTAGGAGAAAAACCATGGGTTTATACGTAAACACCAATGTATCATCGTTGAACGCGCAGCGTCAGTTGTTCGATTCGGCACAATCATTAAATACTTCTTTTGAACGTTTGTCTTCAGGTTTCCGTATTAACCGTGCGGCTGATGATGCTGCTGGTTTGCAGATCACTGACAGATTAACTACTCAAGTACAAGGCTTAAACCAAGCCGCTCGTAATGCAAACGATGCTATTTCGTTAACGCAAACTGCTGAAGGTGCGTTAGGCGAGGTAACTAATTCGTTACAACGTATACGTACACTAGCTGTACAATCACAAAATGGTATCAACTCTTCTGCAGACCGTGCGGCCTTGCAGAAAGAAGTGACAGCCCTTAAAAATGAAATAAGCCGAATAGCAACTGATTCACAATTTGGTGACTTAGATATTCTACAAGGTGATTTTTCTTCTAAATTCTTAGTGGGTGCTAATGGTGGTCAAAATATTAGTGTTAACCTATCTAGAACTGATGGCTATGGAGCCAAGGGGCTAGGCGTTGCAGAAACATCAGTAGCTACTGTTGCGGATGCATCTGCAGCGTTGACAGCAGTTACCGCCGCTATATCAACAGTGGGTGGTGTACGAGCTGATTTAGGTGCTTTACAGAATAGATTCCAATCTACTATTCGTAACTTAACTAATATTTCAGAAAACGTATCTGGCGCACGTTCACGTATCAGAGATACTGACTTTGCATCAGAAACAGCTGAATTAACTCGTAACCAGATTATTCAGCAAGCAAGTTTGACTGTACTAAGTCAAGCGAATCAACGTCCACAAGCGGCTCTATCTTTATTGGGTTAATGAATCTCTAGCGAATATTTTTTGAATATTCGCTTCTCGTTACCCCAGGTTTCGAGATATTCACTTGCTTTAGGCATGTAGGCTAGGAGGTAGTGAATCCAATTAATGTATTGAGCAGGTGAGTATTTCGCTCACACTCTCTTTCAAAAGAGCCCAAAACCGGATTAATTTCCGGTTTTATTTTTTCTTAACTAATTGATTATCAAAGACTTTAAAAATTAGTGATATTTATCACTAAAGAATTTCTGCTGTCCGCACGATAAATGTACATAGACGTTACGCAACTCATAAAAATAACAAGCGAACGACTAAACAGAGATCGCATAATAATAAAAGCAAGATCCTGTTACCGCAGAGGCAACTAATAATAAAAATAGCCCAGCGGATATATTTACCAAATCGTTAGGAGAAAGAAAATGGGCTTATTCGTTAATACGAATGTCTCGTCGTTGAATGCTACCCGTCATTTAGCGAACTCAGGCATCAATTTAAGTACTGCATTTGAGCGGTTGTCATCTGGCTTTAGAATTAATAGTGCCAAAGATGATGCTGCAGGACTGCAGATATCTAACCGCCTTACCACTCAGGTTTTAGGCCTTAATCAAGCAGTAAGAAACGCTAATGATGCAATTTCATTGTCTCAGACAATTGAAGGCGCCTTGGCTGAAACTACTACAGCTCTGCAAAGAATACGTGTTTTGGCGGTACAAGCGCAAAACGGTATTAATGGCTCAGCTGATAGATTAGCACTGCAAAAAGAAGTCACAGCTCTTAAAAATGAAATTAGCCGAATAGCATCCACATCTCAGTTTGGTGGAGTAAATATCCTGGATGGTATTTATTCATCAGCCTTTTTAGTGGGGGCCAATGCCGGACAAACTATTAGTGTTAATGTCGAAAGGTTAGGCGGTTTTGGTGCCTCAGGATTAGGTATTGGTAATGTCACAATTGCCAATGTTGAAGGCGCATCTGCGGCTATGACCTCAGTGTCTGATGCTATTTCGATTATTGATGCTAAACGTGCTGATCTCGGTGCACTACAGAATCGATTCCAATCTACTATTCGAAATCTTAGTAGTATTTCAGAAAATGTGGCAGCGGCAAGAAGTCGTATACGTGATACTGATTTTGCCGTAGAAACGGCAGAGTTAACCCGTTGGCAGATAGTTCAACAAGCCAGTACTACAGTTTTGAGTCAAGCAAACCAAAGACCTCAAGCCGCTCTATCTCTATTACAATAATAGTCAGTAGAAACTGATGAGTGGCTAGAAAAGAGTTGATAGTGCGAAGGTAAGTAATATGAATTGTAAGCTTCAGAGTATACATGAAAGACTGATGCTAACCATAAAATATTAGATTTTATGGACAAGAATTAGACATGAAGTCATCATTTTAATTGTAAGTTGTGAAGGCTGAGGGCAACTGAATAAAAATGGTTATTGATTAAGCTTCATGAGCAAACTTTCAGTGGATTTATGAGCATAGTTGAATTGCGTGATTTTAATTTATCAAGATTAGCTTAGGCTTTTTGATAAATCGCTAACAAACAGAAAAGACGCCAGGAGGTAGTGAGGTATTGAGGTTTAGGCCATCAATTCTGTTTGTCAGCTTGAGCTTACGCTCTCACTTTTACTTTTATTGCGTGCGTCAAACACTCAATAAAATTGTTAACCAGGGTACCAGCTAACAAATAACTTAAAGCACGTAGTGTGCCAATTATTAATATTAGCAATACCAATAAATGCTGACGTCAAAAATATAAAAATAAGTCAGCATTTGGTTAGGAGATGAAAAATGGGTTTATTCGTAAATACAAATGTGTCGTCACTTAATGCGTCACGACACTTAAATAATTCAGGTGGAAATTTAAGTACAGCATTCGAACGCTTGTCATCAGGTTTTAGGATCAATGGTGCTAAGGATGATGCAGCTGGGCTACAAATTTCTAATAGGTTAACCACTCAAATTTTGGGGCTTAACCAAGCAGTTCGAAATGCGAATGATGCTATTTCACTGTCACAAACAATTGAAGGGGCGTTGGGGGAAACCACCACAGCGCTACAAAGAATAAGAGTTTTAGCTGTGCAAGCACAGAATGGTATTAACAGCTCTTCTGATCGGGTTGCACTACAGAAAGAAGTAACAGCCCTTAAAAATGAAATCAGTCGAATTGCATCAACGTCGCAATTTGGTGGAGTCAATGTGTTAGACGGCTTGTACTCTTCTAAATTTTTGGTTGGGGCTAATGCAGGGCAACATATCAGTGTTAATGTTGAGAGGGCTGGGGGATTCGGAGCGTCAGGTTTACTAGTGGCGGATGTTTCAATCGCCACAGAACGTGGCGCGTCAGCCGCAATGGGGGTGATATCGGAAGCTATATCGATCATTGATGCTAAGCGGGCTGATTTGGGGGCATTGCAGAATAGGTTTCAATCGACTATTCGTAACTTGTCGAATATATCTGAAAACGTCTCAGCGGCAAGAAGTCGCATACGTGATACCGACTTTGCCGTAGAAACGGCAGAATTGACCCGTTGGCAGATAATTCAGCAGGCCAGTACAACAGTATTGTCGCAAGCTAATCAAAGGCCACAAGCAGCTTTATCTTTATTAGGATAACAGTGAGTAATAGAAACCTAGTAATAAAAAGCTAGTAAGAAAAACTAGAGGGTAGGAAATGAGAGGCCGACCTGAGTAACATAAAGGAAGCTTGTTACTATATGCCAGAGGAGGGCACTATTTTTCATCTAGCCTAGGCTTTATGAAACACCAGTTTGCTCCAACTCCTAACGTGAGCAAGTTGGTCGGGGCGTTTGCCTCGGCCTTTTTTAGGATAAAATACTGAAGAAAATAGAAAATAGAAAATAGAAAATAGAAAATAGAAAATAGAAAATAGAAAATAGAAAATAGAAAATAGAAAATAGAAAATATTTAAAACGTCGACTAACAGGACTGAGAGTGTAGAATTTGGTTGAGAGGCCAGTATTCATCTCTAATCCCGCCAGTCGACAGAAACTGTCTTTGCTCCAACTCCTAACGTGAGCAAGTTGGTCGGGGTGTTCTTTTAGAGCCCCCGGCCTTTTTTATGTAAGCTGCAATAACAATCGCAGTCTTATCAAACAAGGTCTATCTCAATTCCCCTGTTTTAATTAAAACGTCGACTAACAAGACTGAGAGTGTAGAAATTTGGTTGAGAGGCCAGTATTCATCTCTAATCCCGCCAGTCGACAGAAACTATATTTACTCGATTCCTAACGTGAGCAAGTTGGACGAGGTACATGCCCCGACCTTTTTTATTTACACAATTCAAATAAATGGTTTTATGTAATTGCTAAAGTATTAGCATTCATTATGCCAACTTTAAAAACTTCATAAAAATAATCAAGCTGTCAGTTAATTTATGACGCTGTGTGGCTAACTGATTAACTAATCAACCTGAATTCTGAATAAGCCGGGCCTTTCGATAACGTCAAATTAATCGCTTATTGATGGTATGGCCAAGGGGAATTGATTGTTTTAATTTAAATATTTGGCCAAATAGTGAGTGATTTTTTGTCGTTTGAATAAAAATATTTCCGTTAAATCGGCAATGGTGATTTATTGGAAGGGCCGCCATATGAAGGTTTCAGCTTATTAAAACTAAAGGTAGGGAATATTATTAAAAAAAATTAAAAATAAATTAAAGTTACTTTAGTAACTGTCGATAACTTTAGTTGAGGGGTGATCTATTTGATTGCTTTTATTCTAAATCTGAGTAGAGGTACTCGGTTTTAATAAAGTGAGGTAATGTGCGGGGGAGGCCCTAAGCATTAAATTGAGGCAAACTTACTGATCTAAGTCTTTATCGACAGGCGGTGAGTTTTCAGGAGGTTTTTTATGGGTTTATTTGTAAATACAAATGTGTCTTCTTTGAATGCTCAGCGTCAGCTGTTTGGTTCAGGTCAAGCACTTAACACTTCGTTTGAACGTTTGTCTTCAGGTTTTAGAATTAACCGTGCTGCAGATGATGCTGCCGGTTTACAAATTTCTGACCGTTTGACAACTCAAGTTGAAGGTTTAAATCAAGCTGTACGTAACGCGAATGATGCGATTTCGTTAACTCAAACTGCAGAAGGGGCGTTAGGCGAAGTAACTACCGCTCTACAACGTATCCGTACATTAGCAGTGCAATCACAAAATGGTATTAACTCGTCTGCTGACCGAGCGTCATTGCAGAAAGAAGTGACAGCACTGAAAAATGAAATCAGCCGTATTGCATCTAATACGCAGTTTGCTAACACAGATATTTTGAAAGGTGATTTTTCATCTAAATTCTTAGTTGGAGCAAATGGCGGCCAAACTATCAGTGTGTCGATTAAACAAACTGGCGGTTTTGGAGCGTCTGGTTTGTCTTTAGGGGATACAACAGTTGCCACTACTGCTGGAGCATCAGGTGCTTTAACTGCGATAACGACAGCTATATCAACTATTGGTGCTGCTCGAGCTGATTTAGGTGCGTTACAAAACCGTTTTCAGTCTACTATTAGAAATTTAAGTAATATTTCGGAAAACGTTGCTGGTGCTAGATCACGTATTAGGGATACAGATTTCGCTTCAGAAACTGCTGAACTAACTCGTAATCAAATTATCCAACAAGCATCATTATCTGTTTTAAGTCAGGCAAACCAAAGGCCGCAAACGGCTTTGTCTTTGCTTAGTTAATCATTTTTTAACTAATACAAATAGATAATGGCCGGCTATGGAAGTAGTTGGCCATTTGTTGTTTATTAAGAGGTGATTTATGAAAATTGATACTCACGCTAGTGGCCAAGATTTTGCATTATCTGTAGAGCCTATTAATTTAGTTTCGAATAAAAATGTTGATAAGTTGTCAGCTGAAGTTAAAGAAATATCAAGATTGGCCGAAACAAAGATTAATAGTTCTGTTTCTGCGAATTCTAAACAAATTGATAGTGCAGTGTCTGATATCAGTGAATTTATGCAAGCCAATACTAGGCAATTAAATTTTTCAATTGATGAAGGCAGTGAAAAACAAATTGTTAAAGTGACAGATAAAGAATCAGGTGAAGTGATTAGGCAAATTCCATCAGAAGAGATATTGGAATTGTCTGAGCGATTAAAAGATTTACACACAGACGTTGGTAACGCTGTAGGTGTTTTGTTTAATAAACAGGTTTAAATTAAAATATTAAACCAAATAGAATATAGATAAATGATATGTTGTTTTCGGATTATCTGTATCGAGGTGAGTTATGTCAATTCAGTCATTAGGTGTCGGTTCTGGTTTGGACTTAGAGGCACTAGTTACCCAGCTGCTTGAAGCTGAACGAGCACCAAAAACTGAACGTTTAGATGCGCGGGATGAAGCTGTACAAGCTGAAATTTCTGGCATAGGCCAGTTAAAATCTAAATTAGAAGATTTTGAAAAAACCTTAGATGATTTACGTACAGAAGCGAACCTTAAAGGCCGAGAACCGACTATCGACAACCCAACTGAGGGTGTTGAGCCATTTACTGCAGATGCATCGAATAGTGCAGTGGAAGCTGATTATCAGATAGCCGTTAAACAGCTAGCCAGTGGCAGTCGTATTCAAACTGCAGATGCAGTCGATGGTGGTTTTAGTAGCACAGCTGATTCTGTGTTATCTACAGGTACAGGTTCACTGACTTTTAAAGCACCTAAAGAATCAGGTGTTGGCTCTGATTCGTTTAATATTGCTATCACCAGCACTATGACATTACAGCAACTCAGTTCTGCTATTAATGCCAACAGTGATAATTTTGGTGTAACTTCAAGCATAGTCTCTACAGGTACTGCTGATGGTGGGGTAAAACTTGTTTTCACCTCTGATCGTACCGGGGAAGGCAATGACTTAGTCATAGTTAATGATACCGATAATGCGGAGTTAGATCGTTTATCTACCGTTCGTTCGGATGAATTGACGACTACCGCGAATAGTTTAAGTCCAATTTCCCCTGCGCAAAACGCTAAAGCGACGATAGACGGCATCGACGTTGAAAGTAAAACCAATGAATTTGAAAATGTCATTGAAAACGTTGAATTTGTTGCCACTGAGCTATCAGAGTTTGCAGCCGATGGTGTGACTTTTAGAACATCAAAACTCAGTATTGGTTTTGATAATGAAGGTGTTGAAAAAACCATTCGAGATTTTGTTGATAACTACAATAATTTGAATGCTGAAATCCAACGGCTGACTAAGTATGGTACCTCAGACCTAGAAGAAGATGGTGCGTTTGCTGGGGATTCGATGATTAGAGGGATTCAATCTGGGCTGAATAGTATTATGTTTTCTGCCGTTAATTCATCTGGCTTAGGTGGTTTGTTTCAACTGGGTATTGAATTCAACGAAGATGGTGATTTAGAAATCGGTTCAAATGACAAATTTGGATTTGGTAGCGGTGAAGATCGTTTAAAAGATGCATTATCAGATAATTTTGATGATATCGCTAGCTTGTTTACTGATGAAACTGAAGGCGTTGCGGTACGATTATATGACTTTGTTGATCAATACACATCTTATAGTGGAATATTAAAAAACCGCGAAAATGCAGCAAATGACACAAAAGATCAATTGTTGACAGAAAGAGAACAATTGGAATTAAGACTTATGGGGACAGAAGAAATTCTGAGAGCTAAATATTTAAATTTAGATTTAACTGTGTCTAAATTAAACAGTACAGGCTCAGCTTTATTAGCCTCACTTGGTAGTGCTTAATGAATCTTTATCATACATTGACGGAGAACTAACATGGCCTTAAAAGGTATCAATGCATATAAAAAGGGCAATCTAAAACAAGATATATCTCAGGCTGATCCACATAGATTAACTCTTATGTTGATGCAGGGAGCGTTAGATAAACTCGCTTATACTAAAGGTTGTATCGAACGTAAGGATTTTGCTGGTAAGTCTGAGCATTTATCAAGAGCATCAGCGATTGTGATGAACTTAAGAGATACCTTAGATTTATCTGAAGGAGGTGAAGTTGCCGGTAATTTGTTTGATTTATACGAATATATGTTACAACGTTTAATTGATGCAAATGTACAGAATAGCTTGAAGATCATTGATGAAGTGATTAGTCTACTTTCACCTATTAAACTTGCCTGGCTACAAATTCCTGAGTCTGCTAAACAAGAGGCTTATGAAATGCAAAGGCAAAAACGCCAAGCTGCAGTTTGAAAAAACTAACATTAGACCATTCTTATACACCTTCTTCTTTAAAGAACATTAATCAGGAACTGTTTAAGCTATTCGCTGAGACAGAGCCTGATGAAGCTACATTTCTCAAATTAGTATCAGAACGAGATGATTTTATTCAAAAATATTTGAACGAAATTGATCAAGCTGACAAAAGAAACTTTGCAAAAGCTGAATTAAAAGTTAATGGCGCGTTAGTTGCTTATGCTGATGAATTGTTTAAAGTGTCATTAAACCAACTTTCTCGATTAGTACGTGGTAGAAAAGCGGTTAAGAAATATAAATAATTGATTATTAGAGTTAAAAATAACTCTGTTATTATAAGTTTATAAATTTGCCCCCTAATTTAATTTATTCTATAGAAATGAATAATAAGGCTGTCTATGTTCGACAATAAATCAATTCTTATAACTGGTGGAACAGGGTCTTTTGGTAAACGTTTCACCGCGTATTTATTAAAACACTATTCCCCTAAAAAAGTGATTATTTATTCTCGAGATGAATTAAAACAATTTGAAATGCAGCAAGAATTTGATGCCACACCAATGCGTTATTTTATTGGTGATGTGCGAGATAAAGAAAGATTAATTTCTGCAATGCGAGATGTGGATTATGTGGTTCATGCCGCCGCTCTAAAACAAGTGCCTGCAGCTGAATACAATCCTAATGAATGTATTAAAACGAATATATATGGTGCGCAAAATGTTATCGATGCGGCTATTGATGCTAATGTTAGTCGGGTCATAGCTCTTTCAACGGACAAAGCGGCTAATCCGGTCAATTTATACGGTGCTACTAAGTTAGCCTCAGATAAATTATTTGTTGCAGCTAACAATATTGCCGGCGCCACTGGACCACGCTTTGCGGTAGTTCGCTACGGAAATGTGGTGGGTTCTCGAGGCTCTGTTGTGCCTTTCTATCATAAATTGTTAGATCAAGGTGTTGATGTTTTACCAGTTACCCATGAAGAAATGACTCGCTTTTGGATTACTCTAGATGAAGGCGTTGAATTTGTAGTACAGAATTTTCAACGTATGCAAGGCGGAGAAATATTTGTACCAAAAATCCCCTCTATCCGCATTATTGATTTGGTGGAATCAATTAGTGGTAAACGTGATTATGAATTGGTAGGTATACGTCCTGGTGAAAAGTTGCACGAAGTTATGGTGCCGGAAGAAATGGCTCACCATTCGTTAGAGTTTGATAATCATTATGTCATCACCCCTGCGATTAAATTCTTTGATAAAAATATCGATTATAAAAGGAATAAGTTGGGTGAAACAGGTAAACCTGTTTCTGATAAATTTGAATACCACTCAGGTACAAATCCTCATTTTTTAAACGTAGAAGAGTTAACTCAGCTCGACAAAGAAACTCTCTAAGCGGATAACGATATGCTTCCTTATGGTAAACATTCTGTGGATGAAGCAGATATAGATGCTGTTGTTGATGTTTTACGTAATCAATTCTTAACCCAAGGTTCAGTAGTTCCGCAATTTGAACAAGCCCTCTGTGAGTACACTTCTAGTTTATATTGTGTTGCTGTTAATAGTGGCACTTCAGGCTTGCATATTGCCTGCTTAGCTGCTGGCGTAACTAAGGGGGACCGAGTCTGGACTGTGCCAAATTCTTTTGTGGCATCAGCCAATTGCGCTTTATATTGTGGTGCTAGTGTAGATTTTGTAGATATTGATGCCGTTACGCGCAATATCGATGTTGAACTGTTAGCCAAAAAACTCAAAAATTCCGAACAAACGCATACTTTGCCTAAAGTGTTAGTGGTTGTGCATTTTTCTGGTTTAAGTTGTGATATGCAACCAATCCGAGCATTAACTGAAGAATATGGTGTGCTGTTAATTGAAGACGCAGCTCATGCCTTGGGTGGCAGTTATCATGATGGGCACAAAAGCTCTAAAATTGGCAGTTGCCAGTATTCAGATATGACAGTGTTAAGTTTTCATCCAGTGAAATCTATTACTACGGCTGAAGGTGGCGCGGTTTTAACCAATAATGCTGACCTATTCAATAAACTAAAATTGTTTGCTAAGCACGGTATAACTAAAGAACCGCAGCAAATGGTAAGTGAAAGTGATGGCCCTTGGTATTATCAGCAAATTGAATTGGGTTATAACTATAGACTTAGTGACTTACATGCCGCTTTAGGTTTATCGCAATTAAAAAAACTGGATGTTTTTATCCAAAAACGAAGAGAACTGGTTGCCCGATACCATGCTACATTAGCTGATTTACCGCTTATATTACCCAATTCTGCTGGTTATCAAGATAGTGCTTGGCATTTATACATGGTTGAATTGACAGAACACGATAGAAAAGACATTTATCAAAAGTTACAAGCCTCAGGGATTGGGGTAAACGTGCATTATATCCCTATTCATTTACAACCTTATTATCAAGTTAAAGGGTTTAACCAAGGTGACTTCCCTGCTGCAGAGCAGTTTTATGCTAAAGCACTAACATTACCATTATTTCCGGATATGACCTTTGAGCAACAATCCCAAGTGATAGATGCCTTACATCAGGTTTTATATGAGGAAAATCAGTGAATTTAGCGGTTATTCCTGCCAGAGGTGGCAGTAAAAGGATCCCTAGAAAAAACATCAAACCTTTTGCTGGTAAACCACTTATTGCCTATTCCATTGAAGCGGCGATTGCCTCTGGTGAGTTTGAAAAAATAATAGTGTCAACAGATAGTGAACAAATCGCAGAAGTGGCGCTTGAGTATGGCGCAGAGGTGCCTTTTTTGCGTCCGCCTGATTTGTCTGATGATTTTGTGGGCACTACACCTGTCACTCGTCATGCCATTGAATATTGCCAGCAGTTTTTGTTTGAGCCTGAATTTTGTTGTTGTATTTACGCTACAGCGCCTTTTTTAACTGCAGAATATTTAAGTTTAGGCCTTGAGCAGCTTAAACAAAATAAACAGAATAAATTTGCCTTTTCGGTAACCAGTTTTCCATTTCCAGTACAAAGAGCCCTGAAAAAACAAGGTTTGGGCGTGGCGGCTATGTATCCCGAGAATATAGCTAAACGTTCGCAAGATTTAGAAGAAGCCTACCATGATGCAGGACAATTCTACTGGGGAACTACAGCTGCATATTTACAAAAAGATAAAATTTTTAGTGAGTACAGTATGCCGATTATTTTACCTAGGCATTTGGTGCAAGATATTGATACTCCAGAAGATTGGTTTAGAGCTGAGTTAATGTATAAGGCTTATATTAAGAGAGATAATGGATAATTCAATGACAGACGATCCTAGCAATAAAAATAAAATTTTAATTATCCGCATGTTAACTTCTGCTGATGTGTGTGCCATTGGTTTACCCGCGATTCGTTTTTTTCAGGAAAAATTACCCGATTCAGAAATTCACTTTTTAACCTTTAATGATATTGCTAAAGTGATTACTGCGTCTGAGCCTAGAGTGCAAGTACATACTTTAGCTGCAGAACAATGGCCTGATGATTTTTTCCAAGCAATGGAGTCTTTCCTAGGATTGGCTGAAGATATTATTGGTCAAGAATATTCACAAATTATCAATTTAGATACTGCCTTTATGCCGTGTTTTTTGACTCGCTTTTTAAAAGATGCCGGCGAGCCTGTTGTCGGTAATTTTATCAGTATGTCTATTCAATATTTATTAACTAAAGTGCAAGAGCAAACTCTAGAGCCTGAATATGTCAATCTTGCCAGTGCCTATTTAGAAAGTAGCTTTATTGGTATGTATCAATGGATGACACCTTGGTGGCAGTCAATTAACTTGCCGGATGGTGGTTATCCTGAATTTTACCTTAAGCAATGTTGCGGGTTTGATATTGCCGAGTTACAACAATCAATAGTAGTTAGTCCTGATAAACGTTTAGCTAAAAAGGCAAAAACAAGTAAAGTGATTGGACTATGTTTAGAACACTCAGAAGATGGCTTTTTATATCCTTACACTCATGAACTTAAAAAGTTGTTACAGCAACAAGGTTTTGAAGTTTGGTCTGGTAGTGAAAGTGACGGTAATCCAAGTACCTTGCTTAAAATGATGGCCGCCAGTGACTTAGTGGTATGCAAATCGAATGGTGATAGATGGTATGCCCAAGCTGTTGATTGTCCAGTATTATTGATTACTGGGGCCAGCGAACCAGCAATTTTGATGCCCGACTTTGCCACCGATAAACTTGAGCTTTGCCCTAAACATGGTGTGCAATATACAGAAATGTTAACTGAAAAGTTGCTGTGTAATTGTGATAAAGCAGAAGATTTAACTGAAAGTATCACCTCAATATTTGAACATCTTGCAGAAGAGCAAAGTCATGGCTGATATTCGGATCGGTGATAGGTTAATTGGCGTTGAGCATCCACCTTTTGTTATTGCTGAATTAAGTGGTAATCATAACCAACAATTAGATTTAGCTATGGCTATGATCGAACAAGCCGCTAGGGCAGGGGCTCATGCTATTAAATTGCAAACATTTACCGCTGATAGCATGACCTTAGATGTCGATAACGAACATTTTGTGATCCAAGAAAAAGATAGTCTTTGGTACGGTGAATCATTACATGCTTTGTATCAAAAAGCGGCCACACCCTACGAGTGGCACAAGCCTTTGTTCGATAAAGCTAAGTCTTTAGGTATGTTAGCTTTTAGCTCGCCTTTTGATGCACAAGCTGTGGATTTTCTGGATGAGTTAGATGTTCCTTGTTTTAAAATCGCCTCCTTTGAGTTAACTGATTTACCTTTGATCAAAAAAGCCGCATCGAAAAACAAACCTCTAATCATGTCTACCGGCATGGCAAGTTTAACTGAAATAGAACAAGCTGTTACTACGGCCAAAAATGCCGGTTGCCAAGATATTATCTTATTAAAATGTACCAGTACCTATCCTGCACAGCCCACTAATACTAACTTAGCTACGATTGCTAATATGCAGCAGACTTTTGACTGCCAAGTTGGTTTGTCTGATCACACTGCTGGCATAGGTGTTTCGGTGGCGGCGGTAGTCCTAGGTGCTACTGTGATTGAAAAACACTTTGTATTAGATAGAAGTGCTGGTGGAGTGGATGCCGCATTTTCTTTAGAGCCAGATGAGTTCAAGTCTTTAGTCACAGAAACCGAAAGAGCCCATCAAGCTTTAGGGCGAGTGAAGTACGGCGGCACACCAGCGGAAGATAAATCGAAACAATATCGTCGCTCAATTTACATCAGTAAAGATGTTCAGCAAGGTGATGAATTAAACGCAAACAATATGCGTATAGTTCGTCCCGCTTTTGGCTTAGCGCCAAAAAATTGGGATAAGGTATTGGGAAAAGTGGCTAAACGTCACTTACCCAAAGGCACAGCTCTTGATTGGTCTATGTTCGAATGATTGTTGTGCAAAATTTCTTTGTAAAAAAGTAGTTGAGTCATTGCTGATGCGTATAGTATTTCGAGTCGAAGGTTCTCCGCAAATAGGCTTAGGCCATGTTATGCGTTGTATGGCGCTAGCCCAAAGCCTAACTGATAAGCAGCATGACGTTTTTTCTATCATGTCGAAACAATCACAACTATTTTGTCAAAGTAGAGCTGATTGGCCTGGACAAATTATACCCTTAGATATTTTGGAACATCGCAATGAAGCTGAGTATGTTAAACAGCAAGTTATTGATTTAGCGGCTGATTGGTTGTTCTTAGACGGTTATCAATTCGATCAAACATATCGACAATACTTGTGTAGCGAACATTATCAGTTTGCTATTTTTGATGATATTAATAATACGGGTAACTTATTCGCTGATCTTGTGATTAACGGTGCTGATAATGCACAGCAGTTAGATTATCAAACAACGGCAGCCCAAGCTGAATTAGCTATCGGCAGTGATTATCAAGTGTTAAGACAAGAGTTTTTAAACTTGAGTGACAGACAGTGGCCTAGACGTAAAACTCTGACTTTGGTGTTTGGTGGTAGCGACACTTACAATATGACTTTGCTGACTTTACAAGCTTTAGCCAAAAAACATGCTGCGGTGGTTATTCCTATAATCGTGATCACAGGTGCGGCTTATACAAAACTAAATGAGCTGAATGAATTTTTATCCACTAGCGATTTAAATATTACTCACCTACATGATTGTCAAAATATGGCCTCAGTATTAGCGAATTCAAGACTCGCAGTGTCGGCGGCAGGTGGCAGTCAATTTGAGTTATTAGCCTGTGCCACGCCTGCTATTTTATTGGTAGTGGCAGACAATCAAAAGCTGGCTAGCCAACAAGTGGTAAAGCAAGGTTGGTGTCAGGTACTAATTAATCAACAAACCACAGCTGAGCAATTAGTGAATCATTGTTTAGCCTTGTGGCAACAACCCAAGTTGTTAGAGTCTATGCATCAAAAAGCCTTACAACAGCCGGTGAAAGATGGGGCTCAAGCTATCGTTTGTTTGATGACTAGATTATCTCATTTAGAGAAAAACAGATGATAAAAACAGGCCTACCCAGTCATGAATTTAAACCACTAACAGAACAAGAGCTAAAGTTGGTTTGGCAATGGCGTAATAGCCCCCGAATTCAGCAAAATATGCACAATAACCAAATGGTTAAATGGCAAGCTCATTGCAACTGGTTTAAAGGTTTACAAAAAGATAGCAGTCGTCAGTTTTATATTTTGTGGCAGAATCAAAGGCCTATAGGCGTGCTGAATTTTTCAGGGGTAGACACAGCAACCCCCGAGTGGGGCTGTTATTTAGGTGAAACTAACGTATGGCCTGGCAGTGGTATTGTTTTAGAACTCGCCGCTTTAGATTATATCGCCAGCCATAAACAATATACCCATTTACTGGCGCAAGTATTGTCCTTTAATACAGCGGCTAATAAAATGCATAAAATTTTTGAATATAAACAAGTTAGCCAACAGGCAGGGGCTGAGCGTGATGGGCAAAAATTTGATATATTATTTTATCGTTACGAACTTAAACAATGGCTGGTAAAGCGTGAGACTATTCTCACTAAGTTACCTAAAAATATTCGTTTGCTGGCCGCACACATACAATTTTTACAGTAGGGATCATCTTGAATTTAGAACAACAAATAAAAGAAACAATGCAACAGGTAGCTGAATTAGGGGATTGTCAGCTAATTGAACCTATTGAAGGTAATACCTTGTTGTTGGAATGTGGTTTAGATTCCTTAGGATATGCCATGTTAGTGGCTCAACTTGAAGAAGATTTAGGTTACGACCCATTTACTGAATTAGCCATTGAAACCTATCCCAGTACTTTTTCTGAGTTTTTAGCTATTTATCAACAATGTGCCAGTAAAAGATAGTTTATATGGCAAACTTGATGGCTCAATTAGCGATAGAGTCGGCCAAAGGACAAACTTTTTGGGCCGATAAGCAGGTGTCGGTAGCTGATTTAGTGGCTAAAGCTCAGCAAGTTAGATTAGAACAGCCACAACTTTGTGGGCAAAAAGTGCTGTTAACTTATCGTCAGCTAGAAGAATTTTTAGTGGGTTTAATTGCCTTTGATGGTTGGTGTACTGAAATGTATTTATGCCCGCCAGATGTAACAAGCCGCCCTGAAGATGGTGTGCAAGGCTGGTCTTTCAATGAATTAACAGCAGACCAGATAACAACAAGTGCCCAGCAAAATAATGTCGATATAGAAAGCCAACAAACTCTTTGGTATATAGCTACATCAGGCACCACAGGTGAGCCTAAATGGTTTGCACATACTTTCAATTCTTTAACCGCACAGACTAAACACAGTACAAATTTGCAGACATTATGTTGGGCTTTAATGTATCAATGCTTTCGTTTTGCTGGCTTACAAGTGGTATTACAAGCTCTGCTC
Source organism: Paraglaciecola sp. L3A3 (assembly GCF_009796765.1). Taxonomy (NCBI): domain Bacteria; kingdom Pseudomonadati; phylum Pseudomonadota; class Gammaproteobacteria; order Alteromonadales; family Alteromonadaceae; genus Paraglaciecola; species Paraglaciecola sp. L3A3. Next base: position 1,591,967 of record NZ_CP047023.1, read on the forward strand.
AGTGGTGCAGATTTAGTGGATGTCACAGCTTACGAGCCTTTAAGTCAGTTAGCATTAATGCAAAAAAACAAGGTTACTGCTGTATCGGCTACACCTAGTTTATGGCGACAACTCTTGATGACTAAGCAATTATCACAACTGAGTTTAAGTCATATCACCTTAGGCGGTGAAATTGTTGACCAAAGCTTGTTAGAGCAGCTGACTCGCCTATTTCCTCAGGCACGCATTCGTCATATTTATGCCTCTACCGAAGCAGGCGTGGGCTTTGTGGTAAGTGATGGTAAGGCTGGATTTCCGCTAAGTTGGCTGAATAATAGCGATTTATCTGTGGCGCTAAAAATATCTGATGAACAACATTTACTTGTGAAACCCAAAGAGCAGAGTTCAACTCTATCGACTATTAAGGTGGATGAACAAGGTTTTATGGATACACAAGATAGAGTGGAAGTGATTAATGACCGAGTGCTATTTTTAGGCCGAGCAACCGGCACCATTAATGTGGGTGGCAATAAAGTGCATCCAGAAAAAGTGGAACAAGTATTGTTGAGCTGTGAAGGCATTAGCCAAGCTCGAGTGTATGCTAAAAAAAGTCCGTTAATGGGCGAGTTAGTGGTGGCAGATATTGTGTTATTTGATAACTCAGATATGGCTAGGCTAGATGCTGTTAGTATTAAAAGGCAGGTGATTAATGATTGCAAAAATCAATTGCAACGTTTTGAAATTCCTACCAAAATCACTGTGGTTGAGATTATAGATCATAACTTAAGTGGTAAACTTAATCGAAAGTAAAACAGGAAGTAAAAGCATGACTGATTATGTGATAGTCACAGGTGCAAGCAAAGGCTTGGGCTTAGCGATTTGTAAACAAGCCTTAACTGCTGGTTATGCTGTGGTGGCTATCGCCAGAACTTTCACTGATGAGTTACAAAGCCTGACCGAATCGACGCCAGAGCAGTGTCATTATATACAAGCCGACTTGGCTGATTTAGATTATATCCCCGTACTTTGCCGACAAATTATCCAACAATTCGGTAGACCTTATGGCTTAGTTAATAATGCCGCTGTAGGGCACGACGGCGTTTTAGCGACTATGCCAAATAACGAAATAGACAATGTGATGCGTTTAAATGTGCAATCGCCTATGTTATTGAGCAAGTATTTATTGCGCTCTATGTTACTTAATCGAACCGGGCGAATTATCAATATTTCATCGATTATTGCTAAAACGGGATTTAACGGGTTAAGTGTTTATGCCGCGAGTAAAGCGGCTCTTGAAGGGTTTACTAAGTCGTTAGCCAGAGAAGTAGGCAAAGCCGGTATTACAGTCAATTGTGTGGCCCCCGGTTATATGCAAACTGATATGACAGATAGCCTACAAGGTGACAAACTGGCGACCATTAAACGCCGTAGTCCTTTGGGGAAATTAGCCACAGTAGAAGATGCCGCTGCCATGGTAGTCTTTTTGTTGAGTGATAAAGCATCGTCAATTACCGGTACAGTGATGACAGTCGATGCCGGAAGCACTGCTTAGGTCGCTTGTTAGATTAAAGTCAAAACAGTACTAGCCGATAATTAATTATGCTTAAAGCTAGAGCCGCCTTATCTTAAAAGGAAGAACATATGCAGAGTACGCTTAATCGAGGGACAAAAGTTGTAATATTTGGCGCAAGTTTGTCTGGTCGTTCTGCATTGTCTGCTATATCTGAACACTATGATGTTTTGGCATTTGTTGATAATGATAGTAAAAAATATGGCACTAACATTTCCAGTATCCCCATTATTTCTCCTACAGATATCGCAGGGCTGAAGCCCGATAAAATTTTGATTGCTAGTGAGTTTTTTGAACAAATACAAAGCCAGTTAAAACAGTTAGTTCCGCATATAGAGGTTGAAGTATTACCCGCACGACAGATTAAACCGATACAGCTTAAAAACTCTCATAGGCAGGGGCAAACCGCAGTAGACTTGTTATTAATGCTATCTGAAAATTTAAAAACACATGAGGTGCCTCATTATATTGATGCCGGTACTTTACTGGGGGTGTATAGAGACAATGCACTTATCCCGTGGGATGACGACCTAGATTTTTCCATTGATGCAAATTATTTGGATATCAGTATAAAGGTGATTGAACAACAATTACCCAAATTGCTTGCATTAACTGGCGTGACTTGGACTTTAAACAAATATGTCAATCAGCAAGCTTTTGGAGCTGTGTCGATCGGTGCTATTCGTGCCCTTAAATTATTGCCTGATGATGACTCTGGGGCTTTTCCTGGCATCGACTTTTTTGTTAAATATATCCAGGGAGAATATATGGACTATTGTTTAGCTTCCCGCGGTTTTCGGATGCCAGCTAAACATTTTAGTGATCTTCAAAGCCATTCATTTTCTGGTGGTACAGTCTCTTTACCTAGCAATGTTGCAGCGTATTTACAAAGTCACTATGGTGAATGGCAAGTCCCGCAAAAAGATTGGTCATTAAGTGACGTTAAATCTGCAACTGTATTTACCGCTGAGAGTTAAATGAAAACAATTATTACCTATGGCACTTTTGATTTGTTACACATTGGTCATGTGAATATGTTGGAACGCTTGGCTGAGCTTGGAGATAAATTAATTGTCGGTGTTTCTACCGATGAGTTTAACCTTCTTAAGGGTAAACAATGTATTTATGGTTATGCAGAAAGGGCAAAAATAGTGGGGGCGCTAGGCTGTGTTGACCAAGTGATAGCAGAAGATAACTGGGCTCAAAAAGTGTCTGATATTGAGAAGTATCAAGTTGACATTTTTGGCATAGGGTCTGATTGGCAAGGTAAATTTGATGAATTAAAGTCATATTGCGAAGTGGTGTATTTACCTAGAACACCAAGCATTTCAACTACAGATTTGAAAAAAGCCCTTTCTAAAATTGATAGTGCCGCAATTCAACAAATCAAAAGTGGGTTAGATAGTGTGTTAGATATTGTAAAGGCGTTGGAGTAATTTAACCATGAGTCGTTTTTCCTCTCGGAAAATTATTACTAATAACTCCCCAAATGATTTTCCTATCGACTTTGTCATTTTATGGGTTGATGGCAGTGATCCAGAGCATGAACGTAAAAGGTCTAAATATTTGGCCGATTTTCAGCTTGAGTCAGCAGAAAATGCCGAGCAATCGACAGATTTAAAACGTTTTATTCAACATGATGAATTAGTGTATTGTTTACGTTCAATTAAGCAGCATGCTCCCTGGTATAGGAAAATTTATCTAATCACAGATAATCAAATCCCTGAGTTTTTAGATGAAAATAGATTAGGTTTGGATCGTATTGAAATAGTGGATCATAAAGAGTTATTTCAGGGGAAAGAAGAGTTTTTACCTACCTTTAATACTCGCAGTTTAACCACAATGATGCACCATATTAAAGGTTTAAGTGAACATTTTATATATGGGAATGATGATTTTATGCTAGGTAGTTCAGTGACTAAAAGTTTCTTTTACGAAGTAGAACGACCAATTATTTATGCTGATTGGGCAAGCTTTGAAGACGAAGATACTTTGACTTTACATCTTCAAGGTATGATTAATGGTGCGCAATTAGTGGGAGGTGATAAAAAACGATTTCTTATATCGAGTCATGGATTTATCCCTTTAAAAAAGTCGATCATGAATGATTTAGCTGAAACTTATAGTCAAGAATTTAGTAAAAATATTAGATATAAATTTAGACATGAATCGCAGTTTTTGCCTGAATCATTGTTTAATCATTATACAATCAAAAGTGGTGATGGAATTTTAAAGAGTACTGAGCTTATGGTGCACTTTAGTTTCGAGCTTTGTCGTACCGGTTCGTCAGAAAAAATTGAATTTTTATTAGGACTTATCGAACAAGGTAAGCGAAAAATGTTTTGTTTGAATGAATTCCAATCTTTGTATGTGAGATTCCCACAAATAAAAGAATATCTGACGCGAATTTGTGGTTCTGCTTTGTTGAGTGAAGTCCAGAGCGAATTAGAGAGCCGCTATGTCTAAAGTTAAAATGCTGGCGTTTTCACAATCCTTAGAGCTGAGTAAGGCCCATCCTTATTTTTACACTGGTATGGTTGAACCCAATTATTCTGCTTTTACAGAGCAGTTTTCGCTTACAGTTGAGGATGATTTTGATGACCCAGTGGCAAGTATTCATCGAGTACAGCCTGATATTATTATGCTTGATCCTGGTCCTTCTGTGCAGCGCTCCACTCTTCCTGATGCTCAGATTTTAAAAGCCGCCGCTGCGCATAGGCCTATTATTATTTATAGTACTTTGGACGCTCATTATCATAGTCATCATGCGTTGGTTAAATATTTTGAACAATTACAACCAGAGGCTATTTTTAGTCATGACTTTTACCATGATTATTTTCCTGCTAATTGGCGTAATCGACAGGTTTGTGTGCCTAATAGTTATAATCATAAGCTATTTCGTAATCTTGGGATCAAGAAGGATATTGTCTGTGGGTTTTATGGTGCTGGCTTTTTCGGTTCAGGTAGTTATCCATGGCGACAACGTGTGGCAGCTAAAGTCGTTCCGGAATTTCCATCGCATATTTTGCCTAGACCAACAGGTTTACGAGATCATGGAATAACTGGCGAGCCTTTTGTAAAAATAATGAATCGAACCCAGTTTATTTTTGGTTGCACTAGTTTAAAAGATATTCCAGTGAAAAAAATCTTCGAAATACCAGCTTGTGGTGCAATGTTAATGACAAACGAGTCACCTGTTTTAAAAAGTATGGGATTTAAAGATAGAGTGAATTGTTGTTTTGTTGATACCAATAATGTACTTCAAACCATTAGGTATTATCTAGATAATCCAGATGAATATGAAAAGGTGGTAGCTGCTGGACAATTACTAGTTGAAACCCAGAACCGCTCTTATCACAGGCAACATATTTTAAATTGGTGGAATGCGTATCGAACTAAAAAAGCAGAAACAATGGTTGTCCAACAAAATTTGATGGGAGAGTTTGCGGAAATTTCAATTACGCATGATAACACTCATGTTGTGGTGCCAAAAAGTTCAATGACTGTGTCGTTACAGAAAGCCAGAAAGTCATGGTTGGCAGATGATTATCAATCATCTGCGGATGCATATTTAGCTGTAGTGGCAACTTATCCCCTAATGACTGAAGCTGTAATTGGAGCGGTTGGTTCTTTACTTATTCAAAATCAATTATCAGAAGCTGAAACACACATTAGAAAATATTTTGCGGTATTGGATAAGCCTGGAAAATATGTTGAGTTTAGTAAACAGTTAGTGCTTTATGCTGCGTTATTAAAAATAAGATTGGGCGACAATGATGCCGCAGAGCAATTATTGGAAAAACATGGTTTATCGATATTAATACAATATATTAAACAGCCTGTAGATATGTTGGCTGCCATTCTGGCGTTACCTGATGTAGATGACTTTGCTTATTCTCTCACAGCCATACCAGTTGAAAATCGTGAGCTACATTTTCGAAAGGTAATGTGTTTGAAGCTTACTTATTGATTCGCCTTTCCTTAATGCTGATATAGAATTTTTTTGTTTTATGATTTGCAAAAGAAAGTGAGTGTATAAAACATGTTAATGAGAGTTAACCTTAGTAAACTGAGATGAATCTTAGGGGGTAAGGAAAAAGTTATACATAAATTCTAATTACTGGATCAATAAAATAATGAACCAGACTTATAGAGTTAATTACATTAGTTTTATTCAATGTTTATTATTTTCATTGTTCTTTCCTAACTATTTAGAAGTAAAATGAAGCTTCTTGTTGGTATGCTTTATTGTTAAATATGATCGGTTTGAAAATGATATAAATTACCAATAAAGGCTTTATATGAATGAAATGATTAGAACGTTTAATATGGCAACAATGCCCAATAGGTTTAATACATGTATTAAAACTATTGAATCTATATATGATCAAGCAGATATAATTAGGTTATATTTAAATAATTTTGATTCAGTTCCGGAGGAATATATAGATCCTAAAATAATAACTCACCAAGGCAAGGATTTGAAATCTACAGGTAAGTTATTTTGGGCTACAAATGTTAATGAGTATTATTTCTGCGTTGATGATGATCTATATTACCCCCCATCATATGCTGACGATATGATTAATAAATTAAATCAATATAATGACGATATTATCGTTAGTTTACATGGTAAAAATTTACTCGATGGTTATATAGACAGTTATTTCAAAGGTATCAAACATAATTATCGATGCTTAGATAACGTTTCTGAAGATACGTTTGTTGATGTAATTGGAAATGGTGTTAGTTTGTTCAACACAAATAAAATTAAAATTGATTGGCAATATTTTAAGTACCACTATATGGATGATATTATGGTTTCAATTTCTGCATTGAATCAAAGTAAGCGCAGATTAGTTATGAAACATTCGAGTGCTTATTTAAAATATATGAAGCCAAAGGGTCCCACGCTATTCCATGAGTATTCTAAAAATGATAAAACTCAAACTGAAATGGTTAATAGTGTTAATTGGAAGAAATAATTAATATGCATTACGACTTTATAGAAATAGGTACATCTGATTTCAAAACCTTAATTGAGAGTGATAAGGGCATTGGTCTAAGTGTTGAACCTTTAAAATTATACTTAGATAATTTACCAGATAGAGAAAATGTAACTAAAGTAAATTATGGTATATCTAATGTAGTTGGTGAAACTAGTATTTATTATGTTAAACCAGATGATATTGTGAAGTATAATCTGCCTATTTGGGTAAGGGGTTGTAATTCAATAAACGCTCCTCATCCTTCAATTCAATCACTGCTAGGCGACCAGCATGATGAAATTATTACCATAGATGTAGTTAAAATCGTTAATTGGGAAGTACTAATCAAAGAGTATAATATAACCAGTGTTCATTTCCTTAAAATAGACACAGAAGGGCATGATGCTGTCATTCTTAGAGATTATTATGAGAATTGTTTACTCGATGAAAAATTGCTTGCCGAAAGAATAGTTTTCGAAAATAATGTATTAAGTGATGAATTGTTAGTCCAGGACATAATCAGTGACTTCAAAAAACTGGGGTATAGTGGTAAGCAAATTTCTTATGACTATGAATTAATCAAAACTCCATTATAAATATTCATCAAAGATCAACAGCTGTAGTAATAAATAAAAATAATCAGGTTTCTAATCTAATAAACTGCTGATGATCACCTCACATTGATCTTTTGTTAGATAGGGGTGCATAGGTATACTAAATACTCTTTCAGACGCTTGTATTGTTATGTCGCAGGATGAAGATGGGTAATGTTGCAAAGATTGTTGTTTATTGAGCCCAATGGGATAGTAAATACCGTGAGGGATATTATTATGCTGCAAAAGGTTTAGATAGTACTCTCGAGGGTGTTGCCGAGCATAGAGTGTGTATATGGCCCAAGAAGATTGCATGCTAGCGGGTATATTTGGCTTACCGATATGCTCAATAATATTCTCTTGATAATAGGATGCAATGTTTTGCTTTGCTTCAAACTCTTGTTCAAATACGGTTAGTTTTTCAAGTAATATTGCTGCTTGAATTGTGTCTAGCCGACTGTTTAGGCCAATTCTTTCATTGTCGTATTTATGGCTGCCTTTTCCGTGTGAACGTAATGAGCGGCACAGGTATGCTAGCTCATCTTTATTGGTGAAGATTGCGCCTCCATCACCGAAGCAGCCCAAAGGTTTAGCAGGGAAAAAACTGGTTGTTGCAATATCGCCAAAACTTCCCGCTTTTTTTTCATTGATGCTTCCCCCAAAACCTTGGGCTGCATCTTCAATTAGGTACAATCCATATTGCTTACATATTCGTTCGATTTCAGGATAATTTGCTGGCAGTCCAAATAAGTCAACAGCTATGACAGCCTTGGGAATTAAGCCTTTGGTTTTTGCTTCAAGTATACCTTTTTCTAAACTTCTCGGACTGATGTTATATGTGTCTGACTCAATATCCACGAAGTATGGAATGGCTCCAACCAATGGGATCACTTCAGCTGTTGCAAAAAATGAAAATGAAGTTGTGATGACGGTATCGCCAGGTCCAATACCAAGGGCCATCAAGGACAACTGCAATGCATCTGTGCCGTTAGCGCAACTGATGCAGTGTTTTACTCCTACAAAGTCAGCCAACTTTTCTTCGAGTTGATGGACTTCTGGACCCATAATAAATTGGCCGTGATCTAGAACTTTTTTGATCCTATTGTCAATCGCTGGACGTATAGTCTGCAACTGAGTTTTTAAGTCTATAAATTCCACTAACCAACCTTACTGACATTATCATTGTGTAAAATATAGGTTTCACCTGTATGAGGACAAGTTGCTTGGCCTGAACCTGTTAAGGGAAGTTCTAACCTTTCTCCGTATTCGCTCATCCAGCCTATTTTCCTAGCTGGCACACCTACCATTAGTGCGTAATTTGGTACCGACTTATTGATGACGCTGCCAGCGCCAATAAAAGCATAGTTACCTATTTCAACGCCACATACAATTGTACAGTTAGCTCCTAGGGTAGCGCCTTTCTTTACAATAGTTTTGCGAAATTCATGTTTTCGAATAATCGCCGATCGAGGATTATATACATTAGTGAAAACCATAGAGGGACCACAAAATACATCGTCTTCAAGCTCAACACCTTCGTAAATAGACACGTTGTTTTGAACTTTTACGTTATTGCCTAGCAATACGTTGCCACCTACAAATACATTTTGGCCGAGTGAGCAATTATCGCCAATTTTAGCCGATGAACAAACATGAACCCAATGCCAAATATAAGTATTTAAACCAACAATGGCACCCTCATCGACTATGGCGGTTGGATGTATAGTACTTGACATCAATAGTTCATATTCGCAATAAAGGGGTGGCTGAGCTCAGACTCTTGTGACAATGGCATGGTTCGTATACTTGCTACTGTTTCTATGGCAATACGGTTGTCTTCCAGGCCAAAACCTTTGCCTTTGAGTATCTGTTGATAACTTTGAGTGTGCAGGTCGGTAAAACCATCAGAAAACTCCAGTTCCTTCTTATCAATAGTAATACTTCGGTAGGTGCGTTGTCCTTTTAGTTTTACTGTTGCCGGTAGCTCACTTTCATCAGTTGATAAAAACCATCTGACTCGAGCGTTTTCATATTCTAAAAAGCCTGAAGCGACAGTAGGAGTTGACTTGAATAATTTACTATCTTGCAATTCACCAAATAGATAATGCAACATATCGAAGAAGTGAACGCCAATATTGGTAGCTATGCCACCTGATTTAGTTGTGTCTCCTTTCCATGATACCCCATACCAATGGCCTCTTGAGGTAATGTAAGTTAAATCAACATCGTACTTTTTGTTGAGTTGTTGCTTACTGATTTGCTCTTTTAATTGTATGATTGTGGGGTGTAAACGAAGTTGTAAAATGGAGTTTATACGCTGTCCTGATTCTTTCTCAATTTCTTTTAAAGCATCTATATTCCAAGGATTTAATACCAATGGTTTTTCGCAGATAGCATCGCAGCCTGAACGCAGGGCAAAGCGAATATGAGAATCATGTAAATAATTAGGAGAGCAAATAGATATAAGATCGATGCTTGCGTTATTTCTGCGCTGCTTATCAATATGTCGATCAAAACGTTCATATTCAGTAAAAAAATGACAATTTGGGAAGTGGCTATCAATCACACCAACAGAATCACTTGGATCGAGAGCGGCAACTAACTCGTTACCAGTGTCTTTTATTGCTTTCATATGTCGAGGGGCGACAAAACCTGCAGCCCCCATTATTGCAAACTTTTTCATTAGAGCCTCTTATTTATTTGGTCCAAAGGCAGGACTGACTTGAGATCATAAACTAAGCCAGTCTCTTTTAGGTAACTTTTGTACCTAGGCCAATGCTGAATGTATTCATCATGGCCAACAGCTAATATTGCTAAATCGTAATCATTATCTGATAAACGAGTCGTTAACTTTATTCCTAATTTTTCACTTACAACTCTTGTATCGGCAATTGGGTCATGAACTTCAATTTTGCAATTAAATTTCTTAAGCTCAGTTATTATATCTACCACTTTTGAATTTCGTGTATCACCACAATTTTCTTTGAAGGTGATACCAAAAATAATAATTTTTGCACTGTGTACTGGAATATTGTTGGTAGATAGCAATTTAACTGCTTCATTGGCAATAAAGGCTCCCATTGAGTCATTCAAGCGTCTAGCCGCCAATATTATATCCGGGATATAGCCGACTGATTCAGCTTTATGGCAAAGATAGTAAGGGTCAACACTAATACAGTGCCCACCCACAAGACCTGGTTTAAAAGGTATGAAGTTCCATTTTGTCGAGGCAGCATCTAACACTTCTTTAGTGTCTATTTTAAGCACGCTAAATAATTGGGCGAGTTGATTAATGAGTGCAATATTTAAGTCCCGCTGAGTGTTTTCTATAATCTTAGCCGCCTCAGCTATCTTTATTGAGCTAACTTGAAATGTGCCAGCCAGTATAATTTTAGAATATAAAGCGTCTACTTTATTTGCCCATAGAGGGTTAGAACCAGAGGTTACCTTAACAATTTGTGTTATAGGACGTTCAGTATCACCTGGATTTACACGTTCTGGACTATAACCTACGCCAAAATCACTATTGAGTTTTAGGTTTGACACACGGCATAGAATGGGAATGCAGTCATCTTCTGTAGCCCCAGGATAGACAGTTGATTCATAGATGACTAAGTCACCTTTTTTTAAACATTGCCCAACTAATTGACTCGCATTAATTAGGTAGGATAGGTCTGGCTTGTGATCAACTCCAACAGGAGTTGGTAATGTCACAATATAGATTGTGCAAAATTTTATCTCATCAGCTTCGTCACAAATGGTCAAATTAGGGGATTCTTGAAATGCTTCAGTATTCAATTCTCCATTTGAATCTATACCTTTTTTTAACGAATTTGTTCTAGCTTTATCAGTGTCGTAGCCATATGTTGGAAAATGTTTCCCAAATTCCAACGCCAATGGGAGACCAACGTATCCAAGGCCAATAACAGCAATTTTGTATTCTTGCATCGTTTTGCATTTCTCTTTAATTTTAACAGATTTGTATTACCTGTTTAAAAACAAAATATTTTATAAAGCTTAGACTCTACCGTTAGAGGTAAGCTATTAATGTTAATACTCAGTAAATTATATTTACAATTTATTTAATGTTATATCGGCAAAATTAAGCATATCTGAAGGTATCGTTTTAGTTTCACTTATATTCATGACCGAGATTGTATTAGCAGAACTAATCATATGGGCATGTTTTTTATTTACTTAACATATTAATTTATAATTTAAGCTTACCTTCTTGGGCTCTAGCATTGACAAAATTAGTGATTTTTTGTTGATGTACAAATAGTTCTGTTTCTGACATGAGAGTCAATATTAAATTTTTAACTATTAATGGACTAACTATTTTATTTATCCTTGTGCCATTGTTTTTTATTTTTCTTGATTGCTGATTATTTTTTTTAAAAAACAATGAAATGTAAAGGCTATTGTTGAATGATACATATTCTAAATTTGGCTCTTTGAAAAATTTATTTTTCAAATTTATACTCTGCAATGCATTGTATTTAGGAAATATTACATTGCAATTATCCTCGCTTAGACAGGCTAGAATTGCGATTCTAGCCAAAGATATAGGGCAGTTTATTATTGACTTTTCTGCGTTTAATATGGATTTTAGATATGTGACCCCATCATATTTAATAGGAACTTTTTGCTCTGGTTTCACGACTATTACTGTATTTTTTTTCCCTGTGATTTTTGGAAACTTCGGGTTTTCTATACTGTATATTGCATAATCCGGTATTTCTAAAGAGGCATGAAATTGTTGAGGGTTTATTATGTTTTTATTTTTGAGCCAAGAAAACTCATTTGTTAAAATAAAATTTATAATCTCTCCAAATATTGGAGAATCTGTCACAATTAATATTGAACAATTCTCACAGTTATTTTGTAAAATTTTCTTTTCTCTTTTTATTAAACTGAATGACGAAAGGTCGAAATCGTCGAACCCATTTGATGCTAAGACCTGTTTAATTTTCGTCATGTAATTTAGCCACTTTTCTTTTGCCTGATTTACCATTTCAGAAGCAGTAACTAAATTATCTGCAGCATAAATTAATTTACTAAACACCGCATTAGCATAATTCACTGTACCGTAAAGGTAATAAAACAGTAACGAGTTTCCTTTTTGGTAAGACGAGAACAACATTTCTTTTTGTTTGTTAATTATATTTTCTACATCTTCTTTGCTGGTAATTTCATTCTCTAAAAGTTTTTCAAAAGCGCCAAGTTCTGCCATTAATAAATCTTGTGAAAACATTTTTTCAAATTTTTGAAGGTAGTTGTCTAAACCTTTAGATGAAAACACCACGGTTTTTAGTAATTTAAGGGTTTGGTGTTTTTGTTCCTTTGTTGAGACAATTAATAAATTGTCTGGTCTGATAGGTAAGACGCCATTAATTTTGGCGCCATCACTGCAGTTATAAAAAGTTTGATCTTTAGGTTTTGCTGCGGTGACTTGTTCAATCACTTGCCTAGATACTTTGAATTCATGCTTAGTGTTTACTGTAGGACGGAAATTACCGGGTACCACTAATGATGTATTATTTTTTTCTGAGTAATCATAGGTTTCTTGGCCATCTTCTTGATAGTAACCTGAGGATTTAGAGTGGTGATGTTTAACATTAACAAATCCAAGATCCACTCCTAATAAATATATGGTGGTAAAGCCTAGTCGACTAATTAAATCACAGACAAAATTACTGACAGTAGGGAAGGCATTTTGTAGCACTTCATAGTTTTCTCGCCCCAGTACATTTAAAGCCGAAACTGTGGATGACTCACCTTCTTTAAAAGCAACCAATACATCTTTATACAAATCGCAAGTATCGGGGTGAATACCGTTACAAGAAAGTAAGGTGATGTTTTTTAGATAGTCTAAATCACCTATCAATACTGCCCAGTCAAATGTAGAGCGGTTTTGTTCAATCTCGGCATGAAAATCAGGGGTGATGCCATGTCGATGCAAGGCTTGTAAGGCTGTGCCACAACTAACAACAATGGCTTGCCCTTGCCATTCTTTAATAGCTTCAATGGAGCTGTCCAAAGATGGACCATTACCCACAATAAATATCGGTACTTCTTTATCGGTATAACTGAGTTTGTCGGCAGGCTTGGCACTTAGTACGGGTGTTTCTCGTCTCATGCCTTCTTTAGTATGGGCAATACCATAATAAGCATGATCAAAATACTCGCCCATCGAAATAACAACTTGTAATTGTTCACGTAGTTGCGAAATCGCTTTGTTAAGAGAAGCATTATAATAACTTTGGTAAAAATAGGTATTGCTCAGAATATAAGGGCCAATGGAGTAAAACTGGCTAAGTAAATCTCTAAATAAATTAGTACCATCATCACCTATATTTAAATAAATACGGGCATCTGACTGGTCAATTTTTTCGAATATCACTTGCCAGTCAATGGCATGTAGCGAGGCGTAAAAAAAGTCAGTGTTCGGTTCACATAAAAATAATTTCTCGACAGTGTGTTCAGCTAGTAATTTTTCTATTTGGTAACCTACGCCAATACCAAACATGATAATTGAAGCTACGTTGTCTGGTAGTGCCCCTGTTTCATTTTCTGCTTGTGCTAATAATTCTTCTGTTTCTTTGACAAATTGAAAATGAATGTAATGGGCTAATTTGGTGCCAGAATAGCCTAGTATCAAGCCATCTTTATTAGGCTGCTCGTTAAAGTTATCAAAGTTTGCGTCACAATCTGCTTTAGGGTGTTCACCGTACCAAGTGTTTAGTGAATCTTTTTTAATAACATTAATTTCACCATCTTGGTTTTCTATGGGGATCCAAGTTTTAACTTGGTAATTTTTAAATTTTTTATAGATATCAGGAAAGTATTTTTCTAGAGCTGATAAGTTTTTAGCAAATAATGCTGAATTTTGAGAGATGTCTTTATTGTTTTGTAAATCAATGGGCGGCATCCAAACGGGCACGTATTGATTGTAATTTTCGTCTAAGGTAAAACTAACTCCTTGTTCTTTTAATGTTTTCCAAGGTTTTGCTGTGAGTTCTTGATATAGACTATTAAATACTGAGTGGTTGTAATGTTTGTATAAATAAAATCCTTCAATATTTGTATGGGTTTTAAGCTCTTCTAGATCACTGACTAAGTCACGGCCATCTTTTTCAACCTGCAGAAATAATTGGGTGCCTTTAGCTTTTGCTAACTCAAAAATTGTATTCCATTCGGTGACTAAGGTCGAACATTTAAAGTACTGGGCTTGCGGTTCATAAATAATAAGGTATTTGATGGTTTTGTTTTGCATCAGGTCGACTAGATGTAAGCCTAGGCCACAGCCTAGAACCACTAAGCACTCAATTTCATTTGGTGCCGGACCAAATGATGAGTAATTAATATAACCTTGGCTAGCCAGTAAATCTGTCGCATTTTCACAGGTATCTTGAATTGTCGACTTAGTATGCTCTGCTGAAAATGGAAAATACGGGGCATGTTGATTGAATGATTGAATTTGCTTTTGTATTTCGTCTTTAGGGTGAAAACCATAAAGTGTTCTACCCAAACCGTAATCAACTATATTTATTTCCCCAAATTTATTACAAAAAATAGAGTGGTTTTGTAATTCAGAAGAACGAATTAATGGCATCAGTGAAGGGATGTTACGGGTAAAACTGTTTAAGTTGTTTTTTTGACATTCTAAAATAGACGCTGCTAATTTTTCGTCTAGTAATTTTTGTTTATCATCATCTTTTTCAATATGTAGTCGTATATTTTTCAGCATGTTTTTATGGACTCTATAAAAGTTAGCAACTAAACGTTAAACAGCGTTTATTAATCAATCACTTAGTTGATAATTATTCTACTCGTAGTAAAGCAAAAAACTAGGTATTTGCAGACTATTATTTGTAATAAAGATAATTAAAGTGTCTGTATGGGGGAATGTATTGCCGTTACGTTTAAATAATCATTCCTTTTATAAATTCACATACCTTTTATGTGCTTACTTTTTGTGCAGTAATTTGTTATTGTCTAGGTAGGTAGATGGGGAAGATTATGATTAAATTTGATAACAATGTAGGTACTTCTTTATTACAGCAAGTACAGAATAAACAAGAATCAATTCTTGAAAAATTGTCATCTGGAAAACGTGTTAATAGTGCGGCTGATGGTGCAGCTGCGCAACAAATCATCGATCGCTTAACTTCGCAGGTTGAAGGGACTCGTCAGGCTGTTTCTAATGCTTATGATGGTGTGTCTTTAGCGCAAGTGGCTGAAGGTGGGCTGTCTGGGATTGGTGAAGATGTAAACCGTATTCGTGAATTATCTGTACAAGCGGGTAATGGTATATTGAGTGATGCTGACAGAAGTGCGATTCAATCTGAAGTCACCCAGCTACAAGAAAATATTTCGCAAACTATTAAAAATACAGAATTTGGTGGTAAATCATTATTAAGTTCTGATGGTAATATTGATTTTCAAATAGGTGCGAATGCAGGACAAAAAATTGGCGTGCAAACACAAGATGTTGCCGCTGGCTTAAACGATATTTTAAATGTAGATTTAACTACCGCACAAGGCGCTGAAGATGCATTAGCGGCTGCTGATAGTGCGGTGGAATATGTCGGTAGTGCTCGTGCTGATTTAGGTGCCACGCAAAATCAATTTGAAAGTGCCGCCAGAAATTTACAACAAACAGATATAAATGTTGCAGCAGCAAGAAGTCGTATTCAAGATACAGATTATGCGCAAGCTACATCTGAAAATGTTGCGGCAGGCATTTTAAGTGATGCCAACATTGCAGTACAAAGCATGGCAAACCAGCAGGCAGGGCAGGTATTGTCTTTATTAAATGGTTAGTTTGAAATTCCTAATCATTTTAAAAGAGTAGCCATGCTGCTCTTTTTTTTGCTTAAATTAAATACGATTATTTTCTCTGCTACATTTCCGGTAATTAATTTACTTTAAATTTTATTGCTATCCAGCCTTGAATGGTTAAAATCGTATGTAATACAGTTAATTATAATAAAGTTCATAAAACTGAGGGATAGTATGAGTCAAATTCTGATTATTAGTTCTGATGAAATGAGAGCCAATAATCTAAGTACTATTTTAGCATTTTTGGGGGAAGTTTCTGTTTCTGTCACATTCGCTGCTGCGATAGACACTTTACAGAATAGAGCCGAAGTAAGCTCAGTGCTAATTGACGCCTCTAATTATGAACTAGCAACCGATATAAGTGAGAAGTTTCCTCGCCAACCTTTTATTTTTGTGGGCAACTTTGACTCATTTGAAACTAAAGGGAATATTGTTGGTGCTGTCGACGAGCCTGTCACTTACCCGATCCTTACGCAAATGTTACACCGCTGCCAAGAATATAAAAGACTGCAGCCCAATACTAAAACCAGTGTTAATAATAAGACACGTTTGTTTCGCAGCTTGGTTGGTAAGAGTGACGAAATCCAAAGTGTTAGGCATCTAATTGAACAAGTCGCTCCTACTGAAGCGAATGTTTTAGTATTAGGCGAATCTGGAACAGGTAAAGAAGTGATTGCTCGCAATGTACACTTTTTATCCAATCGTACAGATAGTATCTTTGTTCCTGTTAACTGTGGTGCTATTCCTGGTGAGTTGTTAGAAAGTGAATTGTTTGGTCATGAAAAAGGCGCTTTTACTGGCGCGATAAGTTCTCGCAAAGGCCGTTTTGAATTAGCTGAAGGCGGTACGCTGTTCTTAGATGAAATAGGCGATATGCCTTTACAAATGCAAGTTAAATTGTTGCGTGTATTACAAGAGCGAACCTATGAAAGGGTAGGTGGTACTAAACCTATTAAATGTGATGTGCGAGTGATTGCTGCCACTCACCGTAATTTAGAAACTATGATTGAAGAGGGGCAATTTAGGGAAGACTTGTATTATCGTCTGAATGTTTTTCCTATAGATAGCCCTGCATTACGTGAGCGAAAAGAAGATATTCCCTTATTGTTACAAGAGCTTGTTTCCCGTCTAGAAGGAGATAATGCAAGAATTAAGTTCACCGAAAATGCGTTAACTTCTTTAATGGAGCATCAGTGGGCAGGGAATGTTCGTGAGCTTTCAAATTTAGTTGAAAGGTTAATGATTCTATATCCGAATCGTTTAATCGATCTTACTGATTTACCCAGTAAATATAAACATATTGATGCAGAAACTTATGAACCTGATTATCCTGAAGAACTTTTGGAACGAGAAGCGATTAATGCCGCTTTTGGTGCTAGCTCTGAAGAAGATGAAGATGAACTGCAAAGTGAACTGTCTTTATCAACCGAGCTTCCTTCTGATGGCTTAAATTTAAAAGAATATATTTCGGAGTTAGAAATTAGTTTAATTAGCCAAGCACTTGAGCAACAAGATTGGGTTGTCGCTAGGGCTGCCGATGCCTTGGGTATGCGTAGAACTACATTGGTCGAAAAAATGCGTAAGTACGAAATTAGTAAAGCATAACCCCCCAATTTTTATCTCCCCTTATCTTTATCTCGCCGATTACCATCGGCTTTATCCCCTCCTGTATATATTTTTGTCCCTTGAAAATATTGTAATTGTCATTTCATTGACGTTTGATAATTCTATGAAATTCATGTAATTAATTGAATTATATAGGTATTTTTATTGGCATGAGATGTGCTTTAGTCTCCATGTAATTATTCTGTCTAAGTTTTGACACGAGGAATATATGGGGATACCAAATATGTTAGTTGATACAGGTTTACATTCATCTTCGGACTATCGTTGTTCTGGGCTAAATGATCTATTTCAAAATACAAGCTCAGAAGTGGATAATAATGAGTTGGAGTCTCTGCGTTCACAAGCTAATCGGCTAGAACATTTATTGCAAGTTATGCCCGCAGGTGTAGTCGTGGTGGATGGTAAAGGTGTGGTTAAACAATCAAACGATTTAGCAAAAGATCTATTAGGTGAACCATTAGAAGGCCAGTTGTGGCGTACTATTATTCTTAGATCCTTTAAACCTCAAGCCGATGATGGTCATGAAGTGTCATTACATGATGGGCGTAAAGTTAAATTGTCGATTACCCCATTAATTAAAGAACCAGGTCAACTAATTGTCTTGACTGACTTAACTGAAACTCGTCAATTACAACAACGTATTGGTCATCTGCAAAAATTATCTTCTCTAGGGAAAATGGTGGCTTCATTGGCTCATCAAATTCGAACTCCTTTATCAGCAGCTATGCTATATGCGGCAAACTTATCCAATGGGACATTGAATAAATCCTCGCGAGATAAATTCAGTGATAAATTAATCTCACGTTTACGGGATCTAGAAAGCCAGGTGAATGACATGTTGTTGTTTGCTAAAAGTGGCAAAGAGCAAGTTGTCACAGAAATATCCTTACAAAACCTATTGAATGAAGTACAGCAAGGTAGTGATGCCATGGTACTCAGACATAAAGCTAAATTAGTACTGTTATTGCCAGATCCTGATGTGGTTATTTTAGGTAATAAAACTGCACTGTGTGGAGCCATACAAAATCTGATCCACAACGCCCTAGAAGTTATCCCTGATAATGCTGTTATTACACTAGCTGCAAATTTAGATACTACTAAACCTGATTGGGTAAACTTATCAGTTTCTGATAATGGACCTGGTGTGAGTGAAGTGGTTAGGGAGCAAGTGTTTGAACCATTTTATACCACTAAAAGTAACGGTACTGGTTTAGGATTAGCCGTAGTGAAAGGCGTGGCTCAATCACACCAAGGCAAAGTAAAAGTGTCGAATACTGCTGATGGTGGCGCAAGTTTTACCATTTGTTTACCCACTTTCAATCAACATAATTCTAGCGAGAAAGATGTTGTCTACGCTAACAATTCTCAAAAATATACAGCCGATGCGGCGAGGAGCTAGAAAATGACTCAAGCCAAAATTTTAATAGTTGAAGATGATGCAGGGTTGCGAGAAGCTTTAGTGGATACACTATTGTTGGGCAATTATCATGTAGTAGAAGCTGACAGTGGTGAGCAGGCATTAATTAAACTATCTGAACAAAATATTGATTTAGTGGTAAGTGATATTCAAATGGGTGGTATGAGTGGTTTATTACTGCTGAAGAATATTAAAACCAAATACCCCAATTTACCAATATTGCTCATGACCGCCTATGCCACTATTGACGATGCTGTACAAGCTATGCGAGATGGCGCTACTGATTATTTGTCGAAACCTTTTGCCCCTGAAGTGTTATTAAACCTTGTTGGACGTTATGCGCCTGCGCAAAAAGTAGAATCAAGAACGCCAATTGTAGATGATCCTAGTAGTATTCAATTATTAGATTTAGCTAAAAAAGTAGCTCGCTCTGATGCGTCCGTTATGGTCTTGGGCCCTAGTGGATCTGGTAAAGAAGTGTTAGCTAGATTTATCCATGATCAATCACCCAGAAATGAAAAACCATTTGTGGCGATAAATTGTGCTGCGATCCCAGAAAATATGCTAGAAGCTACCTTATTTGGTTACGACAAAGGTGCATTTACCGGTGCTTTACAAGCCTGCCCAGGTAAATTTGAACAAGCTCAAGGTGGCACTATTTTACTGGATGAAATCAGTGAAATGGACCTAAGTTTACAAGCCAAGTTATTACGTGTGTTACAAGAAAAAGAAGTTGAGCGCTTAGGTAGTCGTAAAACTATTTCTTTAGATGTACGTGTTGTAGCAACCAGTAACCGCAATATTAAACAAACTGTTGAGGCGGGTGAATTCAGAGAAGATTTATATTATCGCCTAAATGTATTCCCTTTAACTTGGTTACCACTGGATAAACGAGCGGGTGACATAGTTCCTTTAGCAGAGCATTTAATCGAACGCCATTGCCAAAAACAAGGCAGTGTTATCCCAAAACTGACAGCGGCTGGTCGTAGTAAGTTATTGCAACACAGCTGGCCTGGTAATGTGCGAGAGTTAGAAAATGTTATTCAGCGAGCGCTTATTTTAGCTGATGGTCAACAAATTGATGCGATTGATTTGATGATCGAACAAGAGGTTTCCTCATCACCAGCTATAGGTGATTCGCAAATAGTGGAAGAAGATAGCAGTAAACTAGGCTCAGAATTACGTCAGCAAGAACATCAAATTATTCTGGATACTTTGCAAAGTTGCAAAGGTCGTAGAAAAGATGTTGCTGAGCGTTTAGGTATTAGTCCACGTACTCTAAGATATAAATTAGCAAAAATGCGTGAAGTAGGTATTGAATTACCTGCCTAATGAGTCCATTAATTTTTATATAGCGTCACCATCACTCTCCCTTTAGTCGCCAGTTAAGGCGACTTTTTTTATCTGCTTTATTGGTTGTTTGTCAATATTATGACGCTCCATTCTATCTTTTTTGGTTTTTAAGTCATTGATATTTATGGTTTATTTTTATATTTGTCACTTTATGATAATTTGGCATTTACTTTGCTTTTACTTGTATTAATTCGCAATTTAAAGTTACTAGTTACCGGGGTATGTCATGGATATAAAAGCACAGTCTCTTTACCAAGAAATGCAAAGTATGGCCGCTCAAAGCAAAATGGATTTTGGGACGCCTGAAGCTATTCAAGGGAATCCTTCCTCGCAAAACTTTGCAGATTTATTAGGTAATGCACTTGATACCGTAAATAGTATGCAACTTGAAGCAAAAGACAAAGCAATTGCCTTTGAAATGGGTGATAAGAGTTTAAGTTTGGCTGATGTCATGGTTGCTAAAGAAAAATCAAGCATCGCCTTCGAAGCAACAATACAAGTTAGAAATAAAGTATTGGAAGCTTACAAACAAATCATGAACATGCCGGTTTAGGAGCTAAAAAGTGGCTGAAGCAGCGAGTACAGAGTTAGCTGTATCTGACATGAATACTGATATGTATTCTGACGATTCAACAGCAGAACAAAAACCAGGGTTTATGGACTCGGTGGGAAATACTGATTTTATTCGTCAGGTGACCTTAGTTGTCGCTTTAGTCATTTGTGTAGCCATTGCCGTATTTATTTTAATGTGGGCGCAGGAGCCTGATTATCGTCCTTTGGCGACTATGGAAACGCAAGAGTTAATTGAAACTCTTGATTATCTTGATCAAGCGCAAATAGATTATGTACTTGAAGGTAACACAATCAAGGTGGCGAGCGATGAATATCAAAACATTAAGTTAGGTTTAGCTAGACAAGGTTTAAACCAAACTGAATCTGCTGGTGCTGATATTATCATGCAAGATATGGGGTTTGGGGTCAGCCAGCGAGTTGAAAAAGAACGGTTAAAACATGCTCGAGAGCAACAAGTTGCTAGTACTATTGAAGAAATAAGTGCCATTTCAAGAGCTAAAGTATTATTAGCTCTACCTAAAGAAAATGTTTTTGCTCGAAGAGAAAAGCAAGCAAGCGCTACTGTGGTTATTACACCTAGACGTGGAGCTATCATCACCAGCGAAGAAGTAAATTCAATAATAGATATAGTTGCTTCTGCGGTACAAGGACTTGAACCAGATCGAGTGACTGTTACTAACAGCAATGGACGTTTATTAAATTCGGGGTCTCAAGGTGCTGAAGCGGCACGTTCGCGTAAAGAATACGAAATAGAGAAAAAACGTGAACAAGAATATATAGAAAAAATTGACTCAATTTTGATCCCTGTTTTGGGATTAGGAAAATATACTGCTCAAGCAGATGTCACTATGGATTTCACCTCCGTTGAACAAACCCAGCGTAGCTATAATCCTGATTTACCTGCAGTCAGAAGCGAAATGACAGTAGAAGATAATAGTATCGGTGGTGTGATAGCAGGGATTCCTGGGGCATTAACTAATCAGCCGCCGCTTGATTCAAATATTCCTGAAGTGGCAAATAGCAATACGACTCAATCAACACCGGGTCGTAGCCATAAAGAAGAAACTCGAAATTACGAATTAGACACCACTTTCAGTCATACTAAACAACAAGTTGGTGTGATCCGTCGTTTAAGCGTATCAGTTGGACTAGACTATATTAATTCTGTAGCTGAAGATGGTTCTGTTACCTCTACGCCAAGAACCCAAGCTGAACTTTTAGATATTCGTCGACTATTACAAGGTGGGATTGGTTTTGATGTGACTCGCGGCGATTCCCTTGAAGTGGTGAGTATTCCCTTTAGTCGCCTTGATGATGTGGTGGTTGAAGATTTACCATTCTGGGAAGATCCTACCTTTTTACCTATGCTCAAGTTAGGTGGTGGGCTTTTCATTATCTCATTATTGATTTTATTTGTTGTCAGACCTATGGTTCGCAAGTTGATTTATCCTGACGAAATAAAAGTTAATGAAGATGATGCAGACGAAGGATTAGATTTAGGCGATGAAACTATTAGTTTATTAGCTGAGGAATTTGATGAGTCGCAAGTAGGCTTTGCAGCAGATGGTACTTTTATGTTGCCAGATCTTCATAAAGACGAAGATGTATTAAAAGCGGTACGTGCCTTAGTGGCAAATGAACCAGAATTATCATCCCAAGTAGTGAAAAATTGGATGTTGTTAGATGATTAATCTAGGTTCAATTTTAAATCAGTGGATTAAGGGCTAAGTTGTGGCTGAAGAAGAGCAAAAAGAAGAATCAGGATATGACGTCAGTAAGTTAGAAGGCGTCGATAAAGCAGCTATTTTGTTATTGAGTTTAACAGAAGACGATGCTGCGCAGATCCTAAAACATCTAGAGCCTAAGCAAGTACAAAAATTAGGTCAAGCAATGGCCCAAATTGATGATATGACACAGCCTAAAATTACTGCTGTGCATAAACATTTTATTGAAGAGATTCAAAATTACAGCACCATAGGTTTCCAAAGCACTGACTTTGTTAGACGTGCACTGACTTCAGCCTTAGGTGAAGATAAAGCTGCCAACTTAATTGACCAAATTCTGATGGGCTCAGGCGCGAAAGGTTTAGATTCGTTGAAATGGATGGATTCTAAACAAGTGGCTAGTATTATTCGCAATGAGCATCCACAGATACAAACCATAGTAATGTCGTATTTGGAGGCTGAACAGTCAGCTGAAATCCTTAGCCAGTTCCCCGAAAAAGTACGTTTAGACCTTATGATGCGAGTGGCTAACTTAGAAGAAGTTCAACCGGCAGCTTTACAAGAATTAAACGAAATAATGGAGAAACAATTTGCCGGTCAAGCTGGTACTCAAGCTGCCAAAATGGGTGGGTTGAAATCTGCTGCAGACATAATGAACTATTTAGATACCAATATTGAAGGTCAGTTAATGGATGCTATTCGTGAGCAAGATGAAGAAATGAGTCAGCAAATCCAAGATTTAATGTTTGTCTTTGACAATTTAGCTGACGTGGACGATAGAGCCATTCAAGCCATTTTACGAGAAGTCCAACAAGATGCCTTACTTAAAGCAATCAAAGGTGCCGAAGATGACCTGAAAAATAAAATCACTAAAAATATGTCAAAACGAGCTGCCGATATGTTGCTGGATGATCTTGAGGCCATGGGACCTGTGCGTATTAGTGAAGTAGAAACTGCGCAGAAAGAAATTTTATCTGTTGCTAGACGTTTAGCTGACTCTGGAGAGATTATGTTAGGCGGCGGTGGCGGTGATGAATTCTTGTAAAATAGCTAAACTTGGCGGTAGGTGGTTATTATGACAGTTGAACAAGAAAGTGATGAAATAAAACAATGGGAGCCACCTTATCTTGGAGAGGATAAAAAGCCTGAAGACGAAAACACAACCAATGCATTTAATCGTCGGCCTAATTGGAAATACGAACCTCCCGAAGAAGAAATTGAAATATTACCACCAACAGCGGAAGAAATAGAAGCCATTCGCTCTGCTGCCCATGCTGAAGGTTTTGCTCTTGGCGAAAGTGAAGGAAAAGAGCAAGGATACCAACAAGGTTTTGCTGAAGGTAAAGAAGCAGGACTCGCTGAAGGAATAGAAGAAGGTACCGCACAAGGCTTCTTATCGGGTGAAGAACATATAAAACAACACTTAGCAACTTGGGTTGGACTAATAGACAGTTTGCAAAATCCAGTGGCAAAGGTTGAGCAAGCACTTGAACAAGAACTCGTGTTGTTAGCAGTAAGTTTGGCTCGTTCCGTAATTCGTAGTGAAGTGAAAACTAATTCGGATCTGATCTTTCAGGCCTTAAGAGAAGGTTTAAAAGCGCTACCCATCCAAGAGAAATTCTATCAAATACATCTGAATCCAGATGACATTCTATTAGTCAAAAATCATTTTACTGAAGAAGAGATCAATAAGCATAATTGGCAATTAGTCGAAGCCCCTGAATTATCTACCGGAGGATGTGAATTAGTGACTCGATCTAACGCAGTGGATATCACAGTCGAACGAAGGGTGAAGGATGTATTAGATAAATTTTTATTAGAGCAAGGTTTGGCTCACGTTGGCCAGGCGGACGAATAGTTTATGTCAACGTCTTTACTAGAACGGATCAAAAGCTTAAAAGATCAAGTGCCCCATTCTCCTATTGTTGCTAGTGGTAAATTAGTGCGCGGTATTGGTCTTACCCTTGAAGCTGTCGGTTGCCAAATGCCTGTAGGTAGTCAATGTTTAGTGCAAACCGTTGATGGAGAAATTGAGGCTGAAGTGGTGGGGTTTGCCGAAGATATTACATATTTAATGCCAACTGAAGCCGTCAAAGGTATAGTGCCTGGCTCTCGTGTGCAACCACTTAATCGTGAACAAGGTCTAGCGGTTGGAATGGAATTATTAGGCCGAGTTGTTGATGGTAATGGCCAACCTCTTGATGGCTTAGGCCCAGTTAAAGCAGAAAAACGAGTCCCCTTAACTCGGCCACCTATGAATCCCTTAACCCGAAAAGCTATTACCGAATCCTTAGATGTTGGGGTACGAGCGATTAACTCTATGGTGACAGTAGGTACAGGCCAACGTATGGGCTTATTTGCTGGTTCTGGAGTGGGGAAAAGTGTCTTGATGGGCATGATGACTAGAGGAACAAAGGCCGACGTTGTGGTAGTTGGGCTAGTCGGTGAGCGGGGACGAGAAGTAAAAGAGTTTATTCAAGATATATTGGGTGAGGAAGAACGCAAAAAGTCTGTAGTTGTAGCGGCACCTGCTGATACATCACCCCTTATGCGTTTAAAAGGTTGTGAAACGGCGGTCACTATTGCGGAGTATTTTAGGGATCAAGGATTAAACGTTTTATTGTTAATTGATTCTCTGACTCGATATGCCATGGCCCAGCGTGAAATAGCTTTAGCCGTGGGTGAACCTCCTGCTACCAAAGGTTATCCACCATCTGTGTTTGCAAGATTACCTGCTTTAGTAGAACGAGCTGGTAATGGCAACGAAAATCAAGGCTCAATTACGGCATTTTATACTGTGTTAACTGAAGGCGATGATTTACAAGATCCAATCGCTGATGCCGCACGAGCCATTTTGGATGGGCATATTGTTTTATCCAGAACCTTAGCCGATTCAGGACACTATCCAGCAATTGATGTAGAAGCTTCTATCAGCCGAGTTATGCCTATGGTGGTATCTGAACAGCATATGCAAAGTGCTAGGCGTATTCGTCAAGTTTATTCAAATTACCAAAGAAATAAGGATTTAATCAATATTGGCGCTTATACCAAAGGAACCGACCCAAGGTTAGATTTAGCTATTAATGCTGAACCCGCTATCAATGCATTCTTACAGCAGGGTATGAACCAAATTTTAGATTTTGAACAAAGTGAAGCTGCTATGACAACTCTTAGTGGTGGACTAGGCCCAGGTTAATATTATGGCAAATTCTCAATTACAACTAGTGGCTGACTGGGAGCGACAAAAAGAACAAAAACTAGGGCAAGATTTTCAAATTGCGCAGAATTTTGCTCAGGAAAATAAACAAAAATTATCTGGTTTAGAAAATTACCGGTTAGATTATTTACGCCAAGCTCAACTAAAAGCCAAGCAAGGGGTCGGCAGTCAAACTTTTAATCAGCACCAACAATTTATTGGTAAATTAGATAAGGCTTGTGAGCTGCAAATGCAGCATTTAAATCAGGCTCTGTTGGTGGCTGAACAACGTAAATCTCAATGGTTACAGCAACAAAGAAAACGCAAAGCAGTAGATATGTTAATTGACAAACAAGCTGTAGCTGCACAAAAACTAGAAGATAAAAAAGAACAAATGATGTTGGATGAACTTTCCTTACAAAAATTCATCCGTAAGTAAATTTTATATAAGTTGGAATGGTCTTTGCTCTGTTCACTAAGGAGAACTAAATAAATCTAACTTTGTTATTTATGGTGAGTTGGTCTGTATACTAAAAATAACAACTGTTAAAAAAATAATCTTTTAAAACAGTGAGTTAAACTTCTGTTTTAGAATTAAAGGAAGTAACTAGAATGATGCAACAAGTTGCCACCACAAAATCAGAAGTTGCCGCTATTGCCGCTGGTACTAAAGCCGAGCTTCAATTTGGATCTGATTCAAATCAAGATTTTGAGCGTTTGTTACAAGAGCAACAAAATCCGTCTGACAGGATTAAATCTAGTGAAAAAGTCAATGTTGAACTTAGTGCCAAAACAACAAATGATATAAGTATAAAAGCGCAAAAATCATCGATACAAGAAACTGTTGTTTCGACTGATGAAAAGTCACTGACAGCGGCTGCGGAAAAAGAACTTACAATCTCGGATAAATCTTCGGATAAAAAGTTAGAGGTTGTAACCCAAGATAAACTTGAAGTTGTTGAACCTAAGCCAGTTCAATCGGCAACTAGCAATGAAAAAAGCAGACTAAATGAAGATGTATTACTAACTGATTCAATTGGTACTATTAAGGCGCAAGAGTGGATATCTCTGGTAGAAAACTTACAAAAGTTAGATCAACAATCCCAAAGTATTGGTCAGAATAATGATGCCACGAAAGTGACCGAAGGTATTGATGGTCATCTATCAGCTGCAGGGATAGCAGAATTTATGGATGCCGAAAGTAAAATATTTGAGGGTATTGGTGACGAATCGGCTGAAGAGTTGATTTTAGAGACTGAACATCAGACTAGGATTACGGTTGGTGAAGATGTTATAGCCAAACAACAAGCCGATGACGATAATGAAGAAAAGTTGCAAATAGCCAATGACTTGTCGTCCACAGAACAAATATTGACTGAATGGCTAGAAAAAAATATAGCTAACTTACCCTCTGGTAAAACCTCTAAAAGTGATGTTAGTCAAGAGTTAACCGCTGATGCTGTGGTCCAAGAATGGTTAAATCAGCCAATTAAGTTACAACAGATTTTTGCCAAGTTGGTAGAAGAGAAAAAAGGCGCGGAGTCAAATTCAGAATTTCCATTGCAGTCAGAGGGGCAAGTTATTGAGCAAAAGTCTGCAGAAGATTTAACTGAAAATGTTGATAATTTACCTGATTTAACCAAGTTAGAAAATAAAGAACTGCTATCTGCTTTATTAGCTGAAACTGAGGTTATCACTGATGTTGAGTCAGAAACTACGGATGATGTTCAGGGGCAGCTATCTCTAGGCGAAACTTCTGTTAGCCAAATGGGTGACATCCTACACTCCAGTAGAAGCCAGATTAGCAATGAATTATCGACTGAAAACAACATAGAGCAATCTTCTGAATTGGTCTTAGAGCCTGCATCAATTGAGCTACAAACTGAAAGCGAAGTGACGTTTGCAGAGGTTGTCAAAAATCCGACTATGCTTACATTAGCAACTATGCCTGAAGCTAAATTAGACAAAGTATTAACCAATATCGCTGAACGTTTGTTAGAAAAAGTTAATCCAGCTGAAACTGTCAGTAGGGGGGCAGAAGCATCAGTCACCTCTGATACAATTGAGTTAGCAAACATTACCTCGTCTCCTCTAAAAGATTTTGTGGCGACTTTAAAAGTAGGGATCGCAGAATTTAAAACACAGCTTTCTCAAGGTAGAGAACCTGGTATCGATCTTAAGTCTTTGGTATCAGAGTCTATTGATAAACTGATGACTGTCGCCCCGAATAGTAAAGTTGTTGATGGCAGTGAACAAATTATGAATGGATTTTCACAGGTATTAGATTTTGCTGCTAATTTGAATAGAGCACTCGAACATCAGCAGACTAATCAACAGGGCCAAACTTATAATGCATTACACAGAGATGTAGCACAGATACAAGGTGAACAAACAAAACAAAGCCAGCTAAGCCAATTTGAATCAAGATTTGAGAAAGCTGTGAATATTGCAAAACCTGAAGGATTGCAGCAGTTGGCTGAAAAAGTACGCTGGATGGTTAACACTAAAAATTTAGTGGCTGAAATCAGGTTAGATCCAGCAGATCTTGGTTCAGTTCATGTAAAAGTTGCTATGTCAGGTGATACGGCTTCAGTCAATTTTGTAGTGCAATCTCAACATGCTAGAGATGCGATGGATGGAGCTGCTGTAAAACTTAGAGAAATGTTAGCTGAAAAGGGCATTGAGTTAGGTCAATCTTCTGTTAGGCAAGAATCCGATGCACAGCAACAGCAAAGCGGTGAGCAATTAGCTGGTGGACAAAATTCATCACTAATGAATACTGAAGATGAAAACAGTATCGAACAAGGTGTCATTCAACAAAAAGTGGTAAATGGTGCCTTGGGTGGAATTGATTATTTTGTCTAGTTTTCAACAAAATGACGTAAACCACTTTGCCATTTATTAATTGCAGCTGATAATGGTAGTTAGATTGATTAAATTGAGAGTAAGACATGGCTGAAGAAGAATTACAGTTAGAAGATGGCAGTAAGAAAAAGAAATTATTTATTATCATTATTGCTGTTGTTGTGTTGCTTGTTGGTGGTGGCGCAGCATATTATTTTTTAATGGGCTCAGATGAAGCTGTTTCTGAAGAAATGACTGAACAGGGGGCTGATAATGATAGTGATGAATCATTAACGTCTACCACAGTGAAAACAGGAACTGCTCTATATGTAGCAATGCCTAGACCTTTTGTTTTTAATGTACCAGGGTCAACACGAGATAGAATTGTTGAAATCAAAGCCCAATTAATGATCCGTGGCTCTGATAATGAAGAAAAAGCAAAAATGCATGTACCTTTAATTGAAGGTGCATTATTACGAATATTTAGCACCGCAAATGCGGATGATTTAGCCACAGAAGCGGGTAAATTAGCAATTCGAGAAAGTGCACTTAAAGAAGTACAAATAGCGTTAAGTGAAATCACTGGACAGAAAGTGGTAGAAGAGGTGTTGTTCACTGGTTTTGTGATGCAATAACCCAATGACATTAATGAGAGAATTAGATTGAGCGATTTATTATCCCAAGACGAGATTGATGCGCTTTTACATGGCGTTGATGATGTTGAAGAAGAAGAAGTCAGTGATGAAGTGTCTGATGGCACTGCAACACAGTATGACTTCTCTTCTCAAGATCGGATCGTACGTGGCCGTATGCCCACACTCGAGATAGTAAATGAACGTTTCGCAAGGCATATGCGTGTCAGCTTATTTAATATGATGCGTCGCTCTGCCGAAGTATCGATTAATGGCATTCAAATGACTAAATTTGGCGAGTACATTCACACACTATTTGTACCCACTAGTTTGAATATGGTTCGCTTTCGTCCATTAAAAGGTACCGGTTTGATTACCATGGAAGCTAGATTAGTCTTTATTCTGGTGGACAACTTTTTTGGTGGTGATGGTCGTTATCATGCAAAGATTGAAGGACGTGAGTTTACGCCTACCGAGCGTCGTATTATACAGATGTTGCTTAAGTTGATCTTTGAGGATTACAAAGAAGCTTGGGCGCCTGTGATGGATGTATCTTTTGAGTATTTAGATTCTGAAGTAAATCCAGCTATGGCCAACATTGTCAGCCCAACTGAAGTGGTTGTGATTAGCTCCTTTCATATTGAATTAGACGGTGGGGGGGGGGATTTCCACGTATCTTTACCTTATTCAATGCTAGAGCCTATACGTGAGTTATTAGATGCCGGTGTGCAAAGTGATAAAGAAGACACCGATTTGCGTTGGAGTAAAGCGCTACGTGATGAAATCATGGATGTTAAAGTAGGCTTATCAACACATATGATGGATATTCAACTTAGACTCGAAGAGGTGATGAATCTGGAGGCTGGGATTATTATTCCTATAGAAATGCCAGAACACATCACAGTCTTGATTGAAGATTTACCTACTTTTAGAGCTAAGATGGGACGTTCTCGAGACAATCTAGCCTTAAAAATTATAGAAAAAATTCCGCGGCCAACTTCTGTGAAGTCTGAGCTGCAATTATTAACCAAAGGCGGTCGCAGAATTGATAGTGACGCCGAATTACAAACTCTCGAAGATGATTTATAGAACATTTACAGCGAGTATGGAGCTGAGTTATGAGTGAAGAAGACGGATTAGATGATTGGGCTGCCGCTATGGCTGAGCAGGCTGATGAAGAAGCAAATTCTAAAAGTGATTCAGATGAATTTGGCGCTGAGGCTGAATTGGCTGAGCTGGATGAACTAGAAGAAGATCGTGATATTACGCCGAAAGAAAAACGCAAACTCGATACCATTTTAGATATCCCTGTGACCATTTCTATGGAAGTGGGACGGAGTCATATTAGTATTCGAAATTTACTCCAGCTTAACCAAGGTTCGGTAGTAGAACTTGATCGAGTTGCTGGAGAGCCATTAGATGTTTTAGTAAATGGCACGTTGATTGCTCATGGAGAAGTAGTAGTAGTCAACGATAAATTTGGGATTCGCTTAACTGATGTCATTAGTCAACTGGAAAGAATCAAAAAGCTTAGGTAAACAAACCTCATATAAAACATGGGGTTGGAGTGTATTAACCTCATGTTTATTTCTCTCTTTTAGTGCTCATGCTGAGCCCGAAAGCTATACAAATCCCACTTCAATAGTGTCAATTTTTCTTTCTTTATTGTTGGTTATTGGCGTTGTTTTTATGGTCGCATTCCTAATGCGTCGGTTTAACGTCACTCAATCTGGTACATCTCAACTTAAAGTGGTCACCTCTATGATGGCTGGTACTCGTGAACGAGTATTAGTTATTGAAGTAGGAGGCGAACAACACTTATTGGGGGTGACAGCCCATAATATTAATCATTTAGCTAAATTAGCTAACCCTATAGAAACAAGCCCTGCTAACAACAGTGATAAATTCAAAGATAAATTATCTCTGTTTATGGCTGGGAAGTTGAATCCGGCAATGAATGTCAAGACTGATGAGCAAAACTCAAGTGGTCATGGAAATGGAGATAAGTCATGAGCGCAAAATTAGTTAAAGGGCTCGGCTTGTTATTATTAGTTTTGTTTAGTAGTTCAGTATTAGCAGAGCCAGGAATACCTGCTTTAACATTAACTGATAACCCAGACGGTACTAAAGATTACACTATGACCTTGCAAGTTGTAGCTATCATGACATCTCTGAGTTTATTACCGGCGTTTATAATGATGATGACCTCCTTCACTCGGATCATTATTGTGTTATCTATTTTGCGTCAGGCAATTGGTTTACAACAATCACCCTCTAACCAAATATTGATTGGTGTTAGTTTATTTTTATCTATGTTTATTATGGCGCCGGTGTTCGAAAAAATTAATGAAACAGCTTTACAGCCATATTTGAATGAAGAGATTACTTCTATTCAAGCTTATGAAATAGGCAAAGAACCACTTAGAGCTTTTATGTTGTCGCAAACTCGAGTCAAAGATTTAGAAACCTTTGTACAAATAGGGGGCATGGATGGGCAGTTTCAAGATCCACAAGATGTACCGATGAATGTATTGATCCCAGCTTTTGTCACCAGTGAACTGAAAACTGCATTTCAAATTGGTTTTATGTTGTTTATTCCGTTTTTGATTTTAGATTTGGTGGTGGCGTCGATTTTGATGGCCATGGGGATGATGATGTTGTCACCTATGATTGTTTCTTTGCCCTTTAAATTAATGCTGTTTGTATTAGTCGATGGTTGGAATTTGATATTCGGTACTTTGGCTAATAGTTTTGGCATGGGAGTTTGACCTATGAGTCCTGAGGTATTTGTTGAGATCTTAAAAGAAGCATTACAGATGGTTATTCTGTTGGTGTCTGCGATTATTTTACCTAGTTTGTTTGTGGGGTTAATTGTGGCTGTATTTCAGGCTGCCACCTCTATCAATGAACAAACTATGAGTTTTTTACCTCGATTAATTGTTACCTTATTGGCACTCAGTTGGGGGGGGCACTGGTTAGTACAACAGTTAATGGATTTTACCTTTACTATGGTGGAACGTATCCCCGAGGTTGTAGGTTAATTTGTGCTGGCTAATCAGGTGGCATTAAGCAATGAGTGTTGAAATTGCTACCATAATGCAATATTTGGCAGATTTATTACTGCCATTTATGCGTATTTCCGGCATGTTCGCCGCTATGGTGGGGCTAAGTGCTAAAAGCGTGCCGACTACTACTCGAGCTTTACTGACTTTGTTTTTAACTTTATTGATTATGCCTATGGTTCCGCCAGTAAAAGTCGCCGAGTTGTTTTCGGTGGGAACGTTTTTATTGGTAACACAGCAAATAATAATAGGTGTGTCTTTAGGGTTTTTATCGAATATGGTGTTGAATACTTTTGTACTTGCTGGGCAAGTGGTAGCAATGCAAACGGGCTTAGGTTTTGCTTCAATAGTTGACCCTGTTAATGGCATTAATGTGCCGGCGGTAGGTCAGTTTTATTTAATTTTAGCGACTTTATTATTTTGGGCACTCGATGGGCATTTAGCCATGATCCGTATGATCGTGATGAGCTTTGAAGCTTTTCCTATAGGTGAAGCTTGGTTTGCTCCTGAGCAGTTTAGAGATATAGCTCATTGGGCTGGCTGGATGTTTATTTCCGCTTTAACGCTTTCATTGGCACCCATAGTGTCATTACTGATTGTTAACCTTGCTTTTGGTGTGATGACAAAAGCCGCACCACAACTTAATATTTTTAGTATCGGTTTTTCTATCGCACAAATCATGGGGTTGATCATTATTTGGTTAACTCTAGATAACTTGACTCATCATTTTGAAGTGCTGTGGGATCGAGCCCAAACTATGATGTGTCAACTGGTTCAAGTTTGTCAGTAATTTTACATAACGTGATTTTTAATACCCTATAAAAGGAGGTGAAGCATGGCTGATAGTAATGAAAAAACAGAAGAACCCACCTCCAAAAAAATTGCTGACTCCCGTAAAAAGGGACAAATAGCTCGATCCAAAGAGTTATCAACCACCTTAGTACTCATATCGAGTGCATTAACACTTTTGTTTATGGGAGCAGAAATTGCTCACGCTATATTTACTGTCACTAAACGCACTTTTACTTTATCAAGAGATGAAACCTACGATTACACGCATATGTTCCAAGCATGGGGTTTTGCCTTCGAAACTATCAGTTTTCCTGTTTTAGCTTACATGTTGATTGTGACTATTGCCGGAGTGTATGGAAACATCGCTTTGGGGGGATATAACTTTACTTGGCAATCTGCTGCACCTAAAGCCTCTAAAATTAGCCCCATAGCTGGTTTTAAACGTATGTTTGGTATGAATAGTGTGGTTGAACTGCTAAAGGCTATCGCTAAGTTTTTTGTTGTAGCAACAATGGCCTATATCGCATTGCTTATTTTTAGAGATGAAGCATTACACCTTGATATGGAATTGTACCCACTGAATCTTTTTCATGCTTTAGACTTAATTAGTTGGGCTTTTTTAATTTTGTGTTGTGCGCTAATTCCTATTGCTGTTTTTGATGTGCCTTATCAAAGTTACAAACATAACAAAGAAATGAAGATGTCTTTGCAAGAAGTGAAAGATGAAAGAAAAAATGCCGATGGAGACCCACAAGTTAAAGGCAGAATTAGAAAGTTACAATATCAAGCCGCCGCCAACCGAATGATGAAAGAAGTACCAAATGCTGACGTAATAGTGACCAACCCGACGCATTATTCGGTGGCATTAAAATATGATCAACATGGTACTAGGGCACCAGTCTTGGTTGCTAAAGGTGTAGATGAAATGGCTATGCATATACGTAAAATAGCCAATGGTAATGACGTACCAATTGTTGCTTCACCCATGTTAGCGCGGGCTATTTATTACTCCACCGAAGCTGAACATGAGATCCCTGAAAAACTCTTTATGGCAGTGGCACAAGTACTGGCATATGTTTATCAACTTAAAGCCTATAACAAAGGCAAAGGTAAAAAACCAAAACCACTGCGCAAAGACCTGCCTATTCCTCCTGAATTAAGACGCTAGGTTGCTTGTTAGGCCGGTTATGCGCTGCGCGCAGCAAGCATGACTTCGTCACTTATGTGCTGCGCACACTTTTATTCGCTGTGCTCATCGTCATCCATGACGTTTTTGATACGGCGTCCCTGCCGCACCAGATACTCTTTTTCAACAGCAAAAAAGAGTATCCAGAAAACGCCGCGCTCCAGCCAAGTTCTATTACCTGCGCGACTTGCCTAATAGAGGTCGCAAAGAAGTGTTCCCGACACACTTTGCTAAAATGACATCCATGTCATTTTCCCTCTATTAGCCTACGTTGCTCGGCGAACTTGGAGTCGCGGGGAAATCAAAAGCATGGCTACGCCACTTATGCGCTGCGCTTAGCAATATTCTTAAGATTATTCACTTCGTTCACAAAGCATGTACTGCGTTTATTTTATTCGCTGTGCTCACCGTCATCCATGACGTTTTTCACCCAGCATCCCTGCTGGGCGATTTACTTCTTTTCAACAGCAAAAAGAAGTAAACAAGAAACGCCGCGCTCCAAACAAATTCCTAATCCATAAAACTTTTGGCTTTTATGTCGAAACGGCAATAAGTCGCGTCCTGCTATAAAAGATTGCCTTGTCCGAACGTCCTTGTTCGGACATTCGACAAGCCAAAAATTTGATGGGGAATTTGTAGTCGCGGGTAAAGCAACCGCATCGGCTTCGCCGACAAAGTTAAAAGCATGTGCTTCGCACACAGGGCATGGCTGCGTCACTAAAGTATTCAACAACTAGTTGGCTCAGACTAGCTTAGGTTACAAACAACTGCTAACCCAACATAGCCATTTATATGCAGTGGGTGGTTTCAATCCGCATATATGCATGTTGAACTAAGCCGCTACGCGGAGCCTGCTTTTTTGGTCTGATCGATCACACTTGTAGATGGGTAATGTTGCCCATTTATCAAGAGAATTGTGATGACTCCATTACGTCAATCTTTGATCGACGAGTGCCAGATCAGAGGATATTCCACTCGTACGCGTGATACCTATATTTATGCTGTAGAACAACTTGCCAAGTACTACCATCAATCCCCCGAGAAGTTAACCGATGAACAATTGGAGCAGTATTTTCGTTCATTGAGTTTGGAGCGTGGCTTGTCATGCTCAACTATTCATGTGCAATTAAATGGTATTCATTTTTTGTACAAGCATGTGCTTAAACGTACGTTTTGTATTGAGGTGGTGTGGCCTAAAAGGCCCCGTACTATTCCTATTTTATTATCTAAAGCAGAGGTAAAACAGATAGTGGCGCATTGTCGTCACGAGAAGTATCGCACCATGTTGAAGATGTATTATGGCTGCGGATTGAGACTCAATGAGCTGGTGCATGTAAAGGTGCAAGATATAGACGGAGCCCGTCAAACATTGCGAATTCATAATGGCAAGGGTAACAAAGACAGAGATGTGGTGTTAACCATGTCGTTGTTGCATATTTTACGGGCTTACTGGCACCATTTTCGCTCGACAGATTGGTTGTTTTTCTCAAGCCGAGGCATGGCATTTAAGGTGGGGAATACGTCGGTACAAAAGGCTTTTCGCGAAGCCTGTAAGTTGGCAGGTGTGACGAAGAAGTGCAGTATTCATAGTCTGCGACATGCCTATGCCACGCATCAGTTAGAAGGTGGCATGCCACTTAACCAGCTTCAGCAACAACTAGGTCATGCCGATATTCGAACGACTCAACATTATTTGCATTGGTTGCCCGAGCTAAATAATGGTGCCCAAGATTTAATGGCAGATTGGGATGGTGTGTCATGAGTGCGCTGCATGTGGCGGATGCGTTACAGCAATTCCTGCCAGCGTATCGACAACATCATACATTGAGTTATCAACAAGATAAGGTATGCCGACATATAGTGGATTGTCGAACAGGGAAATTAGGTATGCAGCAGTGGCAATGCGGGTCGTGTTCGTTTGATAAAGTGGTGTATTGCTCGTGCCGAGATAGGCATTGTCCCCGCTGCCAGGGTAAGCAAACAGCACAATGGGTTGAGCAACAACAAGGGAATGTGTTGCCATGCAAGTATTTCCATCTGGTGTTCACCTTACCTCATGAATTGAACGTGATAAGTCAGTATGCCCCTGAAAGTCTGTACAAAAGTCTGTACAAAAGTCTGTTTCAGGCAGTGTGGGCGACCTTGAGTCAATTTGCAATATCCCGTAAAAATCTGAAAGGGCAATTGGGCATGACAGCCGTGTTACACACGTGGGGGCAAACCTTAAGCCAGCATATTCACTTGCATTGTCTTATTCCTGGCGGGGCAGTGGATGAGCAGGCACACTGGCAAAGTGTCAAAAAGGCGTATTTGTTTCCTGTAAAAGCTTTATCTACTGTATTCAGGGCTAAGATGTTGGCGGCACTCAGGTCATGTGAATTGGCTGTCCCCCAAGCGCAGATGTTAATGAGTAAAGCTTGGTGTGTGTACAGTAAACCTTGTTTGTGTCAGCCCAAAACAGTTATTCGTTATTTAGGTCGGTATACGAAAAAAGGCATGCTCAATGAGTCGAGATTACAGGCTATAAGTGAAGAGAAGGTCACCTTCAATTACAAAGATTATGCAGATGGTAATCAGCATAAACAGATGACACTTAGGGGTGAAGAATTTGTGCGTCGTTACCTCAGTCATATTCTACCAAAGGGTTTGATGCGCGTGCGGCACTTTGGTTTTTTAGCGAATTGTTGTCGACGTAAAAAACTTGAGGTCATTCGACGACAATTACCTGACATGGTGGAGCAACAGGACAATGAAGAAACATACGAACCCGCTAAATACTGGCCTTGTCCAGCATGTAAAGCAGGTGTGCTGATGTTGACGTCAATCGTACTGCCGCCCCTCAATGTTCAGAAGATAGCAAGTGGCTAAGATAATCGTATGACGGTCTAATACAGACCGATAAAGACGCAGTAATATGACAGGTAAATCACTGTCATGGGTTAGGCTGGCCTATCGTTTGGAAAACAAGATAAAGAGTCGATAATATGATAACCAGTACCGTGTTTAACATAAAAATATTGCTCATAGTGGCTGGTAGGTATGCGAATAAACTTGCCCTTGATACGCGAACCGCTATTCCTTTCAAATACAAATTCCATTAGCATAAACAATACCAATAAATTTAAGGGCAGGGTCTCGGCTTTGTCCAACAAGGTGATTATTCGTCACACACTACGTGCCGTATAATCACTAAGTAGTTAATTGTCTCTATCTATGAAAGTTGTTACTTGGAACTGTAATGGAGCACTCAGACGAAAGCTTGCAGAAGCAGATAGCTTACAAGCCGACGTTTTAGTGATTCAGGAATGCGAGGATCCTGCGCTATCGACACCGGCCTACAGAGACTGGGCCGGTTCTTACCTGTGGGTTGGCGAGTCGAAAAATCGTGGCATCGGCATATTTCCTCGGAATGGTCACCTGATTGAAAAGTTAGATTGGAGTGGCAGCTTTTCCGTGCCTGGGTTGTTTAGCAGAAGTGAAACGCTGAATTGGAGTACGGGAGATCTCAGGCTTTTTCTCCCTTTCACTATAAACAGAGATCTCACTGTGTTGGCAGTCTGGACGAAGGGGCGAAATGACGAAGCATTTGGGTACATGGGGCAATTCTGGAAATACCTTCAAATTCATCGTGCAGATCTGAGCCAACCAAAGACACTCATTCTTGGCGATTTTAATAGCAATGTGCGCTGGGATAAGCCGGACCGATGGTGGAATCATTCAGACGTGGTTGCTGAGCTCAGCGAGATGGGTTTCAAGAGCCAGTATCATCGAGCTTTTGATGAAGAACAGGGCAACGAGTCCAACCCAACATTCTTCTTGCAGCGGAACCGTGAGAAGGCGTACCACATTGATTACTTTTTTACCTCGTCAGACTTTACAGAAGAATGTGATTTGAAGATGGGTCAGCACGACGGTTGGATTTCGATTAGTGATCACGTGCCGTTGACGCTGAGCATCAACAATTAATCGGGTAGCCGGAGGTGTCCTCCAGCCCACACTACAGCCTGAAACTCAATGAGTTCGTCGACTTTGATTTTTGAAGAATGGATTCCTGCTAACGACATGCAGCAATGACTAAATTGTCGACTGTGGTTTTCTAATTTCGATCTTTGGCTTTTTCTCGTAACTCGCCGCTGAATTACAGATCAGTTTTTTGCTATCCACTAAAATCTATCTCCTATCTAATGCATCTAATCTTTTCCTCGCCGTTATTTCTACTTAAGTTATTTATAGTGATCCGTATAAATTACCGGCAAACGATTGTGACCTTTGATTATTTTGAGCGACTTGGCGCACTAGTTGCTATCACTTCAGTTAATCATTCGAAAACCAATAAAGCGTCAATTTTTTGTTTATGGAATTAACTTCGTATTTAAATCGATTCGACAAGAATAAACTAAAGTCTGCGACAACTGGTTTAGGCGCTCCTATAGTGTTGTTGGCTATTATGGGTATGGTTATTTTACCTATGCCGGCGTTTTTGTTGGACATATTATTTAGTTTTAATATCGCTTTATCCCTAGTGGTTATTCTGGTTTCAGTTTTTACTAAAAAGCCTGTAGATTTTGGTATTTTCCCCCTTGTTTTATTAATTGCCACTGTATTAAGACTGGCACTGAACGTAGCTTCCACCCGTATTGTGTTGCTTGAAGGACATGAAGGTGGTGCAGCTGCGGGGAAAGTGATTGAGGCTTTTGGTGCAGTGGTTATTGGTGGTAACTATGCCGTCGGTATTGTGGTTTTTGCCATATTATTAATTATAAACTTTAAAGTTGTGACCGCGGGCGCAGGGCGAATATCTGAAGTAAGTGCACGTTTTACTTTAGATGCAATGCCGGGTAAACAGATGGCCATAGATGCAGATTTGAATGCTGGCTTTATAGATTCAGATGAGGCTCGTAAACGCCGTTTTGAAATTACCAGTGAAGCAGATTTTTACGGCTCTATGGATGGTGCGTCAAAATTTGTAAAAGGTGATGCCATCGCTGGTTTGTTTATTATGTTGATAAATATAGTAGGCGGCTTATTTATAGGTATGATCCAACATGATTTGGCCTTTTCCGATGCCATCGAAATTTATACTTTATTGACCATAGGTGATGGTTTAGTTGCGCAAATCCCGTCTTTATTATTGTCTGTAGCTACTGCGATTATTGTGACACGAGAAAACGATTCTCAAGAAATGGGCCAAGAGTTAACTAAACAATTAGGTAATCAAAGAGCTTTATACATTACCAGTGGTATTTTATTTGTGATGGGGATAGTCCCAGGTATGCCACATATAGCGTTTCTTGGTTTTAGTGCAGCTGTTGGTGGTTATGCATTTTATAGTCATTGGTTAGCAGAAAAACGGGCTAATGAACCTGAAGTTGTCAGCCAATTGCCTGAACAAAGTAACGCACCTCAAGAAATTAAAGAATTAGGTTGGGATGATGTTCAACATGTCGACACTATTGGCTTAGAAGTTGGATATCGATTAATCCCGTTAGTCGACAAAGCTCAAGGAGGGGAGTTATTAACCCGAATTAAAGGTGTACGTAAAAAATTATCTCAAGAGTTAGGTTTTTTAATTCCGCCAGTGCATATTCGCGATAATTTAGATTTAAGCCCTAATAATTATACCATTGCTATGTTAGGTGTGACTGTGGGGGAATCTGAGCTTAGCCATGACAATGAGCTAGCGATTAATCCTGGGCAAGTATTTGGCAAGCTAGAGGGTAAAGTGACCACTGATCCTGCGTTTGGTTTAGATGCAGTTTGGATTAAAGCTAATCAAAGAGAGCATGCACAAACCTTAGGTTATACGGTTGTGGATGCTGCCACTGTAGTAGCCACACATTTAAGTCAATTATTAACCAACAATGCTTATCAACTATTGGGCCATGAAGAAGTTCAACAGTTGCTCGATTTACTTGCTAAAAATAGCCCTAAATTAGTTGAAGGCTTAGTACCGGATATCTTGCCATTAAGTACTGTGGTCAAAGTATTGCAAACGCTTTTATATGAAGGTGTACCTATAAGGGACATGCGTAGCATAGTGCAGACACTATGCGAATTTGGCCCGAAGAGTCAAGATCCTGATGTACTAGTCTCTGCAGTACGTATTGCTCTAAAACGATTAATTGTCCAAGAGATTAACAGCGGCGCCCCAGAAATACCTGTCATAACTCTGGCGCCAGAGTTGGAACAGATGTTGCACCAGTCACTTCAAGCAGGTGGTGCCGAAGGTGCTGGCATCGAGCCGGGTTTAGCTGAACGTTTACAAAGTTCACTAAATGAAGCGACTCAACAACAAGAGTTAGCTGGTGAACCGGCAGTATTATTGACTTCAGGCATGTTACGCCCAGTTTTATCTAAGTTTTTAAAACATTCAGTGAGTGGGTTACATGTTCTTTCATATCAGGAAATTCCTGATGATAAACAAATTAAAATCGTGAGTGCTGTGGGTCAATAATCTGACACAATTGAAGTACATTAGGGGGTTATGTGAAAATCAGACGTTTTTATGGTAAAGATATGCGAGACGTGCTTAAACAAGTCAAAGACGAGTTGGGCGGTGATGCTGTTATCATGTCAAATAAAAAACATGCGGACGGAATTGAGATTGTCGCAGCTTATGACAAAGAGCCTGATGCTCAGCTTCCCCGTCAAACTAAACCTCAAGTTGAAAATAGTGTCAATGCTCAGCGAAAAACACCGACTTTAAGTGAAATTATTGGTGATAATGGGCCTGATAGTTTAAAAGCTTTGCTTGAAAAACAATCACAATCAGTGACAACTCAGACTGAACCTTTGGTCCAGCCTGAGCGACCTTTGGTTACTCAGCCGGTTCAACAACAAAATTCAACTCCTCAGGAACACTCTGCCTTAAAAGAAATGAGGCAGGAATTATCATCATTGCGTAATATTCTACAGTTCCAGATATCAGGTTTAATTAATCAAGAAAATAATCGAAAACATCCATTGCATGGTTATTTAGTTGAAAAACTATTACAAATGGGTATTTCAAATACATTAGCCGAAGAAGTGGTTGCCTATGCGCCCGAATCTGCTAATGAACGAGAAGCTTGGTTATTTTTACTTAAACTTTTGGCTAATAGATTGCAAACTAAAAGGGATGATATTCTTTCCCAACCTGGTGTGGTTGCACTAATGGGACCTACTGGTACCGGTAAAACTACCACAGTAGCTAAACTAGCTGCCCAAGCAGCACAAAAATATGGCGCAGAACAAGTTGCGGTAGTGACTATTGATAATTACAGAATTGGTGCCTTTGAGCAAATTGCGACTTATGGAAAAATTATCGGTTGTTGTGTAAAAAAAGCGCAAAATGCCAATGAATTATCAGATTTACTTTATCAATTTAGGAATAAACGTTTAGTATTAATAGATACTGCAGGTTTTGGTCAACAAGATGCTAGACTAATCAAGCAGTTAGATACTATTAAACAAAATTCTTGTGTTACTATTAGAAAATATTTGGTGATGCAAGCCAATTGCCAGTATCGTGTCATGCAACAAACGATTAAAGAGTATCGACAGATTTCTTTACAAGGGTGTATATTGACCAAGCTGGATGAATGTTACAGTCTTGGAGAGGCGATAAGCGTGGCGATAGAAAATAAATTGCAAATTTGTTATTTGACTAATGGACAGAAAGTGCCTGAAGATATGCAACCCGCAGATACGAAATTTTTAATTATGAGTGCAGCAAAGCTTTATAAAAAATTCGGTTTACTTCATACTGAAACAAATCACATTACAAATGCAGCAGTGGCAGTATGATTGAGGACCAAGCAAGTAGCTTAAGAAGAATGAATCAATCTAGACTTATAAAAGTAATAGCCGTGACAGGCGGTAAAGGTGGTGTAGGTAAAACTAACATCACACTTAATACCGCCATCTCATTGGCTCAACAAGGCAAACGCGTTATGGTACTAGACGCGGATTTAGGTCTTGCCAATGTCGACGTATTGTTGGGATTGAGGGTTGAAAAAAACTTATCTCACGTCTTGTCTGGTGAATGCACCTTAGACGAAGTGTTAGTTGAAGGCCCATACGGAATAAAAATTGCGCCAGCTACATCTGGCAGTCAATCTATGGCTGAACTATCACCTACCGAACATGCTGGTCTGATTCGAGCTTTTAGCGAATTACAAACGCAAATTGATGTGTTAATTGTTGATACTGCTGCTGGGATTTCGGATATGGTGTTAAGTTTCTCCAAAGCTTCTCAAGACATATTAATGGTGGTTTGCGATGAGCCTACATCGTTAACTGATGCCTACGCATTGATTAAGATTCTAAATAAAGAACATGGCATATTTAGATTTAAGATTGTCGCTAACATGGTGCGTAGCATGCGTGAAGGTGATGAATTGTTTACTAAATTAACAAAAGTGACTAATCGATTTTTAGACGTAGCGTTAGAGTTAGTTGCAGTTGTACCTTTTGATGAAAATGTACGTAAATCGGTGAGAAAACAAAAAGCAATTGTTGATGCTTATCCTACTTCTCCTGCCGCTATGGCAATTCGTCGATTAGCTAAAAAAGCGATTGAATGGCCTATTCCTAATCAGCCTGGAGGACATCTAGAGTTTTTCTTAGAGCAATTGGTATCTAAAGACGTTGTGTGCAATAACCGGTGAGTAGTAAAGCAGCTGCTTATCAACAACTTGCCAATAAAAACGATTTAGTTGAACGGCACGCTCCGCTAGTCAAGCGGATCGCCCACCATTTGATGGTTAGATTACCCGCTAGTGTGATTGTTGATGATTTGATTCAGGCTGGAATGATCGGATTATTAGAAGCTTCAAGAAACTTTGATGGCAGTAAAGGTGCAAGTTTTGAAACCTTTGCAGGAATCCGTATACGAGGTTCAATGCTTGATGAAATTCGCAAAGGGGATTGGACCCCAAGATCAGTGCATAAAAATGGTCGGGCAATCACAGAAGCGATTAATCAAGTCGAACGAGCTACCGGAAGAGATGCTCGAGACATAGATGTAGCAGAAAAATTACAAGTCAGTATTGAAAGTTATCACCAGATGTTAAATGAAGTTAATGCTGGAAGGATAGTCGGTATTGAAGATTTAGGGGTTACCGAAGATGTGGTAACGACTGAACAAACTAAAGGTTCTAATTCACCTTTTGATGAACTAGTTCAAGGTTCATTTCAAAAAGCATTAGCCGATACAATCACCACTTTGCCTGAACGAGAAGCGATTGTCTTGTCCTTATACTATGACGAAGAATTGAATCTTAGAGAAATTGGTGAAGTTTTGGAAGTGAGTGAGTCCAGAGTAAGTCAAATACATAGTCAAGCAATGTTGAAACTTAAGTCACGTATGCAATCTTGGCGTATAAACGAAAAATAAAATTGTTAATAGAGGTTGGATCCTCACCGGAGGTGGTTTTGGATAAAAACATGAAGATTCTTGTTGTGGATGATTTCT
The DNA here is from genome assembly GCF_009796765.1 of Paraglaciecola sp. L3A3. Lineage (NCBI taxonomy): Bacteria > Pseudomonadati > Pseudomonadota > Gammaproteobacteria > Alteromonadales > Alteromonadaceae > Paraglaciecola > Paraglaciecola sp. L3A3. The sequence continues at coordinate 1,635,800 of NZ_CP047023.1, forward strand.
CAACAATGAGAAGAATTATTAAGAACTTACTTAAAGATCTTGGTTTTACAAATATACAAGAAGCAGATGATGGAAACACTGCTTTACCTATGTTGCAACAGGGCGATTTTGATTTTGTCGTAACTGATTGGAATATGCCTGGAATGCAAGGTATAGATTTATTAAGGGCAATTCGCGCTGATACTGATTTAAAACATATTCCAGTGTTGATGGTGACTGCTGAAGCCAAAAAAGAACAAATTGTTGCTGCAGCTCAAGCAGGCGTTAATGGATATGTTATTAAACCTTTTACCGCTGCAACATTAAAAGAAAAATTGGCTAAGATCTTTGAACGTTTAGGTTAAATTCAGGCAGACCGAACTAAAAGGAAAGACTGTATGACAACCTTAAACAAACCGCCAATTTCTTTGGAAGATGCCAAAAAACTAGTGTCTTTAGTTGAGGCGGAAGAGCATCAAGCTGCTCATGATTTGCTCGAAAAAATTCATACAAATAATTCAGTTGAACTATTCTCAGAAGTTGGAAAATTAACTCGTCAATTACATGATTCATTGAATAATTTTCAATTGGATCCTCGTATCATTGATATGACGAATGAAGATATACCTGATGCTCAAACGCGTTTAACGTATGTTATTCAAACCACTGAAGATGCAGCTAACAAAACTATGGATCTGGTTGATACTTGCATGCCTATCGCCGAAAGGCTAAATGAAGGCATACGCAATATCGCACCTGAGTGGGATAAGTTAATGGCTCGTAATCTGCAACTTGGGGACTTCAACCATTTAGCTAAACAAGTTGATAGCTTCTTTAAAGATAGTGCAGAGGAAACGGCTAAACTGAGTAGTTTGTTAACTGAAGTATTACTTGCACAAGGTTATCAAGATATTACAGGGCAAGTTATCAGAAGAGTGATTGAGCTTGTTAAGGAAGTGGAAGATAACCTAGTTTATATGTTAACTATGTTTGGTGGAGTGGAAGCCAAGGATACCGATATAACTCATAAAAAGCTTAATATATCTGATGATCAAGCCGATATGATAGTGGCTGAAGGTCCAATTATGGATGCAGACAGCAGAGACGATGTGGCGTCAGATCAAGATGATGTTGATGATTTGCTTTCAAGTCTTGGATTTTAGGGGTAAATGAAATATGGCTTTTGATGTTGACGAGGAAATACTTCAGGACTTTCTGGTTGAAGCGGGAGAGATCTTAGAACAATTACAAGAACAGCTCGTTGATTTAGAGAATAACCCAGAAGACGCCGATCTGCTTAATGCTATATTTCGGGGCTATCACACAGTAAAAGGGGGGGCAGGCTTTTTATCTCTAACCGAATTAGTTGAAATTTGTCATGGTGCTGAGAATGTTTTTGACGTGATGCGTAATGGCCAGCGTACTTTAACACCAGAGTTAATGGATGTTATTTTACAAGCTACTGATCTAGTCGTACAAATGTTCGATAACGTTAAAGCTGGCGAGGCCCTTGTCGCAGCAGACCAGTCCTTAATAGAAACACTTACTCGCCTGAGTGCGCCTGAATCACTAGATAAACCTGTTATTGTACCAACCACTACATCAAATGATGTGCCAGTAAACTCCGCAGACGATTTTAGTGAAGATGAATTTGAAGCATTATTGGATGAGTTACATGGTGGCTCAGCTCCAGCATCAAAAGAAAATGTGATAGCGCCAAGTGATGCAGATTCTAACGATGATATCAGTGATGACGAATTTGAAGCATTATTAGATCAGTTACATGGAAAAGGACAATTTAAAGGTGATGAACCGATTTCTGTTGCACCTGAGTCTTCTAAAAAGGAGCCGGTTGTTGCAGCAAGTTCAAATGATGATATTACTGATGACGAATTTGAAGCGCTTTTAGATGAATTGCATGGCAAGGGTAAAGGCCCTGCAGAGCAAATTGAAAAACCAGTAGATAAAGTTGTAGTACCACAACAAACAGCAAAACCTTCTGTTACAGAGCCTAAAAAGACAGCTGTCCCAGCAGCAAAAGCAAGCTCTACAGCTGCGCCAATTAAAAAAGAAGAAAGAAAAGTTGCAGCGCCTCCACAAGCTGAAACGACTGTGCGGGTCGATACTAAACGCTTAGACCAAATTATGAATATGGTAGGTGAGTTAGTTTTAGTTAGAAATCGCTTATTAAGTTTAGGTCTTACTGTGAATGACGATAGTATGACTAAAGCCATCGCTAATTTAGATGTTGTCACTGGTGACCTCCAAGGTGCTGTGATGAAAACACGTATGCAGCCAATCAAAAAAGTTTTTGGCCGTTTTCCCCGTGTTGTCCGTGACTTAGCTCGTACCTTAAAGAAAGAAATCACTCTTGAGCTTGAAGGTGAAGAAACAGATTTAGATAAAAATTTAGTAGAAGCTTTGGCTGATCCTTTAGTGCATTTGGTGAGAAACTCAGTGGATCATGGCATCGAAATGCCTGAAGAGCGCAAAGAAGCTGGTAAGCCTGCGATGGGCACGGTTAAGTTATCTGCGTCTCAGGAAGGTGATCATATTCTGTTAAGTATCATTGATGACGGTAAAGGTATGGATCCTGAAAAGTTAAAAGAAATAGCCATATCTAGAGGTGTACTTGATGCCGATACCGCGACAAGAATGACTGATGTAGAAGCTTTTAATTTGATTTTCGCACCTGGTTTCTCTACTAAAACAGAAATATCTGAAGTGTCTGGTCGTGGTGTTGGTATGGATGTGGTTAAAACCAAGATCAATCAATTAAACGGCTCCATCAATATAGATTCAAAAATGGGAATAGGTACAACTTTAGAAATTAAAGTACCATTAACATTAGCTATTTTACCGACATTAATGATAGTAGTGGGTCAGCAAACTTTTGCTTTACCTCTTGGCTCAGTGAATGAAATTATTAATATGGATGTGACTAAAACCAATACGGTTGATGGTCAGTTAACTATGATAGTGCGTTCAAAAGCTATACCACTCTTTTATTTAAGAGAATGGTTGGTGCGCAATCAGAATCCAGCTGAAATTGATAAGGCCAAAGGACATGTTGTGGTAGTGCAAATTGGTACTCAACAACTAGGTTTTGTGGTGGATGCTTTAATTGGTCAAGAAGAAGTAGTAATTAAACCTTTAGATGAATTGTTGCAAGGTACGCCTGGAATGGCAGGTGCAACGATTACAAGCGATGGTGGCATTGCTCTAATATTAGATGTGCCTGCCCTTTTAAAAAGGTACGCGGCTAAAAGATCTTAAGTATTAGGCCAATAGAATTTAATAATGGCTTTAAATAAAGGCAGAATAGCTGAAAATGGCATACAGGATATTAATAGTTGATGATTCAACTTTTTTTCGCCGAAGAATCAAGCAGATACTAGAAGAAAATGCTGAATTTGAAGTTGTAGGTGAAGCAAAAGATGGGGTTGAAGCAATCAAGAGTGTTGCTTTATTAAAACCTGATGTGGTTACCATGGATATTGAAATGCCGGTAATGGATGGGATCACAGCCGTAAAGGAGATCATGTCACGAACGCCAGTCCCTATCCTGATGTTTTCTTCACTTACCAGTGAGGGTGCTCAAGCTACTTTAAATGCTCTTGATGCCGGTGCCCTAGATTTTCTTCCTAAAAAATTTGAAGATATTGCGTTAAATCGTAAAGAAGCTATATTGTTGTTACAAAATAGAGTCAAAGATTTATGTAGGCATAGAAAAGTTGGTTTTAGTCAAAGGAGGTCTTCTGCACTCGCAGGAGGTTCTTTAGCGGTTAAAGCTAGATTATCTACTGAAGTTTCGAGTAGAAATACAAGTTTATCTTCGTTATCTAAATCATTTATCAGTAGCAATAAAAAATATAGCTGTTTAGCAATTGGCGCTTCTACAGGCGGGCCGGTTGCATTACAGAAAATTTTGACTGAGTTACCAGCAAATTTTCCAACCCCGATTTTGATTGTGCAACATATGCCCAGTACTTTTACGGAAGCTTTTGCGAAGCGGTTAAATGACTTGTGTAAAGTCACTATCACGGAAGCAAGGCATGGTGATATTTTAAAAAATGGTCATTGTTATTTAGCGCCCGGAGGTAAACAAATGATTATTTCTGGTTCAGAAGGCGCAGCTAAAATTAATATTTTAGGACCAGAACGATATGCATCTGAAACCTACAAGCCTAGTGTGGATTTAACATTTATGTCTTTATCTAATGTTTGTAACGGTAATGTTTTAGCCGTTATTTTGACTGGGATGGGGGCTGATGGTAAGGAAGGTTGTCGTGCACTTAAAGCTAAAGGCAGCACTATATGGGCTCAAGACAAAGATAGTTGCGTTGTTTATGGTATGCCCCAAGCCGTTACAGTTTCTAATATTGCGCAAAAAAATTATGATATTGCTGAAATGGCTGACAATATCAAAAAAGAAATAATTAAATAATCAATCAAAATTTACGTTTTCTGTACATCATTTTTTGAACTAGGGCTAAGCATATTAATATTTGGAGAGAATTTTGGTAGTTTGGACTGTTGCCAATCACAAAGGTGGAGTGGGTAAAACTACCACAACTGTAACCTTAGGCGGTTTGTTGGCACAAGCAGGTAAGCGTGTATTACTTGTTGATACCGATCCCCAAGCATCAATGAGTTATTATTTTGGAATTGATTCAGAGCAATTGTCTTCAAGCTTATATGACGTATTTATTGACGCCAAAAATTTAAACAAAGATAAAGTGATGGATAGTCTGTGTTCAACTAAATTGGACTCTTTATTTATTTTACCCGCGACCATGGCATTAGCGACTCTTGACCGGAAGTTAGGTACACAAACGGGGATGGGCTTAATTTTACGTCGGGCACTAGATAAAGTATCAGACGAATTTGATTTTGTGATTGTGGATTGCCCCCCTGTTTTAGGAGTGTTAATGATTAATGCTTTGGCTGCATGTGAAAGGGTGATTATTCCTGTTCAAACTGAGTTCTTAGCTTTGAAAGGTTTAGACAGAATCATGCATTCTATGGAGATAATGCAAAAGTCATTAGCTAAAACCTTCGCTTTTAGCATAGTACCTACTATGTATGATAGACGGGTTAAAGCAGGAATAGATTCCTACCGACTATTAGGTCAAACCTATAAGGAAAATGTCTGGGAAGGGGTTATTCCTATCGATACCAAATTTCGTGATGCAAGCCAAGCTCAAAGTCCACCCTCAGTTTTTTGTCCTAAATCGAGAGGGGTGATTGCCTATTCTAAATTATTAGATTATTTACAAAGTTTGGAATGTAATTATGGCAAGTAATCCTTTCGCCAATGAAGATGTGATGGACGATTATATGTCAGCTTTGCTGACAGAAGAGCCAATAGCCGATGAACTCCATAGGCAAACTGTTGAACAATTGCTTAAGACTGCCCCGTCTGCTAGAAGTGAACCCTATGATCCCTTGATTAAAAAGCGTATTAAGGTTGAGCCGATAATAACTAAAGTTATTATCCCTGAGGTCGAAGAAGAGTTAACAACAGTAAAAACCAGAGCTGAGGTTATTTTTCCTGTTGTGCCTGAAACGAAATTTCAGGTGCTGTTATTTGAAGTGGCTGGTATGACCTTAGCAGTACCACTCACGGAATTAGGTGGTATCCACCAAATTACCAATATTAACCCCTTATTTGGAAAACCGAATTGGTTTAAAGGGGTGTTGTTACACCGCGAAGAAAAATATAATGTAGTAGATACAGCAAAATGGATAATGTCAGAAAAATCAGCCGAAAAAGTGGCTGAATCGACAAAATATCAATATCTTATAGTTTTAGGTGAAAGTGGCTGGGGATTAGGTTGTGAAAATCTAATAACGACAGAAACTTTATTACCGGATGATGTTAAGTGGCGAAATGTAATGGGCAGTCGCCCTTGGTTATCTGGAATGATTAAAAAGAAAATGTGTGCTTTGTTAAACGTACAACAAATGATAAGTATGCTAAACCAAGGTTTAAGCAGTAGTGATTAGTTTTTATAGGCCGGAGCAATAGGAATGAGTGGCGAACGAAATTCAAGCAATACAGTAGCAGAAAATGGTGACGAGGTTTTACAATGGGTTACCTATAAGTTAGGTGAAGAAACTTATGGTATCAATGTGATGCAAGTACAAGAGGTGCTCAGATATTCTGAAATAGCCCCTGTGCCCGGCGCTCCTGATTATGTGCTAGGTATCATCAACCTAAGGGGAAACGTTGTCACTGTCATTGATACACGTTCTCGTTTTGGTTTACCCTCTGCAGATATTACTGATAACACTCGAGTCGTTATTATTGAATCAGATGATCAAGTGGTTGGTATTTTAGTCGACAGTGTTGCAGAAGTGGTATATCTACGTTCATCAGAAATAGATAGTGCACCTAATGTTGGAACAGAGGAAAGTGCCAAGTTTATTCAAGGTGTGAGTAATAGAGATGGTCAGTTACTTATTCTAGTTGATTTAAATAAATTACTCAGTGATGATGAGTGGAGTGAAATCACTAATATTTAATGTAAAACTGGCTATCAGACGACACTCTGGTAGCTGTTATATACCTACTAAGTTAATAGAAACGAGACATATATGGACCTAGCAATGATAATAAGTTTGGTTGCTTTAGGCATATCTTTGTTGCTAGCTATTTTTTTAGTAAAAGTTGTTCTTGCTAATCGTTCTCAAGCTAGCAATATTGAAAGTCAAGCTAGTCAACTCATTTCTTGTAAACAACAAATAAATAGTTTTATTAATGAGCTGCATGAAGTACGAACAGGTAACTATGGTTTAGTTAATCGTTTAAAAGAATTAGAACTGCAAGTAAAAGAGTTACAACAGACCCAACAAACATTTGTTGAACAAGATCCCCAAAGCCGCTTTTACAATAAAGGCGTTAAACTAATTAGCCAAGGTGCTAGCATTGAAGAAGTGGTACAGGAATGTGAAATACCCTTAGCTGAAGCTGAACTCTTATTTAATTTGCATCACAATCAAAACTAATTTTCACTGACTCCTTTTATTAATTCCCATCTTTTTCTGTTTTTGTATATCTATTAACATGTATTTATATTTTTTCATTTAGACGTCTAGACGTAAAGATGTTGACTTTTGCGGCGTATTGAGCGAAATTTATAACCATAAAATTCAGCATCGGAGTCATTATGCCTATTCGAATCCCCAGTGATTTGCCTGCACAAAATGAATTGCACAAAGAAAATATTTTTGTGATGGATACTTGCAGGGCAGCCACTCAAGATATTAGACCAATGGAAGTTGGGATACTGAATTTAATGCCGAACAAAATGGAAACAGAATTACAGTTTTTACGCTTGTTATCTAGTTCGCCATTGCAAGTCAATATTGACCTTATTCGAATTGATAACCAAGCGCCGAAAAATACTCCCAAAGCTCACATGGATAATTTTTATGTGCAGTTTGACGATATTGCCCATAAGCAATATGACGGCTTAATTGTTACCGGTGCACCTTTGGCTCACCTTGCATATCAAGATGTAAAGTACTGGGACAAGATGCAAACCATTATGGATTGGGCCCGCAAAAACGTACAATCTACTTTGTTCTCTTGCTGGGCGGCCCATGCAGCTATGTTTCATTATTTTGGCAAGTATCGGGCATTAAGAGATAATAAGTTAAGTGGTATTTATCAACATTTTGTACAAAATGAACATGATGAATTAATGCGAGGATTTGATCCTGCCTTTTATGCACCACAATCTCGTTATGGAGAAATAAGTTTAGCTGACTACAACTCAATTGATGAGTTGAATACTTTGGCTATATCTAAAGAAGGTGGCGCGTATATTGTCGCGTCAAAAGACAAAAGGTTAGTGTTTGTTACTGGTCATCCTGAGTATGATCCAGATAGTTTAAAACAAGAGTATTTACGAGACTTGTCAGCAGGTGGACAGCCTAAGATCCCTGTTAATTATTTTACTGACAATGATC